>JAFSMA010000001.1 GCA_017448145.1 Oscillospiraceae bacterium | reverse complement strand
CGTTAACTATTAGCGCCTGGCGGGGTTTATTGTTAACCGGCATCATTGCCGCCCGTTGGGGCGGACGACCCTGTCCGCCCCAAACCCATAACAATAATTACCCGCTGCGGCTGAATGCCACCCGGCCCCGAATCCCTCCACAGGGCGGCCCGACCTCGGCCCGCCGGTGCCCGCCACCCCCCCGTTTTCCCTTCCTCCGCCCCCTCGACAGAAATCCCGAACAAATTCGCAAATTTCTTTTGCTTTATACGCGGTTCTATTGTATAATATCCCTAATAGCTAACCACAAAAGGAGGGGTCACATTTGGAAACGCCGTATGCAATCGAAATGCTGCACATCACCAAGCGATTTCCCGGCATCATCGCCAACGATGACATCACCCTCCAGCTCAAGCGCGGAGAGATCCACGCCCTGCTGGGGGAGAATGGCGCCGGAAAGTCCACACTGATGAGCGTGCTCTTCGGCCTGTACCAGGCGGAGGAGGGCGTCATCAAAAAGGATGGCAAAGAGGTCACCATCCACGATCCCAACGATGCCAACGACCTGGGCATCGGCATGGTTCACCAGCACTTCAAGCTGGTGGAGTGCTTCACCGTGCTGGACAACATCATCTTGGGCGTGGAGCCGACGAAGCACGGTTTCCTGCAAAAGGACGAGGCCCGCAAGAAGGTGCTGGCCCTGTCGGAGAAGTACGGTCTGCAAGTGGACCCCGATGCCATCATCGAGGACATCACCGTGGGCATGCAGCAGCGCACCGAGATTTTGAAGATGCTCTACCGCGACAATGAGATCCTCATCTTCGACGAGCCCACCGCCGTGCTCACCCCCCAGGAGATCGACGAGCTGATGAAGATCATGAAGAATCTGGCCGCCGAAGGCAAGTCCATCCTCTTCATCTCCCACAAGCTGGCCGAGATCATGGCGGTGGCCGACCGCTGCACCGTGCTGCGCAAGGGCAAGTACGTGGGCACCGTGGAGACCGCCAATTCCTCCCCTGAGGAGCTGTCGGCCATGATGGTGGGCCGCAACGTCAACTTCCATGTGGACAAGAAGCCCGCCCATGTGGGCGACGTGGTGCTGGACATCCAGCACATGTCCGTGGCCTCCAAGACCCACAAGAAGGACGCCGTTCACGACGTATCCCTGAAGGTCCGCCGTGGCGAGATCGTCTGCATCGCCGGCATCGACGGCAACGGCCAGTCCGAGTTCGTTTACGGCCTCACCGGCCTGGAGCCTCTCAAGAGCGGCACCATCACCCTGGACGGCAAGGACATCTCCAAGGCCTCCATCCGCCAGCGCAGCACCTCCGGCATGAGCCATATCCCCGAGGACCGTCACAAGCACGGCCTGGTGCTGGACTACTCCCTGGAGGATAACCTGGTGCTCCAGCGCTACTTTGAGGAGAAGTTCACCGACCGCATCGGCTTCCTCCGCCGCGACAACATCCGCAAGTACGCCGACCGCCTCATCGACGAGTACGACGTCCGCTCCGGCCAGGGCCCCGTCACCGCGGCCCGGGCCATGTCCGGCGGCAACCAGCAGAAGGCCATCATCGCCCGCGAGGTGGATAAGGCCCCTGAGCTGCTGGTGGCCGTGCAGCCCACCCGCGGCCTGGACGTGGGCGCCATCGAGTTCGTCCACCGCAAGCTGGTGGAGCAGCGCGACGCCGGCAAGGCGGTGCTGCTCATTTCCCTGGAGCTGGACGAGGTCATGGACGTGCCCGACCGCATCCTGGTGATGTACGAGGGTGAAATCGTGGGCGAGCTTGACCCCAAGACCACCACCCAGGAGGAGCTGGGCCTGTACATGGCCGGCGCCAAGAGAGACGAGGTGAAGGCATGAAAAAGAATCTGCTGAAAAACGCCGCCGTGCAGTCCCTGATCGCGTCGCTGCTGTGCATCGTGCTGGGTCTGCTGCTGGGCTTCATCGTGCTGCTGTTCATCAATCCCAGCGGCGCAGGCGAGGCCATCCTGGCGGTGGTGAAAAACTTCTGGAACTATTCCCGGGCCAACCTCCAGGCCAAGAACTTCGGCAACACCCTGGTAAAGACGGCCCCCCTGCTGATGTGCTCTTTGAGCGTGCTGTTCGCCTATAAGGTAGGCCTGTTCAACATCGGCGCCGCCGGTCAGTACGTGGTGGGCTCCTGCGCCTGCCTGTACGCGGCCCTGGCCTGGCACTGGAGCTGGCTGCCCTGCCTGCTGCTGTCCATCGTGGTGGGCGGCATCTACGGCGCCATCGTGGGCCTGCTGAAAGCCTACTGCAACGTCAACGAGGTCATCTCCGGCATCATGCTCAACTGGATCGGCCTATATACCACCAATATGCTGCTGGCCACCGTCAAGGAGCCCACCAGCCCCTACACCCTGCACCTCAAGACCGACGCCACCCAGGCCATGCTGCCCACCCTGGGCCTTGGCAAGCTGTTCAGCAACAACGGCAACGTCACCATTGCCATCCCCCTGGCGGTGCTGATTGCCATCGCCATTATGGTGCTGCTGGATAAGACCCGCCTGGGCTACGAGCTGAAGGCCACCGGCAACAATAAGAACGCCGCCAAGTACGCCGGCATGGCGGAAAAGCGCAACATCATCCTCACTCTCATCATCAGCGGTGCGCTGGCAGCCATGGGCGGCGCCTTCCTGTACCTCACCGACTTTGAGCAGTGGTCCGTCACCCAGTCCTCCGTCCCCGGCATGGGCTTCAACGGCATCGCCGCCGCCTTCCTGGGCGGCCTGAACCCCATCGGCACCATCTTCGCCTCCTACTTCATCCAGCACATCACCTCCGGCGGTGCCTTTGTGGACCTGTCCAAGTATTCCTCCCAGATTTCCGATCTGATTTCCTCCCTGATTATCTACCTGTGCGGCTTCGTGCTGTTCATCAAGTACACCATCAACATGGGTATTGCCAGGAGTGAGGAAAAGGCCAAGCAAAAGGCCGCCGCGGCCAATGAGAAAGGGGGCGCCAAGTAAATGTTACTGCTGGTACAATACACGCTGATTTTCGCCTCCGTGCTGATGCTGGTGGCCCTGGGCGGCTGCTTCTCCGAGCATTCCGGCGTCATCAACCTGGGCCTTGAGGGCATCATGGTCATCGGCGCCCTGGGTGGCGCGCTGATGATGCGCGCCCTGCCCAACTCCTGGGCCGCCCTGCCCACCATCCTGGTGGTGCTGCTGGGGGCCGTGGTGTTCGCCGTGGCCTACTCCGCCCTGCTGGGCGTGGCCTGCATCAACTTCAAGGCCGACCAGACCATCGTGGGCACGGCCCTGAACATGCTGGGCGTGGCCGCTGCCACCGTGCTGGTGAAGGCCATCAACACCGCCGCCGACCCCAACAACGTCTCCTCCGAGATTCAGTACGTGGAGGCCAAGAAGAAGTTCCTGGTGAATATTGCCGGCTTCGAGTTCAACTGGTTCATGCTCATCGCCGTTATCATGCTGTTGGTGGCCTACGTGGTGCTGTATAAGACCCGCTTCGGCCTGCGCCTCATGGCCTGCGGCGAGCATCCCCAGGCGGCGGACAGCGTGGGCATCAACGTCTATAAGATGCGCTGGGCCGGCGTCCTCATCTCCGGCGTCTACGGCGGCATGGGTGGCATCTGCTACATCCTGGCCGGCGTGTCCCTCTGGAAGTTTGAAAACGGCGTGGCCGGCTTCGGCTTCCTGGCCCTGGCGGTGATGATCTTCGGCCAGTGGAAGCCCACCCGCATCGCCCTGGCGGCGCTGCTCTTCGGCCTGTTCCGGGCCCTCAGCAACGTCTACTTCGGCTTCCCCTTCCTCATGGCGCTGAACATCCCCGGCTCCGTCTACAACATGATGCCTTACCTGATCTCCCTGGTGGTGCTGGCCTTCACGTCCAAGAAGTCCCGGGCCCCCAAGGCCGAGGGCATCCCCTACGACAAGGGCCAGCGGTAAAATCAAAAACCAAAAAAAGAGACGGCGCAAGCCGTCTCTTTTTTATGGCATGAATTGACGGCGCTGCCGTCGTGAATTGCCGCTTCGCGGCATGATGTCTCGCGCCGCTCCATGAATTGCGCTTCGCGCATGGGCCATTTTTTGATAATCTCACTCCGCCCCGTCGATCAGCGCCGCCAGCTTGTCCCTGCCCCACAGCAGCGTCCGCGTCCGCCGCGCCGCCTCCCGTGCCCCGGCGGTAAAGCCCCGGTTGGTCATCACCACGCCCACGTGGCAGTCGTAAATCTCCTTCCCCGCGTGGATCTCCTGCACCGGTGTGTTCCCCAGGTCAGCCTCGTAGCACTTGCACTGAAAGGCGTAGCGTATCTCGTCCTTCTGGGCCAGAATGTCCACGCCCTGGTCGCCGCTGCCGGCGGTCACGTCCACGTCGGTAAAGCCGCTGCGCCGCAGCAGGTCGGCGCAGAAGTATTCAAACTCCCGCCCATCCATCCTGTCTACCCACGCCAGCTTTTCCGCCACGGCGGCGCTGCGCGCTGCCTCCCCTGGCCGCGCCGCCCCGGCAAAGGGGGCGCACCGTTCAAACCCCGCCCCGGCGGAGCGGTAGATCTCCTCCATGGCGCCGTCGGCAAACCGGGCCGTTTCCGGCGAGAACAGGTGGCTTACGCCCTCCCAGTCCTCCGCCAGGGCGGCGTAGATGGCCGCCTTGTGCTCGGTGCTGTTGCGGTAGGTGGTTTTCACCTCCCGGAGGGCCCTGTCCTTCTGCCGCTCCATGGCGTCCCGCAGCCACCACTGGTAGTTCTCCCGCAGCTGTGCCACCCGCAGCCGCCCGGCGGCCAGGTCGATGCTCCTGTCCCACAGCCGGATGCGGCCCTGCCAGGCGGCGATGGCCTCCGCGTCGTCCTCCATCTGCTGCCACAGCCCGGCGTATTCCGCCGCCGTCTCCGCCGTTCGCAGCTGCTCCATGCACACGTTCATTCGGTCGGCCAGGTCGCCGATCCGGCGGCACACCCGCCGCTGCCTGGCGTACAGCAGGAAGAACACCGCCAGCGCCACCGCCGCCGCGCCCAGCGCCGCCGTCATCACCGTCTCCCGTGGCAGGGAGGTCAAAAAGTCGTTCATAGGGTCACCTTCTCTCGGGGAAGCCATTCCCCCGGTCATCATACCCCCGTTGAATGCAGAAGAGAAGGTCATATAGAATAACGTCTTCGGCAAACAACGTGGTTTCTTGGCCTCTTAAAATGCGAAATCGTAGCGTTACTCTCGCATTTTTCGAGGCTTTTTCCTGTATCTAAGCATAGCAAAGCT
>JAFSMA010000020.1 GCA_017448145.1 Oscillospiraceae bacterium | reverse complement strand
TCGTTGGTGCAGATGTTGTCCATTTCCGTTTCCTCCGTACTCAAAAGAATAAAAAATAAGGTCAGGCATTACACCTGACCTTATTATGGCACCCTGATGAAAAAAACATTCAGAATCATCAAATTTTACAGCCCCAAAATGTGGGTGGCGAACTGGAAGTAGATCAGCAGCGACAGGGCGTCCACGATGGTGGTGATAAACGGCGAGGCCATCACCGCCGGGTCAAGGCCGATTTTCTTGGCCAGCAGCGGCAGCGTGCAGCCCACGAACTTGGCCACCGCCACGGCGCACACCAGCGTGGCGCACACCACCCCCGCCACCACCGGCGACAGGGCCGTGTTGCCCAGCAACATCCGGTCAATGAGCATCATCTTGCCGAAGTTGGCCGCCGCCAGCACCACGCCGCACAGCACCGCCACCCGGATCTCCTTCCAGATGACCTGCAGCATGTCGGAGAAGTCCACCTCGTCCAGGCTCAATGCGCGGATGACGGTGACGCTGGCCTGGGAGCCGCAGTTGCCGCCGGTGTCCATCAGCATGGGGATGTAGGCCGTCAGCACCGGCACCACCGCCAGCGACGCCTCAAAGCTGGTGATGATCAGCCCCGTAAACGTGGCCGACACCATCAGCAGCAGCAGCCAGGGGATGCGGGCCCGGAACGTGTCGAACACGGAGGTTTTGAGATACGGCTTGTCGGTAGGGGTGATAGCGGCCATCTTCTCGATATCCTCGGTGGCCTCTTCTTCCATAACGTCCATGGCGTCGTCCACGGTGACGATGCCCACCAGCCGGTTTTCCTGATCCACCACCGGCATGGCCAGATAGTCGTATTTGCTCATGGCCTGGGCCACGTCTTCCTTGTCGTCGATGGTGGAGGCGGCCACCACGTTGGGATCCATGATGTCCTCAATGAGGTCGTCCTCGTCCGCCAGCAGCAGATCCCGCACCGACAGCACGCCCAGCAGCTTCCGCCGGGGGTCGGTGACGTACAGGATGTTGATGGTCTCCATGTCGCCGCCGATGCGCCGGATGCGCTTGAAGGCGTCGGCCACCGTCATATCCTTTTTCAGCGACAGGAACTCCATGGTCATAATGGAGCCCGCCGAATCCTCCGGGTATTTCAGGATTTCGTTGATGGATTTGCGCATCTCCGGCGTGGCCTTGTCCAGAATGCGGATCACAACGTTGGCGGGCATCTCCTCCACGATGTCGGCGGCGTCGTCCAGGTACAGCTCGTCCAGCACTTCCTTCAGCTCTGTGTTGGAAAAGCCGTTGATGAGCAGCTCCTGGGAGTCGCTCTCCAGCTCCACGAACACCTCCGCCGCCAGCTCCTTGGGCAGCAGCCGGTACAGCAGCGGCATCTGCTCCTGGGGGCCCTCCTCTAAAATGGCGGCGATATCCGCCGGTTCCATGGGCAGCAGCAGATCCCGCAGCTGGGCATACTGTTTACTTCGCAGCAGCTCCCCGATTTTCTCCAGATATTCCTCCATGTGTTCCTCGCGGTCAAACATGGTCTGCGCCCCCTTTCCTGCCTGCGGCAAAAATAATACCACAACGACCCCCGGCAGGTGTTGTGGCGTGTGACCCGGGCGCGGCGCTGCGGCCTCGCCCCAACCGTTACAAGCTTTAGCATCGCCGGGCAATGAAACTGCGTTAGATGATACCTTGGATTCGATATCGCCTGTTCAAACCATCTTGTAGTGTCTCCACCACTTCGCGGCAGCAGTCCGTATCCCTGCGGTAGCCTTACCTACCGGATCGATTCAGTTGACACTGTAAGGATAAAGGAAAACCCCTCTCCTGTCAACCCCTTTGGCAGGGAAAAATCCCCCGGTTTTTCAGCGGAAAAAATGCCTTGTGGCCGGTGGTGAAATATGGTATAATAAATCGCTTAATCGGTTTTACCGAAATCATTCCGCCGCGGCGGGGAGGGGGGAGCACCATGGGCATGCATGACGGCCATCGCGCCCGGAAGCGGGCACAATATCTCCGCCACGGGCTGGACAGCTTTGCCGACCATGAGGTGCTGGAGCTGCTGCTGTTTTACGCCATCCCCCGCCGGGATGTCAACGACCTGGCCCATACCCTGCTGGCCGCCTTCGGCTCGCTGGAAAACGTGTTTGCCGCCTCTCCTGAGGAGCTTCGGGCCATCCCCGGCCTGGGGGAGGGCGCCGCTACGCTGCTGCGTCTCATCCCCGACGTGCAGCGCCGCCTTCGCCGCAGCGGCAAGCGGGAGCGGGTCTACAACACGCCGGAGAAGGTGGGCGGCTACCTGCTGCGTGTGCTGGGGGACGAGCGACAGGAGCGGCTCTACATGCTGTGCCTGGACGGCAAGGGCAAGCTGCTGGGGGAGAAGGTGCTCTCCACCGGCGACGGCGTCAGCACGGCGCTGCCCCAGCGCCAGGTGGTGAACTTCGCCTTAAGCTGCGGCGCTGCCGCCGTGGTGCTGGGTCACAACCACCCCAGCGGCGTGGCCCTGCCCTCGGAGGAGGACAGGGTGTCCACCTTACAGGTGGAGGAGGTTTTGCGCGCGGTGGATGTGCGGCTGCTGGACCATATCGTGGTGGCGGATGGCGACTATGTCTCCATGCGCCAGAGCGGTTATCTGACACGTTGAGGAGGTGGGCCCATGCCCCCGTTCAAGGTAAAAAGCGAATATGAGCCCGCCGGTGACCAGCCCCAGGCCATCGAAAAGCTGGCCCAGGGCATCGAAAACGGCCTGCGGGAGCAGGTGCTGCTGGGCGTCACCGGTTCCGGCAAGACCTACACCATGGCCAAGGTCATCGAAAAGGTGCAGCGCCCCACGCTGGTGCTGGCCCACAATAAGACGCTGGCGGCCCAGCTGTGCGAGGAGTTCCGGGAGTTTTTCCCCGACAACGCCGTGGAGTATTTCGTCAGCTATTACGACTACTATCAGCCCGAGGCCTACATCCCCCATACCGACACCTATATCGAGAAGGACGCCTCCACCAACGAGGAGATCGACCGCCTGCGCCTCAGCGCCACCTGCGCATTGCTGGAGCGGCGTGACGTGATCGTGGTGTCGTCGGTGAGCTGCATCTACGGTCTGGGCGAGCCGGAGGACTTCGCCCGCATGATGATCTCCCTCCGGGTGGGCCAGACCATGGATCGGGACGAGCTGCTGCGCCGCCTGGTGGAGGATCGCTACGAGCGCAACGACATCGCCTTTGAGCGCAATATGTTCCGGGTTCGAGGCGACACGGTGGAGCTGTACCCCGCCTATTATAAGGATCGGGCCGTCCGGGTGGAGTTCTTCGGCGATGAGATCGACCGCATCACCGAGTTCCACCCCGTCACCGGCGCCGCCATCAAGTCGCTGCAGCACGTGGCTGTTTACCCCGCCAGCCACTACGTCACCCCCCGGGACAAGATGGACGCCGCCATCCGCCAGATCCGCATAGAGCTGGATGCGCGCCTTGCGGAATTGGAGGGCCAGAATAAGCTGGTGGAGGCCCAGAGGCTTCGCCAGCGCACGGAGTACGACATGGAGATGATGACGGAGCTGGGCTACTGCTCCGGCATCGAGAACTATTCCCGCATCATCTCCCAGCGCCCGGTGGGCTCCGCCCCCATGACGCTGCTGGACTTCTTCCCCGACGATTTCCTCCTCTTCGTGGACGAGAGCCACGTCACGCTGCCCCAGGTGCGGGCCATGTATAACGGCGACCACGCCCGCAAGCAGAGTCTGGTGGAATACGGCTTCCGCCTGCCCTGCGCCTTTGACAACCGCCCCCTGCGGTTTGAGGAGTTTGAAGAGCGGTTTTCTCAGGCGGTGTACGTGTCCGCCACCCCCGGCGAGTTCGAGCGGGCCAACGCGGGGCAGGTGGTGGAGCAGGTCATCCGCCCCACGGGATTGCTGGACCCCCGGGTGGAGGTGCGCCCCGTCACCGGCCAGATCGACGACCTGACGGCGGAGATTGCCGCCCGGGCCGCTCGCAACGAGCGGGTGTTGGTCACCACCCTCACCAAGCGCATGGCGGAGGACTTGACGGAGCATTTCCGGGCCGGGGGTATCCGGGTGCGGTATATGCACTCCGACGTGGCCGCCCTGGAGCGGATGGAGATCATCCGGGATTTGCGCCTGGGCGAATTTGACGTGCTGGTGGGCATCAACCTGCTCCGTGAGGGCCTTGACTTGCCGGAGGTGAGCCTGGTGGCCATTCTGGATGCCGACAAGGAGGGCTTCCTCCGGTCGGAGACCAGCCTCATCCAGACCATCGGCCGCGCCGCCCGCAACGCCGACGGTCTGGTGATCCTCTACGCCGACGCCGTCACCCCCTCCATGCAGGCCGCCATCACCGAAACCGAGCGCCGCCGTGAGCTGCAGGACGCCTTCAATAAGGCCC
>JAFSMA010000154.1 GCA_017448145.1 Oscillospiraceae bacterium | reverse complement strand
CAGCTTTGCTATGCTTAGATACAGGAAAAAGCCTCGAAAAATGCGAGAGTAACGCTACGATTTCGCATTTTAAGAGGCCAAGAAACCACGTTGTTTGCCGAAGACGTTATTCTATATGACCTTCTCTTCTGCATTCAACGGCAGCGACAAAAAGGAAAAGGAGATGCCTGTCATGCACGAATACATTGTAATTCACGAGGGCCATCTGAGCGGCGATCACACCAACATCCTCCCCGTCCGCTTATGCGATGGCCCTGCTGTGTATGAGGAAAAACAGGAGGATACCATTTCCGTCTGCTGCTTTTATCTGGAGGGGTATCTCCAGGAATTGCTGATACAATACTACGATGCCGACACACAGCCGGAGGCGTACAGGACGGGTTATGGCTACGACGAGTACGGCTGGACGTTTTACACGCCGCAGCAGATGGAGGCCCTGCTGACCGACCTGGCGGCCTACATCGCGCCGAAGGATAAGGGCGATCCCATCATCGACTTTTACCGGCGGTTCATTATCCGCATGCGACGGATGCTGGAAAACAGGGGCGGTTACGACCTCATTTTATTCTGCGGCCCCTGATCCATCGCCGCAAAAAAAGCAGCCTTGCGGCTGCTTCAGATTGTCAAAAAAGCATCGCAGATTTCGCGCCCGCAGGCGCGAACCATTGAAATCCGAAAAAAGTGACGACATGAGCGTCACTTTTTTCACATCTCAGGCTACGAAGTGTGCGAATAGTGCGCCATAGGCGCACTATTCGCGCGCGCAGTAGACTGCAATCCCATTGTCAAAAAACGGCACAGCCGTTTTTTGACAGGCTCAAGCAGCCTTACGGCTGCTTTTTTCATTCCTCAATGGCTTTGATTTCGCTTGCTTTGGCGGCTTTCAGGCGGCGGTGGCGGCGGATTAAGTAATACGTCACCTCCGTGATGCAGCAGGTGGCCCAGCCTACCGGGTAGCCCAGGGCCACCACGGTGGGGGTGTTGACAATGAGGCGGGTGGCCAGGTACAGGTACACCTGGCGGATGCCCACGAAGCAGGAGAGCATGGCGATCATGGGCCCGCGGGAGTCGCCCCGGCCACGGAGAGAGCCGGCCAGTACATGGTTGATGCAGTTGCAGATCAAAAAGGCGCAGTTGGTGCGGATGAACAGCACGCCGTAGCGGATGACGGCGGCATCCGGGGAGAACAGGCGCACAGCGGCGGGGGCAAAGCCGATGAGGGCGGCGATGACCGAGCCGGTGACGGAGAGGGTGATGGCCAGGGTGGCGGCGGTGCCCCTGTCGGCCCGGGCGTCGTTGCCGGCGCCCACGTTCTGGCTGACGAAGGTGGTGGCGGCGAAGGACATGCTCTGCATGGGCAGCATGACGAACTGATCCAGCTTATTATAGGCGCTCCAGCCCGCCATGGCGTCGGAGCCGAAGGCGTTGATATAGCCCTGCACGAACACATTGGAGAAGGCCGTCAGCACCGACTGGATGCCCGCCGGGAGACCCACGGAGAAGATGCGCTTCAAAATGGGCCAGTCGATTCCCAGCTCATGCCAGGTGAGGCGGTAGATGTCCTTCGTCCGGGTCAGCATGGTCAAAATCAGGGCCGCGGAGATAAACTGGGAGATGATGGTGGCAATGGCGGCGCCGGCGATGCCCCAGTGGAGCACCAGCACGAACACCAGATCCAGCCCGATGTTCACCACCGAGGTCAGCACCAGAAAATAGAGGGGCCGGGTGGAGTCCCCCACCGCCCGCAGCACGGCGCTGCCCATGTTGTACACCAGCAGGCCGGAGATGCCCGCCAGGTAGATCCGCAGGTACAGCGCCGCATCGGCGAACACGTCCGCCGGGGTGCTCATCATCCGCAGCAGCCAGGGCACCAGCACCACGCCGCCGACGGAAAAGATGGCGCTGAGGATGAAGGTGGCGGTCATGGTGGTCTCGATGGCCCGGTGGAGCCGCTCCATATCCCGGGAGCCGAAATACCACCCGATGGTGACCCCGGCGCCGGCGGAGAAGCCGTTGAAGAAAAACACGGCCATGTTGACGATCATGGTGGTGGAGCCGATGGCGGCCAGGGCCTGCTTGCCCACGAAGTTGCCCACGATGACCGAGTCCACTGTGTTATACAGCATCTGAAACACGTTGCCCAGCATCAACGGCAGGGCGAACAGCACCAGCTGCTTGAAAATGGGCCCGGAGGTCATGTCCCGGGCGGTGGAGCGTTGGGTCTGGGTCATAGGTTGGGATCGGTGATGGGCTCGCCGGTGACATCCACATCCACATCCACATTGCCGGAATCATAATAGCCACTGTCACGGAAGTCACTGACGGGGCTGCCCTCCCAGTAATAGATGGAGCGGTAATACGCCTGGTGATTGGCTACGATGGTGGGATTGGCGTCGGTTTTCTCCCAATTGTCCATCACGGAATCGTAGGCGTACCACTGGTGCTGTTGCAGGTAATAGTAGCGGCCCTGGCAATGATAATAGCCATCCTTGGGCTGGAGGGCGCGCCAGCGCAGCACCACTGCCGCCACGCAGCACACCACCACCGCCGCCCCAATGGCAACAGCCCAGCGTATGCGGCGGGCCTTCCTGCGCTGGCGGCCGGATCGGCCGCTGTGGGAATGGTGATGGCGCCGCTCGCCGCCCTCCTCCTGCCTGGACACGGGGCGGTAGAATACACGGGCCTCTTTCATGCGGCGGTACAACTCTCCTACGGCGTAGGCCTCATCCCGTCCCTTATAGCGGATGGATCGCTGTTGGTTGCGGTGGTTGTGATAAAAGACGTAATCACCGAACTCGTCTACAAACAGGCCGTAGCCGACGGCGTCTTTTTCATCCTCACCGATGTAGAAATGATAGGCGGCAGGGTCCGCCTCAAAGCTGGCGCACAGGGCCAGCAGCTCCTCCACGGTGCGGGGCGCAGTCTCCGGCTGGGCGGGAATCGCTTCCGGCTCGGACTTCTCCTCCGGCGCCACCGGGGCGCCGCACAGAGGGCAAAACTCCGTGGCGTCCTCCGCCAGATCGGGGCGGTAAACCATCTTTTTATCCATTTCACTGTCCTCCTTGCGGAAACAATTACAGCGCATTGATATCCATTATTATACAGTACTATACCATTACAACACCGCAGGGGCAAGAGGATTTTTGCGGTTTTTCTCCTCTGACGGCCCATTTCGTCGAACTAAGCGGCAAAAATCCCGGTGGAAAAGGAGAAAGATGGTGTTTGTCTTGCAAAAGCGGTGAAAAAGGGCTATACTGCCTGTTGCGCCCTGCGGGGCGGAGAAAGGATGTGACACCGTGGCCTCCCAGACCAGGAACCTGACCACCGGCGGTATCCCCCGGGTGATTTTACAATTTGCGGCACCGCTGTTTTTGAGCCAGCTGTTTCAGCAGCTGTACAACTCAGTGGACTCGCTGATCGTGGGCAACTTCCTAGGCAAGCAGGCGCTGGCGGCGGTGAGCTCCTCGGGGTCGCTGGTATTCCTGCTGGTGGGCTTCTTCGCCGGCATCTCCATCGGCGCGGGGGTGGTCATCTCCCGGCACTTCGGCGCAGGCGAGCAGGACAAGGTGCTGCTGGCCATCCACACCGCCGTGGCCTTCGGCCTGGCGGCGGGGGCGGTGCTGACGGTGGTCAGCGTGGCGCTGACGCCCCACATCCTCCGCTGGATGGGCACGGCGCCGGACGTGATCGACCAGTCCATCGCCTACTTCCGGGTGTTCTCCTACGGCGGCATCCCACTGGTGATGTACAACACCCTGACGGGCATCATGCGGGCCCTGGGGGACAGCCGGAGGCCCCTGTACTATCTCATATTCTCCTCGGTGCTGAACGTGATCCTCGACCTGGTATTCGTAGCCTGGCTGGGCTGGGGCGTAGGGGCCGCGGCGGCAGCCACCGCCATTGCCCAGGGCGTGAGCATGGTGCTGTGCTTCGCGGCACTGATGAAAAAAAGCAACACCATTCGGCTGGACTGGCGGAAAATCGCCTTTGACGGCCCCATGCTGAAGGAAATCGTCCGCAACGGCATCCCCTCCGGCATCCAGAACTCCGTCATCTCCATCGCCAATGTGCTGGTGCAGAGCCACATCAACTCCTTCGGCTCCGACGCCATGGCGGCCTGCGGCAGCTACTCCAAGCTGGAGGGCTTCGGCTTTTTGCCCATTATGAGCTTCACCGCCGCCATCACCACCGTCATCAGCCAGAACCTGGGGGCGCGGCTCTACGACCGGGCCCGACAGGCCGCCCGGTTCGGCATTGTGGCCTGTGTGGCCATGGCGGAGGTCATCGGCATCGTGCTGTTTGTGCTGGCGCCCCAGGCCATCGCCCTGTTCAACAACGACCCGAACGTGATCGCCATCGGCGTGATGCAGATCCGCATCGAAGGGCTGTTCTTCTGCTTTTTGTCTTTTGCCCACTGCGTGGCGGCAGTGTGCCGGGGCGCAGGGAAGGCCACGGTGCCCATGGTGGTGATGCTGTGCGTATGGTGTGTGCTGCGGATCGCCTACATCACGGTGGCCATGCACATCTGCCACGACATCCGGCTGCTGTTCGCCGCCTATCCCCTGACCTGGGCCATCAGCTCCGTGATATTCTACGTTTACTACCGCAAAAGCGACTGGGTACACGGCTTTGAAAACGCGGAGAAAAAGACACAGACAAGGTAACCCCCCTGCGGGCAAGCAATAAGACAACAAAAAGGCGGCTGAAATAAGGATTCATCGTCCTTACTTCAGCCGCCTTTTTGTATCGTCTATCAGAGTATCTCGCTTAGGGAGATAGTATGCGGCGCCTCATCAAAATTGTCCCGGGCGTCGCAGCCCTTGATGCGGCGCTTGTCCTCGTACATGGCCCGGTCGGCCCGGCGGAACACGTCGTTGGCGCAGGTGTCCTCCCTCTGGCACACCGCCAGGCCCTTGGCGATGGAGCAGCGCTCCCAGGGGTTGGGGCGGGACGCCGTGGCGGCGATGGCCTCGTCCATGGCGGCCATCAGCGCCTCGCGGCGAGATGTCTGTTCCCTATCCAGCAGCACCACGAACTCGTCGCCGCCGATGCGGTAGACAGGGCTGCGCTCAAACACATTGCAGATCAGGTGGCAGCAGCGGCGCAGATATTCGTCGCCCCGGTCGTGGCCGTACTGGTCGTTGACAGGCTTCAAGTCGTTGACATCAAAGACCACGATGCCAAACTCCCGATTGCCCTCCCGGATACCGCCGTTCATCTGCTCCATGGCCACGTCGTAGGCGGCCTTGTTTTTCACATGGGTGAGGCTGTCGGTATAGGCCCGGTCGCTGATGCCGGAGATGTAGTTTTTCAGATACCGGGTGGTGACGGACAGGGTGTTGGTCAGGCTGCCCACCTCATCGTCGCCGCCGGGGGGAAGCTGCACGTCCAGATTGCCACGGGCAATTTCGTCGGCGGCCCGCTTGAGCCGGGCCAGGGGGCGGGTGATCTGGCTGGCCACGTTCATAGAGGCCAGGATGAGGATGATCGCGATGAACAGCACCGACACCGTCACCGTGCCTACCAGGCTGGTGGTCATGGCGCGAATCTCGTTCTCCTCCACCGACAGAAGCAGGTTGGTGCCATTGTTCAGCCGGGCGTGAACCACCCGGTAATACTTGCCGTCGTGGGTATAGTGGAGCATCTGGTCGCCGGCGTCGGAAAACCGCTGCAACACGGTGGACAGGGCGGGAATGGAAGCGGCCAGATCATCGCCGGGGGTCAGCTCGGGGTGGTAATGCACCACGCCGTCGTCGCCCACCAGGCAGGACTGCTCCGTATCGAAGGCGTGGACGCTCTCCAGCGTGTCCACCACGGCGCGGAAATCCACGTCCATGCCGATGACGCCCAGGAAGGTGTCGTGGAGGTACAGGGGCATAACGTAGGAAATCATATAGAGATTGAGATTTTCATTGTAATACGGCTCCATCCATACCGCCTCACCGGCGTGAATGGGGGCGTAGTACCAGCCCACATGGGCGGTATCATCGGGGTCAAAATCCTCGATATGGGTCAGGGGATAGGCCAGGAACTGACCCTCGGCGGTGTTGCGCTTGTAGAGGAAGCCCTCGGCGGCGTACTCCGGCGCCAGGCGCAGGTAGTAGGTGCAGACACCGACGGTGTGGGAGGCCACACCGTCAAACAGGGGGCGGGTGCGCTCCAACAGCATCAGGGCAAACTCCCGGTCATACAGCAGCTCCGCGTCGGGCAGATTGCGCAGCAGCATATCCGATACCACCTTGACGCTGCCTGTGACGCCATCCAACTGATCGTTGAGGGCATCCTGCTCGTTGAGGCAGGCCAGGTGCATGATGTGGTTGGTGGACTGCTCCCGGGAGCGCACCAGGGTGCTGGTGGCAGCGCCGATGACGGTCACCAGGCAGGCCACCATGCCCAGCACATTCAGCAAAATGATTTTTCCTCGGATGGAGCGCAACGCAGAACCCTTCTTTTTCCGGTGATTCAAGTGCATTTTACCTCATTCCCGCGATTTCGTCAATTCCTATCTGCCATTATGCCCAGGGGTCTTCCGCCTTGGGGACGCGGATGCCCGCAAGCAGCTCCTGCTGCCACAGAAACCATTGGCCCGTGGAGGGCTTTTGCCGCAAGACCACCTTGCGCTTGCTGTCGGCCCCGGCGGACCGGAGCAGCACCCCGGCGTAGCCGAGCTCGGTGGTATAAGGGTCGTCCCACATGTCCAGCGTGTAAGGCGCCGTGGGGACGTAGCCGTTGTCCACCGTGGCCCCGGCGAAGTAGGAGCGGGGGATGTAGGCCCGGCCGTCCATGAAGCGGTCGTTGATAAACTGCCAGTCCTGGCCCGTCATGCCCCGGGGCCCGGCCAGGTAGGTGAGCATGGCCTTGGCCTCCTCCCTGTTCTCGCTCCACAGGCACAGGGCGGCCACCGTCAGGGCGGCGGTGTGCTGGGGGGACCGGAGCTGGCCCTCCGGCATGGCTTGCAGCTCGGAGAGCGTGCGGGGCAGCGAAGGGAGGGTGACCTGGCTGTGGCGCAGCGTGGCGGAGGCAGAGGCGGTGACAGACTGCACCGCGTTTTGCACCTGCTGCCGGAGCTGCTGCTGGGCCTGACGCTTGAGAGAATCCAAAATACCCATGATCGTAACCTCATTTCTGAAAAATAGGCGGTGGATGGGTGCTCACATCCAAATTATACCATGAATGCTGCCGTTTGCAATAGGGGAATGGCCTCCATTGACACCTGGCGGCGCAGCGGGGTATAATGGCGGGGAAAACGGTTTCAGGAGGGCGGCGCCATGGCCCATATCATTCACATCACCGACTTCAACGACCCCGCGCTGGACGTATACGCCCGGCTCACCGAGGGGCAGCTCCTCTGCCGGGCCGACCCGGAGCAGGGGCTGTTCATCGCCGAGAGCCCCAACGTGATTCTGCGGGCGCTGGACGGGGGGTACGAGCCGGTGTCGCTGCTGATGGAGGAAAGGCACATCGCCGGACAGGCGGCGGAGGTGGTACGGCGCTGCGGCGACGTGCCGCTGTACACCGCCACGCTGGACGTGCTGACGCAGCTCACCGGCTTCCCGCTGACGAGAGGCGTACTGTGCGCCATGCGGCGGCGGCCCCCGGCGGACCCGGCGGCGCTGTGCAAGGCAAGCCGACGCATCGCCATATTGGAGGACGTGATGAACCCCACCAACCTGGGGGCCATCTTCCGCTCGGCGGCGGCCCTGGGCATGGACGCGGTGCTGCTGACGCCGGGCTGCTGCGACCCGCTGTACCGCCGGTGCGCCCGGGTCAGCATGGGAACGGTATTCCAGATCCCCTGGGCCTACCTCACCCCCTATCAGCACCTGTGGCCCCAGGCGGGCCTGGCGTGGCTCCGGGGCTGGGGCTACCAGACGGCGGCTATGGCCCTGCGGGACAACACCTTGTCCGTCACCGACCCCCGCCTCCGCGGGGCGGAAAAGCTGGCGGTACTGCTGGGCACCGAGGGGGACGGCCTGCGGGAGGATACCATCGCGGCGTGCGACTACACGGTGAAGATCCCCATGGCCCACGGAGTGGACTCGCTGAACGTGGCGGCGGCCAGCGCCGTCATCTTCTGGGAGCTGTCGAATAAAGAGGAATGATATTGAAATATAAAAAATCTCCCCAAAAGGGGAGATTTTTATATTAGTCGAGAGCGTCGTGGCTGTCGAACACGTCGGAGATGGTGCCGTAGGGGTCGGGGCGGGGCAAGTCGGGCTGGGGCTGGCTGCCGGGGGCGGTGCCCTTCATCTGCATCTCCTGCCACTGCTCACGGGTAATCAGCATCTGGCGGGGCTTGCTGCCCTCGAAGGGGCCCACGATGCCCCGCTCCTCCATCTGATCCACCAGCCGGGCAGCCCGGGAGTAGCCCAGCTTAAGGCGGCGCTGCAGCATGGACACGCTGGCCTGGCCCGTCTCCAAAATGACCTCCACGGCGGCGGCAAGCAGCTCGTCCTCCTCCCCGCCGGGCTCGGCGGGGGCGGCGGAGGCGGCACCGCCGCTTCCCTTGTCGTCCTTTTTCAAGGCCTCCTCGATCTTGTCCATCACGGTCTGGTCGTAGTGGACCTCGCCGGCATTCTTGACGAAGGCCACCACCCGCTCGATCTCCTCCGGGGAGATGAAGCAGCCCTGGACACGGGTGGGCTTGCTGTCCCCCAGGGGGAAGTACAGCATGTCGCCCTTGCCCACCAGCTTCTCGGCGCCGGTGGTGTCCAGAATGATGCGGCTTTCCAGGGAGGACGCCACCGCAAAGGCGATGCGGCTGGGGATATTGGCCTTCATGAGGCCGGTGATCACGTCGGCGCTGGGACGCTGGGTGGCGATGACCAGGTGCATACCGGCGGCGCGGCCCATCTGGGCCACGCGGCAGATGGATTCCTCCACCTCCTTGGCGGCCACCAGCATCAAATCCGCCAGCTCGTCGATGACCACCACCACGGTGGGCATCTTTTTCAGCCCCTCCGCCTCGCCGGAGGGGGAGGCGGCCAGGGCATTGAAGCCCGCCAGATCCTTGACGCCGTGCTCGGAGAAAATCTTATACCGCTTCATCATCTCGAACACCGCCCACTGCAATGCCCCGGCGGCCTTCTTGGGGTCGGTGACCACGGGGATCAGCAGGTGGGGGATGCCGTTATAGGGGGCCAGCTCCACCATTTTGGGGTCCACCATGATGAAGCGCACCTCGTCGGGGGTGGATTTATACAGCAGGCTGACGATCAGCGAGTTGGTGCAGACGGATTTACCGGAGCCGGTGGTACCGGCGATCAGCACATGGGGCAGCTTGGCGATGTTGCCCACGATGCAGCTGCCGCCGATGTCCTTGCCCACGGCGAAGGCCACGGGGCTGGGATGCTCGGCAAAGGCCCGGGAGGCCACCACGTCACGGATACGGACGGAGGTGACAGCCTTGTTGGGCACCTCGATGCCCACGGCGCTGATTTTATTGGGCACCGGGGCGATGCGCACGCCGCTGGCCCCCAGGGCCAGGGCGATGTCGTCGGCCAGGTTGGTGATTTTGCTCAGCTTCACGCCCTGATCCAGGGTGAACTCGTAGCGGGTGACGCTGGGGCCGTGAACCACCTCGCCGGGCTGGGCGTCCACGCCGAAGGAATTGAGGGTGGCGGCCAGGCGGGCGGCGTTGCTGCGCAGCTCGGCGCCTACCTCGGTATAGTTGTCGGTGTGGTTCTCGTCCAGCAGGGTGATGGGGGGATACTGGTAGGCCCCCTCGGCCTCGCTGAGCTCTTTTTCGATGGCCTCCGTCACCTCCTCGGTGGCGGCGTCCACCTCGTCGGGGGAGATCTGCTTGCGGCGGCGGGCGGGCTTGTCCTCCCTGGCAGGGGCAGGGGCCTCGGCGGCAGGGGCGGCAGGCTCCTCGGGGACGGCCTCCCCTTGCAGCACCTCGGCGGGGGTGCGGACGGAGGCGTCACGCTTGCGGAAGAAGGAGCCGGGAGCGGCCTCCTCCGCCACAGGCTGCTTGGCGGGTTCATTCTCCAGAGGGATGTCGATGGGGAACAGGGCCTTTTTGGTGGCCTTGGGCTCCCGGCGGGCGGGGCGGGCAGGCTCCAGGTTGGGCTCTTCCTCGTCCTCCTCGTCCTCATAGGCGTAGGTCATCCGCTCTTTCAGCATCCGGGCGGCCTCGGCGGGCTTGATCTCCAGCGCCAGGAACAGCAGCGCCACCAGCAGCGCCAGAAACACGATGGCGGACACCACCCGGCTCAAAAGGGCCGTGCAGCCTCCGGCCACGGCACCGGCGATGACGCCGCCGCTTTGCAGCAGCTGGCCAGACTGCCACAGGGGCTTCATGTCGGCCAGGCGGAAGCTGTAGCTCTCCACGCACAAAAACAGGTGCAGCAGCATGCCCAGCAGCACCGGCAGCAGCAACGTGCAGCTGACCCGCGCCGCCACAGGCTTTTCCTTATTCCCCAGCAGCACCACGCCCGCCCAGGCAAAGGCGGGGGCGAACAGCCAGTAGCCATAGCCGAACAGGCCCTTGAGACCCAGGGCCAGCAGCCGCAGCAGCAGGGCGTCCACGCCGAAATAGGTGACGAGAACGCACAGGGCCAGCAGCAGGCACACGCCGCCGCCGACGGCCCGGGCCACGGGGTGGTACATCGGCTTGGGGGGTGGGGGCGGCGCCGCGTGCTTGCGGGGGGCGGCGGAGGACGTGGTTTTTTTCGTTGTGGATTTCTTTTGTGTCGTTGCCATAATTACCTCTTATCGAAACAGGTTCAAAAGCAGTGTCAGCAGGCCCACGGCCCAGCAGTAGTAGGCAAAGCCGCCGAAGCGGCCCTTCTGGGCGATGAGCTTCAGCAAACGGATGCAGGCGTAGCCCACCACGGCGGAGGCCACCACGCCCGCCAGATACACCGGCACGGCGGCCCAGTCCACCCCGGCTTCCAGAGCGTCCTTCAGGCTCAAAATGTTGGCCCCCAGCACCGCCGGGATGCTGAGCAGGAAGGAAAAGCGGACGGCGAAGCTGCGCTCAAAGCCCAGGAAGCAGCCGGCGGAGATGGTCATGCCGCTGCGGGAGATGCCGGGCATGGTGGCCAGGGCCTGGCCCACGCCCACCAGCAGCGCGTCCACCAGCGTGGCGCTGCGCTCCGTCTTGTGGCCCCGGTGCACCAGGTCGCAGGCGAACAGCAGGAAACCGGTGGCCACCAGGGCCATGCCGATGAACACCATGCTGTCCCCCAGGGCCTGCACCTTCTTGTGGATGGGCAGAATGGCAAACAGGGGCAGCGTGCCCACGATGATCAGCAAAATCATCCGCCGGGCGGGGGGCACGGGGGTGGGGGTGGTGCCGTGGACGATGTCGCCCACACCCCGGAAAAACTCCTGCACGATCTCCACCACGTCGCCCCAGTAGGCCACCAGCACTGCCAGCAGCGTGCCCAGATGCAGCAGCACGTCGAAGAAGGCGGGCACCTCCGTGTTGATGCCCAGCAGGTGCTGGGCCAGGGCCAGGTGGCCGGAGCTGGAAATGGGCAAAAACTCTGCCAGGCCCTGGATGATGCCCAGCAGCAGCGAGGTAAACAGATTCATACTTCATCCTCCCTTTCCCGGCGGCGCATTGCCGCACATAGGATGCCACATTAACCAGAGTATACCATACCCGGGGAGAAAATGCCAACTATTATTTTGGTGTTATGGAAACCGGCATAGCAGCGGGGGCAAAATAGAAAAACCGCCTCCGGGGGAGGCGGGTTTTATGGCGGATTATTGCTCTTCCATGGCCGCCAGGGCGGCATGGGCGGCGGATTGCTCCGCCTCCTTTTTGCTGTGGCCGGTGCCGCGGCCGATGACGGCGCCGTTGAGCAGCACCTCCATGGTGAACTCCTTGGCGTGGTCGGGGCCGGAGGCGTCCACCAACTCGTAGGTCAGCTGCTGGTGAGGGGTGCGCTGCACCACCTCCTGCAGCACGGTTTTGCTGTCCCGGCGGGCCACCACGGCCTGGTGCTCCACGTCACGGTCCAGCAGCACCCGGTGGATGAGGGCGGAGGCGCTGTCCATGCCGCCGTCTAAATACACCGCCGCCAGCACGGACTCCACCGCGTCGGCCAGGATGCTGGGGCGCTCCCGGCCGCCGCCGGCCTCCTCGCCCTTGCCCAGCATGAGATAGTGGCCCAGGTTCAGCTCCAGGGCCACCCGGTGCAGACTCTCCTCGCACACCAGAGCCGCCCGGATGCGGGTCAGCTCGCCCTCGGGCAGGTCGGCATGGCGGCGAAAGAGGAAGTCGGCGCTGACCAGACCCAGCACGGCGTCGCCCAGAAACTCCAGCCGCTCGTTGCTGCTGATGCCCCTGGCGCGGTGCTCGTTGGCATAGGAGCTGTGGTACATGGCCCGCTGCAGCAGGTCGATATTTTGAAAATGATACCCTAATTTTTCTTCCAGTGTAGAAAGCTCTCGCATATTGTTTCCTCTCCACGGCTGAAAAAAGGAACCACACGAAAAGCCGTGTGGTACCTTTTTTCAGCTGTAAAATGTCAGTCCAGCTTGCTCGCCAGGTAGTTGACGCAGTCACCCACGGTGCGCAGGCCCTGCAGCTCCTCCTCGCGGATCTCGCCGATCTCAAATTCCTCTTCCATCGCCATTACCAGCTCCACCAGGTCCACGCTGTCGGCACCCAGGTCGTCCACAAAAGAGCTGTCCATGCGGATCTCGTCCTCGTCAATGGCAAACTGCTCAGCGATGAGCTGACGCATTGTCTCGAAGATTTCCTCCTTGGTCATGAGGTATCTCCTCCTTTCACCCTGTTTACTTCCGAAATAATACGGCATTACGCCATGGCTGTCAATACCTTTTGGGGAAAATTATTCCTCCGCCGCGGTGCCTACGCGCATCAGCTCCACGTTGGCCTCAATGTCAGCGATGAGACCGCTGCGGGCAAAGGCCACCGCCTGGCCCACGGCGTTCTCGATGGCCTCGGCGTTGGAGGCACCGTGGGCCTTGATGACGGGCTTCGATATGCCGATGAAGGCGGTGCCCCCCACCTTATTGGGATCCAGCTTGGCCTTGAAGTCGTTGAGGCCCGGCAGCACCAGGGCCGCCGCCAGCTTGGTAAGCAGGTTTTTCTTGAAAATGTTTTTCAGCGCCGCACCGGCGAAGCTGCCCACGCCCTCCATGGTTTTCAGCAGCACGTTGCCGGAAAAGCCGTCGCACACGATGACGTCGCAGCCGCCCTTGATGGCCTCCTTGGCCTCGATGTTGCCGATGAAATGGAGGTGGCCGTCGGCGTTGGCTTTTTTCAGCAGGGCCAGCGTCTCTTTTTGCAGCGCGGTGCCCTTGCTGTCCTCGCTGCCGATGTTCAAAAGGCCCACCCGGGGCTCCGCCACGCCCAGCACCCGCTTGGCGTAAAAGTTGCCCAGATAGGCAAATTGCAGCAGGTACTCGGGGGTACACTCGGCATTGGCGCCGCAGTCGATGAGCACGGCACGGCCCCTAGTGGTGGGAATAACGGGGGCCATGGCGGCCCGGCGAATGCCCCGGACACGCTTGGTGATCAGCGTGGCGCCGGTGAGCAGGGCGCCGGTGGAACCGGCGCTGACCAGGGCGTCCCCCTGGCCCTCCCGGAGCATGGTAAGGCCCACGCCCATGGAGGTGTTCTTCTTGCGGCGGAACACGGTGCTGGGGTCGTCGCACATCTCCACCGTCTCGGCGGTGGGCACCACAGTGACGCTGTGGGGCAGCGCATCAACCCCGCAGGCCCGGGCGGCATCCCGGATGGCGGCTTCATCACCGGTGAGAACGATATCCACGCCGAAGCGCTTTTGGGCGTTCAGGGCGCCCTTGACGATTTCCAGAGGGGCGTTGTCGCCGCCCATGGCGTCTACGATAATCTTCATGGAGTCACTTTCTTTCTCTCAAGCGTTGGCGGTCACATCCCCCAGGATGGCGTCGCGCATCTGGTCGATGACGGCCAGGGAGCGCTGGGAGATCTCCGCGTTTTTGTTGCGCTTGCCCTTGACCCGGTGGTCCAGCGGGGGGATGATGCCGAAATTGATGTTCATAGGCTGGAAGGCGGCCACCGTCTCGTTGCTGACGTAGAGGCCCAGGGCGCCGATGGCGGTGGTCTGGGGGAAGTCGGCAGGTGTCTCGCCCAGCAGGCGGCGGGCCGTCTCCACCCCCACCAGGAAGCCGCTGGCGCAGGACTCCACATAGCCCTCCACGCCGGTCATCTGACCGGCAAAGGCGATACGGGGATCGGCTTTCAGCCGGTAGTACCGATCCAGCAGCCGGGGGGAGTCCAGATAGGTGTTGCGGTGCATGACGCCGTAGCGCAGGAACTGGGCATCGTGAAGGGCGGGAATCATGGTGAACACCCGGCGCTGCTCCGGCCATTTCAGATGGGTCTGGAAGCCCACCAGATTGTAGATGGAGCCGTCGGCGTTGTCCTTGCGCAGCTGCACCACGGCGTAGGGGTCCCGGCCGGTCTTGGGGTCGGGCAGGCCCTTGGGCTTCAGGGGGCCGAAGCGGAGGGTGTCCTCCCCACGGCGGGCCATGACCTCCACCGGCATGCAGCCTTCGAACACGCCGCCGTCATCAAAGCCGTGTACCTCCGCCTCTTCGGCGGTGGTGAGGGCCCGCCAGAAGGCGGTGTACTGCTCCTTATCCAGGGGGCAGTTGATATAGTCGGGGGTGCCCCGGTCGTAGCGGGAGGCGAAATAGGCGCTGGACATATCCACGCTGTCGAAGGCCACCAGGGGGGCGGCGGCGTCATAGAAATGGAGGCCGTCAGCCTGGCCGGTAAGGGCGGCGATTTGTTCCGCCAGGGCATCGGAGGTCAGGGGGCCGGAGGCGATAACCACCTCCCCCGCCGGGATCTCCGTTACCTCCCCCTCCTCCACGGTGATGTTGGGATGGGAGCGGATGGCGTCGGTGACCATCTTCGCAAAGCCGTGACGATCCACCGCCAGAGCGCCGCCGGCAGGGACGCGCTTGGCGTCGGCGCAGCGGAGAATGAGGCTGCCTAAGCGGCGCAGCTCCTCCTTCAAAAGGCCCACGGCGTTCTCCAGCTGATCCGAACGCAGGGAGTTGGAGCAGCACAGCTCCGCAAAATAGGGGGTGACGTGGGCGGGGGTGGCCTTCTGGGGCTTCATCTCCCGCAGATGGACATGGATGCCCCGCTGGGCCAGCTGCCAGGCACATTCGCTGCCGGCCAGGCCCGCGCCGATAACGGTTACTTCCATCATGCTTCTTCCTTCTTGGCCCGGGGCTTTCCGGCGGCGGGCGCTTTGGCGGTGGTTTTTGGGGTGGCGGTCTTTTTTGCCGCAGGCTTTTTCGCCGTGGTCTTTTTGGCGGCGGTCTTTTTGGCTGCCGTCTTTTTGGTGGCGGTCTTTTTGGCTGCCGTCTTTTTATCGGCGGGCGCTTTGGCGGTGGTTTCCGCGGCTGGGGCCTCGCCCTCGGCGGTGGTACGGCGGTGATAGCCCCGCTTTTCCTCAGGCAGGAAGTTGGGGCAGTCGGGGTTGATGCAGAAGGGGCGGCTGGCACCCCGGCCCGCCTTCTTGAACATGGTGTTGCCGCAGTGGGGGCAGTCGTCCTTCACAGGCACGTCCCAGGTGCGGAAGTCGCAGGTGCGCTCGGTATTCCTGCTGCCGGTGAACTCACAGCAGTAGTAGGTGTACTGCTTGCCGGAGGTCTTGGAGGTGCCGGTGCGCTTCATCAGCCGTCCGCCACACTTGGGGCAGCGGCCCGGCATAACCACCACCAGGGGCATGGTGAAGGTGCAGTCGGGGTAGCCGGGGCAGGCCAGGAAGGGGCCGAAGCGGCCCTCCCGCTCCACCAGGTTCCGCCCGCAGACAGGGCACACCTCCTCGCTGACGGTGTCGGGGATCTTCACGTATTCGCTGTCCTGGGCGTGGGTGAGATTGTCGGCAAAGGGGCCGTAGAAGTCGTGGAGCACCGTTTTCCAGGCGGCCTTGCCCTCCTCCACGTCGTCCAGCCGCTTCTCCATGTCGGCGGTGAAGCCGGTGTCGGCAATGTCGGCAAAATACTGCTTCATCCACTGGGTGACGGCGTGGCCCAGGTTGGTCTCCACCAAGTATTTGCCGTCCTTTTTCACGTAGTTGCGATCCAGAATGGTGGACACGGTGGGGGCGTAGGTGGAGGGGCGGCCGATGCCCTGCTCCTCCATGGCCCGGATGAGGGTGGCCTCGGTGTAGTGGGCGGGGGGCTGGGTGAAGTGCTGGGCCCGGTCGAAGCCCCGGAGGGTCACGGTGTCGCCCTGGCGCAGGTCGGGCAGGGCGGCGTCCTTCTCCTCCTTGTCCTCGTCCCGGCCCTCCTCGTAGACGGCGGTATGGCCGGCGAACTTCAATTTGCTGGCGCTGTTACGGAAGCTGTGGTCACCGGCGGTGATCTCCACGCTGACGCTGTCATAGATGGCGTTGGCCATCTGGCTGGCCAGGAAACGGCTCCAGATCAGCCGGTAGAGCCGGTACTGCTCCGGCGTCAGGTCGGCGCGGAGCTGCTCGGGGGTCAAGGTCACGTCGCTGGGGCGGATGGCCTCGTGGGCGTCCTGGGCCCCGGCCTTGGCCTTATACTGGCGGAACTTGTCGGGGCAGTAATCGGCGCCGTAATGGCTGCGGATAAAGGCGGCGGCGTCACGCTGGGCCTCCTGGGAGATCCGCAGGGAGTCGGTACGCATATAGGTGATGAGGCCCACGGTGCCCACGCCGGTGACATCCACGCCCTCGTAGAGCTGCTGGGCGATGGCCATGGTGCGGCGGGGGGTCATGTTCAGCTTGCGGCTGGCCTCCTGCTGCATGGTGGAGGTGGTGAAGGGAGGGGCCGGGGAGCGCTGCTTGTCGCTGCGCTTGACGGCGGTGACGGTGAAGGTCTCCTTCTCCACCTGGGCGATGATGGCCTCCACCGCCGCCTCGGTGGGGATGTCGGCCTTTTTGCCGTTTTTGCCGTGGTAATGGGCGATGAAATCCGCCCCCTGGGCGGTGCGCAGCTTGGCGTCCAGCGTCCAGTACTCCTGGGGCTGGAAGGCGTCGATCTCCCGGTCACGGTCGTCCACCATCCGGGCGGCCACGGACTGGACGCGGCCTGCGGACAGGCCGCGGCGAATCTTCCGCCACATGATGGGGGAAATCTGATAGCCCACCACCCGGTCCAGAATGCGGCGGGCCTGCTGGGCGTCCACCAGGTTCACGTCGATGGCCCGGGGGTGCTGAATGGACTCGGTGACCACCCGCTGGGTGATCTCGTTGAAGGTGACGCGGTGGGTCTTGCTCTCGTCCAGGTCCAGCAGGTGCTGCAAATGCCAGGAAATGGCCTCGCCCTCACGGTCCGGGTCGGTGGCCAGATACACGGCCTGGGCGCTGTCGGCGCTTTGCTTCAGCTCCCGAATCAGCTCCTCCTTGCCCCGGATGGGGCGGTAGTCCGGCTGGAAATCATGGTCGATGTCCACGCCGATGGTGCTCTTGGGCAGGTCACGCAGGTGGCCCATGCAGGCCTTCACCTGATAGTCCGGGCCCAGGTATTTGCCGATGGTTTTGGCCTTGGCGGGGGACTCCACGATGACCAGGTTTTTCTTCTTACTCATATCGGTCAATACTCCTTATTGACGATTTTATTGGTTCTCGGCCCGGAGATAGCTCTGGGCGCCGCGTTTTGTCACATAGCCGTCGATTTCCAGCAGGGTCAGCTCCGCCATCACCGCCGTGACGGGCAGGCCCGTGACCACCGCCACCTCGTCCATAAGCCGGGGCTCGGTGGGGCTGAGGGCGCGCAAAATGGCCTGCTGGGGCGCCGTCAGATTGGGGTCGGGGGCGTAAGGCTCCGCCGCAGCGGGCGTCGGCCTGGCGGCAGGCTTTGCCACCGCCGGGGCGGGTTTTTCCGCTGCCGGGGCGGCTTTGCGCCGGGGCTGGGCGGATTTGATTTTATGGGGGAAGCGGTAGCGGTACACCGCCGCCACGTCCTCTGCCGAGGAGGCCAGCAGCGCCCCCTGGCGCAGCAGCTCCAGGCAGCCGGCGGAGGCGTCGTTCTCCACCGAGCCGGGGAGGGCGAACACGTCACGGCCCTGCTCGGCGGCGTGATTCGCCGTCAGCAGCGCGCCGGAGTGACCCGCCGGGGCCTCCACCACCAGCGTGCCCAGGGACACGCCGCTGATGATGCGGTTGCGCTCCGGGAAGTGCCAGCGGTCGGGTTTGGTGCCCGGCGGATAGGCGGACAGTACCGTGCCATGGCGGCACAGCTCGTCATACAGCTCCCGGTTCTCCGCCGGGTACACCACGTCCACGCCGCTGCCCAACACGGCCACCGCGTAGCCGCCGGCGCGGAGAGCGCCCCACAGGGCGCAGCCGTCGATGCCCTTGGCCATGCCGGACACCACCGTAAGGCCCAGGGCCGCCAGGTCGCCGCCCATGCGCTCCGCCATGCGGACGCCGTAAGGGGAGGCATGCCGGGTGCCCACCACCGCTACGACAGCCTCGTCGTCCAGCTGCCGCCGCTGCCCCAGGCCGTACAGCACCAGGGGCGGGGCGAAGATGTCCGCCAGGCGGCGGGGATAACAGGGGTCGTCGAAAGGCAGGACAAAGATATGTTTCTCACGGCAGCGGGCCAAAATACCCTCCGCCGCGGAAAGAGGCGTTTTCTTCAGTTTGTTACGCTGGCTTGGCCGCAGCTCCGCCACAGCGGCGATGTCCTCAAGGCTGCGGTCAAACACCGCCCGGGGCGTCTGCCATTTCTCCAACAGCCGCCAACGCTGGCGGTCGGTGGGGCCGGGCAGGGTGGCCAGCCAGACCCAGTAGCGCGCATCGCTCATCGGTAGCCCTCCCACAGCAGCACCGAGGCGGCCACGGCGGCGTTCAGCGACTCGCACCGGGGCGACATGGGGATGCGCACCGTGGGGCGGCACAGGGCCAGCACCCCGTCGCTGAGGCCCCGGCCCTCGCTGCCGATGGCCATGATGCAGCGGCGCAAATCCACCTCCCGGGCGTCCACGGTGTCGCTGCGGAGGGCAGCGCCGTAGAGGGGCAGGCCGCTTTTCTCCGCCAGGGCAGACAGCTCCTGCACCGTGACGGTCCACACCGGGCGGCGGAACACGGCGCCCATAGAGGCCCGGACGGTCTTGGGGCTGAAGGGGTCGGCGCAGCCGGGCAGCAGCAGCAAGCCGTCGCCGTCAAAGGCGTCCAGCGTCCGCAGCACGGTGCCCACGTTGCCCGGATCCTGCACGCCGTCCAGGGCCACGTAGCGCCCCGGGGAAAGGGCGTCCGGCGGCGTGAGGGAGGGCAGACGGACGGTAAACATCACGCCCTGGGGCGTTTTCATAGGGCTGACGGAGGCCATCACGTCCTCAGGGACGGCGGCGCAGCGGGCGCCCTCCACCGTGACGCCGGTGGTGCTGACCACGGCGGTGATGGGGGCGTGGAAGGCCAGGGCCTCGGCAAGCAGCTTGGGACTGTCGCAGAGAAACTCCCCGCTTTGGCGGCGGTACCCCCCGTCGGCAGCCAGCTTTTTCATGTGCGTCAGCAGGGGGTTGGCCCGGCTGGTGATATTTTCCATGAAAGGTCACTCCCCCATTGTGAATTACAATTCTTTAATATATAGGTATCGTTTCCCTTTGTCAAGGCCGCATTTGGGGCGAAAAGGGCGGAAAAACCCCGGCAGACGCATCTGCCGGGGCGAAAATGGTCACAATGCGGTTGTCAGTCCAGGGGCTTCATGGTGGGGAAGAGAATCACATCCCGGATGGAGTCGGTGCCGCAGAGCATCATGGCGCAGCGGTCGATGCCGAAGCCCAGGCCGCCGGTGGGAGGCATGCCGTACTCCAGGGCCAGAACGAAGTCGTCGTCCATCATGTCGGCCTCCTCGTCGCCGTTGGCCCGCTTGATGGCCTGGGCCTTGAAGCGCTCGTACTGGTCGATGGGGTCGTTCAGCTCGGAGAAGGCGTTGCCCATCTCGCAGCCGCAGATGAACATCTCGTAGCGCTCGGTGAGATGGGGGTCGGCGGGGCTGCGCTTGGCCAGGGGGCTGACCTCCACGGGGTACATGGTGATGAAGGTGGGCTGCACCAGCGTCTCCTCCACCTTCTGGTCAAAGGTCTCATAGAGGGCGTTGCCCCAGGTCTTGTCCACGCCGTCCATATCCACGCCCACGCTCTTGGCCAGGGCCACAGCGGCGTCAGCGTCGCCCTCACAGGCCATGAAGTCGGCGCCGGTCACGTCCTTGACGGCGTCGGCCATGGTGATGCGGCGCCAGGAGGGGGTCAGGTCGATGTCCTGGCCCAGCCACTGGACGTGGTAGGTGCCCAAAATCTCCTTGGCCGCGCCGGAGAGGATGCCCTCTAAAATATCCATCATGCCGTCCAGGTTGGTGTAAGCCTGGTACAGCTCGCAGGTGGTGAACTCGGGGTTGTGCTTGGTGTCCATGCCCTCGTTGCGGAAGATGCGGCCCACCTCGTAGACCCGCTCCAGGCCTCCCACGATGAGCCGCTTTAAGTGCAGCTCGGTGGCGATACGCATATACATGTCGATATCCTGGGCGTTGTGGTGGGTGATGAAAGGCCGGGCGTTGGCGCCGCCGGCGATGGGGCTCAAAACAGGCGTCTCCACCTCCATGAAGCCCAGGTTGTCCAGATACCGGCGCAGATAGGCCACGAACTTGCTGCGGATCTCAAAATTCCGCTTGCTCTCGGGGTTGACGATCAAATCCACATAGCGCTGGCGATAGCGCAGCTCCTTATCCTGCAAGCCGTGGAACTTCTCGGGCAGGGGCTGGAGGGACTTGCTGAGCAGGGTAATATCCTTGCAGCGGACGGACATTTCGCCACGCTGGGTGCGGAACACCTCGCCCACCACGCCTACGATGTCGCCGATGTCAAACTTCTGGAAGCGCTTGTATACATCCTCGTCCATCTCGTCCTTGCGGGCGTAGAGCTGGATGCGGCCGGAGCGATCCTGCATATCGCAGAAGGACACCTTGCCCATGCCCCGCTTGGACATAAGACGGCCCGCCACCCGGACCTCGCTGCCCTCCAGGGCGTCGAAATTGTCCTTGATGTCCTGGGCATGGTGGGTAACGTCAAAGCGGGTGATGGTAAAGGGGTCCCGGCCCTCGGCCTGGAGCGCCTTCAGCTTGTCCCGCCGGATGCGTAAAATCTCGCTCAGCTCCTGCTGAGGCTGGTTGACCTGATCCGCCATGGCTTGGTCTCCTTTCCTTACCGCTCAATCTTCTCAATGCGGTAGCGGATGATGCCCTTGGGGGCCTCCACCACCACTTCATCGCCGGCACGGTGGCCCATGAGGGCGCTGCCGAAGGGGGAATCCTCGCTGATGCAGCGGTTCATCACGTCTGCCTCCTGGCTGCCGACGATCTTATAGGGGGCCAGGGTCTGGCCGTTACCCAGGTTGGTGACGGTGACGCTGACGCCGATGGATATCTTGTCGCTGTCTTCGGCCTCGTCCACGATGACGGCGTGGAGCAGGATCTCCTCCAGCTCCGCGATGCGGGAATACAGCTTGCCCTGCTCGTTCTTGGCCTCGTCGTACTCGCTGTTCTCGCTGAGGTCACCGAAGCCGCGGGCCTCTTTAATCAGCTCCGCGATCTCGTCGGCACGGGTGGTCTTATCGTAGTCCAGCTCCCGCTTCAGCTCGTCATACCGAGCCTGGCTCATCTTAAATTCTTTCACCATGGTGCTCGTTCCTTTCGTTTACCGATAGTATCACATAACATGTCACGTTGCATTATAGTGAGTTTCCCCCCGTCTGTCAAGGCAGGGAAGTAATACTTTTTATCACGATTTCCTCACCTTTTACCGCCCCAGCCTGCCACAGCACGTACAGTAGCGCCTCGGACTGGGGCAGCGGCCCAAGGCCCGGTACGGGGGCGTACTCCGCCTGCTGGAAGCGGGCGCAATCCTCCCCCAGACACAGCTCCTCCCCTGACGGCGCGCCGCCAAAGGACACCGTCAGCGACGGCGGGCCGGGGGGTGCGCCTCCTACGCCGAACCGCCGCAGCAGGCCGTAGGCCAGCGCCTCGCCCCCGGGGACATCCAGGCGCACATAGCGAAAGCCCCGGCATAGCGCCATGGCCGCCTCCTCCACGGCGGGGGACAGTCGGGGCGCGCGGAGGGCGGCCAGGGTGCCCCGGCGGCTCTCCAGCAGCCGCAGCCCCGCCATCTGCCGCACCGGCCAGGGGGCCAGAGGTCGAATGGCCCATTTCGCCGCCTCGGCGGCGTACGCCGGCGGAAGGATGGCAAAGCGTATCCCCCGGCGGCGCAGGGCGCGGAAGCGGCGGCTGCGCCGCCATTTCGCCAGCCACCCCTCCCCTGCCGGTATGCCGCAGCGCAGCAGCGCCACGCCCCGCACCGTCACCACGTCCGGCTTTCCGCCGCCTGTTTCCACATACGCCACCATAGCAACGCCCCCTCCCGCCAGTGTATGGTGAGAGAGGGTGAAATAGTATGAAAGCATCGCAGATTTCGCGCCCGCAGGCGCGAACCCATTGAAATCCAAAATTTCTGACGACATGCGCGTCAGAAATTTTACCTCTCAGCCCGTGCAGTGTGCGAGCGCAGCGAGTGCGCGGAGCGGACTGTAAACCTTCTATTTCAAAATGGCAAGGCCATTTTGAAATAAGTAGCGCCCCCTCCCGCCAGTGTATGACGGGAGGGGGCGTTTGATTACCCATTTCTCAAAGGCGAAAGTCAGTCCAGCATAATATACCCGGTCAGGTAGTTCAGCGGGTTGACGTAGACACCGTTTTCCACGATGCGGAAGTCCAGGTGGGGGCCGGTGCTGACGCCGGTATTGCCGGACACAGCGATCTTCTCCCCCTGGGCCACCACCTGGCCCACTGTGACGTTGATCTTGCTCAGATGGCCGTAGGTGGTGGAAAATCCTGCGCCATGAGAGATGATGACACAGTTGCCGAAGCCGCCGTTCCACCCCGCCAGCACCACGGTGCCCGCCTTGGCGGCCACCACATCCACGTAGCTGACGCCGATATCGATGCCGTTATGCAGCGTGCTGGCGCCGGAGGTGGGGGCTCGGCGGGGGCCGAACTTGGAGGTGATGTACTTGGTGGCCACGTTGACGGGCCAGATATAGCCGCCGGAGTTGCCGGAGCCGATGCCAAGCTGCTGAATCAGCTTCTCCACTTCCTTCATGGCGGACTCCAGCGCGGCTTCCTCGGAGGCCACCTGGTCATAGGCCGCCTGGGCACCGGCCTGGGTGGACAGGTACTCCTGGTACACGGCCCGGTATTCCTCCGCCAGCTTCTCCTGGTCAGACTGGGCCTGCTCCAGCTCCTGCTGCTCCTGCTCCAGCTCCTGCCGGGTGGCATCCAGCTCGGCCCGGATGTCCTGGAGACCGGCGATGATCTGCTGGTTATAGGCCATGATCTCGTTGATAAAGTCGATACGGCTCAAAAGGTCGGCAAAGCCGGTGGAGCGGAACAGCACCGACCAGTAGGACGTGACGCCTCGCTCCTCCTCCTGCCGCACCTGGCCGCAGAACAGCTCGTACTGCTCCTGCTCGGCGGCCTCCACAGCGGCAAGGCTGGTCATGGTCAGGTCGATCTTCTGCTGGATGAGGTCGATCTCCTCCCCCAGCAGCTTGATCTGGTTCTCGGCGGCGTCCTTCTTCTCCTTGGCGCCGGCGGTTTTCTTTTTGGCGTCGTTGAGGGCGGCTTTGGCGTCGTTCAGCTCTTTTTTCTTGTTGCTGATCTGCTGGTTCAGCTCCGTTTTTTTGGCGTTGGCGGCCTCGGTGGCCTTTCGCCGGGCCTCGGTATCATCCGCGGCGGAGGCGGAGAGCACCACCGTTGCCGTCATGAGCAAGGCGCACAGCAGCGCCGCAATACGTTTCATCTTCTTCATACTCACACCCTCAGGAAGCGGTGGATGGCCATGAGGCTGCCGGCGATGCCCACCAGCATTCCCACCGCCAGGAAGAACACAGCCACCGGGGCCCAGATGGCGCCGAAGGGCACGATGCGGATGAGCTGCAACGTGTCGTTGCCGGCAATGCCATCGGCGATGGCGGCGTACAGCAGGGCCTGAAGCCCGAAGGCCACCACCGAGCCCACCAGGCCGAAAATCATGCCCTCGAACACGAAGGGCCAGCGGATGAAGCCGTCAGTGGCGCCCACCATCTTCATGATGGCGATCTCATCCCTGCGGTCGAAGGTGGTGAGCTTGATGGTGTTGGAGATGATGAACAGCGACACCACCAGCAGCACGGCGATGAGGGCGAAGGAGATGATCTGGGCCACGTTGCGCACCGTGATGAAGCCGGTGGTGATGGCCTCGTCGGCCCGCACCTTGTCGATGCCCTCCACGTCCTCCACCGCCGCGGCGATGGCGCGCATCTGCTCCTGGTCGGTGATGTGGAGCACGTAGCGATGGCGGAACACGTTGGCGCTCAGCTCGCTGTACAGGCCGTTTTCATCGTAGTTGGCCACGTAGGCGTCCCGGGCCTCCTGGCGGGAGACGAAGGTGACGTCCGCCACCCCCGGCACGGCGGCCAGGCGGCTCTCGATGGCCCGGGCCTCCTCGTCGGACAGCGCGTCGTCCACAAAGGCGATGACGGCGTTCTCCCGCTGGAGGATCTCCAGGTTCACATTGGCATTATAGGCCACCAGGGAAAAGGTGCCCATAATCAGCAGGCAGGCCACGGTGATGCCCACGGCGGCAAAGGACATGAAGCCGTGGGTCAGCATATTGCGGCAGCCCTCGCTGAAAAAGTATCCGATATTCTTCATGCTTCCACCTCATACGAACCTACGCCGTCACCGACGACGGCGCCCCGATCCAGCAGAATGACCCGCTTGCGGAAATGATTCACCAGCTCCCGCTCGTGGGTGACCACGATGACGGTGGTGCCCAGGGCGTTGATGCGCTCAAGAAGCGTCATAATCTCCAGGGACATGGCGGGATCCAGGTTGCCGGTGGGCTCGTCGGCCACGATGGTGATGGGGTTATTCACCAGGGCACGGGCGATGGCCACCCGCTGCTGCTCGCCGCCGGAGAGCTGATCGGGGAAATTCTTCTCCTTGCCTTGAAGACCCACCAGCTCCAGCACATAGGGGATGCGCTCCTGGACGGTGGCCTTGGAGGCGCCCACGGCCCGCATGGCCAGGGAGAGATTATCGTACACTGTCTTATTCTGAATCAGCCGGAAGTCCTGGAAGATGACGCCCACGGTGCGGCGCATCAGGGGGATCTGCCACTCCCGGATGTTGCTGACGGAGAAGCCGTTGACCATCACCCTGCCCTTGTCGGGCACGATCTCGCCGGTGAGCAGCTTGATGATGGTGGATTTGCCGGAGCCGCTGGGGCCCACCAGGAAGGCGAAGTCGCCGTCATCGATCTGAAACGACACGCCGTTGAGGGCATGGGTGCCGTTGACATATGTCTTATGAACGTCCTTCAGTCTGATCATAGCGGTGCGAGTTCCTTTCGGGAACGCCGTGGCCCGGAGGGGGCGGCGGGATCCAAATTAAGGCGTCGTCATATAACGTCAGCATACATTATATGCGTTTTTTCGGCAGTTGGCAACAGTAACCGGGGCGGGAAATAGTGAAAAATGTGTGAACGGGGTCTATCAGGTTGGACGGCGCCGGCGGGAAAAGGTTCCCGGGAAATGGGAAATTGCCGCCTTTTCCCCGGGAACAGATAAGCGGAAAGCCGGCCCTTTCGGGCCGGCTCAGATTGTCAAAAAAGCATCGCAGATTTCGCGCCCGCAGGCGCGAACCCTTGAAATCCGAAAAAACTGACGACATGTACCCCAAGGGCACTGGCTCCACCAGCCGCTCATTCTTCGCGGGGTGTCGCTGGCGCGCGTCAGTTTTTTCACTTCTCAGGCTACGAAGTGTGCGAATAGTGCGCCTCCGGCGCACTATTCGTGCGCGCAGTAGACTGCAATCCCATTGTCAAAAACCGGCGGAGCCGTTTTTTGACAGGCTCAAGCCGGCCCTTTCGGGCCGGCTCTTAT
>JAFSMA010000153.1 GCA_017448145.1 Oscillospiraceae bacterium | reverse complement strand
CTGCTCCGCCCAAACCCGGCCCCGCCCATCGCCCGCCAGGATGAATGGCACCCGGTAACGACACCCATGCGTAGGGGCGGACGACTCTGTCCGCCCCAGCCCGGGTGCAACATCGAAAAAAAGGGCGGAGCAGAGCCCCGCCCCTACGGAGAAAAACGGAACAGATTCCCTCCACCGAAACGTTTATGGTATGCGCTGCCGAGCAAAGGCGGCACACGCAGGTGCCGCCCTACGAACAACCGGGCCCCATCACCGCTCCGTAGGGCGGGACCTATGTGTCCCGCCGCCCAGGTAACGCTTACCGCCCCGCCCGGATGAATGGCACCCGGTAACGACACCCATGCGTAGGGGCGGGGCTCTGCTCCGCCCAAACCCGGCCCCGTCTACCACCAGGGCCGGTTAGATGGCAACGGCGTCAAATCGATCCGTAGGGCGCGACGACTACCCCAAGGGCACTGGTTCCGGCAGCCGCTCGTACCTCGCGGGCCGTCACTGGCGCCCGGCGCGCCGTACCCGGCGGCGGGATTGAAAAACGGCATCGTTGGTTGATGGCGGTTGCCGTTTGCCATTCATCCACCCCGGCGGTGGGGGGCAACCCGGCTCCGGGCCGCCGAGTCGTCGGCCCCTACGCAAAATCATGGGCGTGGGTGGTTATCGTAAAAAACGGGGCGGACAGTGTCGTCCGCCCCTACGAGCCATTTGACAATTTCCCCGGTCATCCTCCGTAATACACGCCGGTCTCCCTGCCGCCCAGCATGTAATACGCCGTGTCCGCCGCCTCGTCCAGCCGCGTCAGATGGGCCCCGGCGGGGAAGCACAGTGTCTCCGTGTCGGCGGGGAACCGGGAGGCGGAGAGACTGACCCAGAACCGGGGCAGCAGGGGCACCGTCAGATCGTCCACCGGGCAGCCGGAATTGGCCCGCATCTCTCCCGTCATCAGGAAGTAGGTCAGATCCAGAGGCTCAGCGGGGTCCCGCAGCCCCCAGGTCACGTCGGAGTGATACCCCACCCCGTCCAGCACCAGATAGACCCACTCATGGTCCATGCCGTCGGAGAAGCAGCTGATATCCACCGCCTCCACCCCGGCCTGCACCAGCAAAAAGGCATAGAGCCCCGCCAGATCCACGCACTGGCCCTCCCGGGAATGGAAGGTGACGAAGACGGAGCCGTCCCCCTTGTCCGGCACGAAGTCGTATTCGTACAGAAAGTTGAGGGACATATAATTGTACAGCTTCAGGGCCTTTTCAAAATCGGTGTCGCAGTTGCGGAGGACCTTGTTCAGCAGCGCCGCCACGTCGGCCTCAAACTGGGCCTGCCGGCCCATAAACTCCTCCACGGGAACCTCGTAATGCACCTGGCCCACGCCGTCCGAGAAGCCGTCCTCCACCGGCGTGACCCTGGTGCAGGCGGCGGGGAAGAGGTGGTTCAGCGTGGCCTGGTCGGTGGCCCAGCGGTAGGCCTCCTGGCTGGCGCAGGCGAAGGTGTCCTCCCCCGCGCGCAGGGCGTCGCAGAGGCTGTGCAGCGCCTGCCAGTATTCCTCCGGTACGTCCGCCGCCACCAGAGGCACGGTGAGGTGGGGGTTATAGACGTAGGGCTCCCCCGGCTCTTCCGGCTGCTCCGTCTCGCCACCGGTCTCGCCGCCGGTTTCATCGGCGATCTGGCCGCTGTCCGCGGGGGCGGTGTCGTCCTCCGGCGCCGCGGCTTCCTTTGCCCCACAGCCGGTGAGCAGCGCCAGCACCAATACCAGACAAATCCATCTTTTCAGCATAATCATTTTCCTTTCTGACAGGGGAAAAGCGCCACCCATAGAGGGTGGCGTTTTATCATAGCATAACCTTTGGCAGCGCTATTATTCCGGCCGCGGCTCCTTGCCCCAGAAGTACACCGCCACGGTGCCGGGGCCGCAGTGGGCGGCGATGATGGTGCCGATGTCGTGGATCCGCACCTCCTCCACGTGGGGGAAGCGATCCAGCAGCATCTGCCGCACTTCGGCGGCATCCTCGGGTACGTTGGCGTGGGAGATGAAGATTTTCTTGCGGTAATCGGTGCCGTCCAGGGCGAAGCGCTCCACCTCGTCCACGATTTTCTTCATGGCGGCCTTCTTGCCCCGCACCTTGTCGTAGGCGATGATGCGGCCGTCGATGTTCAGCCGCAGGATGGGGCAGATGTTGAGAATGGAGGCGATGGTGGCCGTGGGGCCGGACATCCGTCCGCTGCGGCGGAAATACTGGATGTCGGTGGTGAAGAACTGGTGGTGCATGATCATGCAGTGGTCGTCGCACCATTGCAAAAGCTCGTCCATGGTGGCGCCGTTGTCCCACTGGTCCGCCGCCTCGTCCACGAACAATCCGTAGCCAGAGGAGCTGCAATAGGAGTCCACCACCACCAATTTCCTGTCGGGGAACTCCTGGCGCAGCATCTCCGCCGCCTCCCGGGCGTTGTTCACGCTGGGGGTCATGCCGGAGCCGAAGGCGATGTGGAACACGTCGCCCTTTGCCAGCAGCGTGCGGAAATATTCGCAGTAGGTAAAGGTGTTCACCTGTGAGGTCTTGGGCACTTTCCCGTCCGCGATAAACTGGTAGAATCGAGGCAAAGCCTGGCTGTCCCGGCCCATATCGTCCACGTATTCCACGCCGTCCACGGTGTAGGAATAGAACAGCACGCTCAGTCCCCGTCCGTCCACGTAGGAAAAAGGCATATCCACCGTGGACTCACAGGAAAGTTGATAGTTTTGGCGCATGGTAGAGTCTCCTTGTCTAAAATCTATATAAGGTAAGTGCGGCGCTTGCCGTCACGCTTCCTTCTTGAAAAACAGCACGCCCAGGCAATCGGGCCCGCAGTGGCTGGACACGGTGCAGCCCGCCTCCGTCACCAGCACTTCCTCAAAGGGATGGAGCTGGCGCACCAGGGTCACCACCTGGTCCACAATCTCCTGCGGGGCCTTGGCGTGGGTGATAAAAATGCGGTGGGTGTCCACGTCGTCGCGGCCCTCCAGACGGCCCCGGACGTAGTCCAGAATGGTGCGCTGGGCATCGCCCCGGTACTTTTTGCCCACGATCATCTTGCCGTCCACCACCCGGATCTCCGGCCGCAGCTTCAGAAGGGAGGCGCCCAGTGCCACCACACCGGGGCACCGTCCGCCCATGGACAGATAGTCCAGCCGCTGCAATACGAAGCTGACATCCAGCAGCGCCTTGCGCTGCTCCAGCTGGGCCACGATGGCGTCGGCCTCCAGGCCCTGTTGCGCCAGCTCTGCCGCCAGCACCGCCAGATGGCCGGAGCCGGTGGACAGGTTGCGGCTGTCGATGGGGTGGACGTGGCCCAGCTCCGCCGCCGCCAGACAGGCGTTCTGGTAGCAGGCGGAGAACTCGGAGGAGATGTTGATGTGGATTACCTCATACCCCTGCTCCACGTAGGGGCGGAACTGCGCTTCGTAGTCAGCGGGGCTGACGGCGCTGGTCTTGGGCAGCTGGCCCTTGGCGTCGGCGTAGGCGAAGATCTCCTGTGCGCCGATGTCCACGCCGTCGCTATACAGTGTGTCCCCCAGGGTGATGCCCAGGGGCACCACGTGGATGTCGTATTTTTGGTAAAGCTCCTGTGTCAGGTCGCAGGTGGAGTCGCAGGTCACTTTGATTTTGGCCATAATAAGGCTCCTTTCTCCAAAGCGCCGGGGCAAAGGCCCCCAATCGCCCATAATAAAGCATCTTAATAGTACACGATTCTGCCCTTTCTGTCAAGTAAGGCAGCAAGCCGATGGGCGGCGGACGGTTGATTTCGAGGCGCAAAGGTGGTAAAATAACAGAATAACGAAAGGAAGTGACAGCGGTGGCATACGATAACGATTTGGTGGCCGGGAAGCTGCGCCGCTGGGAGACGTATCTGGACCATTTCCGCCTGCCCCCCTGGGAGGAGATCCCCGACCTGGGGCTGTATATGGAGCAGGTCATCGACCTGCTGCGGCAGTATCTGGACTATCTGCCCCCGGAGCTGAAGGAGGAGCAGCAGTTCATCACCGCTGCCGCCATCAATAACTATGTCCGCACCCGCATTATGCCCCAGCCCCGCAAAAAGCGGTACTACCGGGAGCATATCGCCTACCTCATTATGATTCTCACCCTGAAGCCCACCCTCTCCATGGCGCTGATCCAGCGGCTCATCCCCGCCGACCTGCCACCGGAGGAGGTGCAGCGGGTGTATACCGCCTACGCCCGGTGCCACGCCATGGCCGCCGTCAATTTCCTGCGGCAGGCCAGGGCCATGGGCGACGGCATCTTGCAGCACGACGACCCCAGCGACATGGCCGCCGACACGGTGGAGGATCTCATCGCCATGTCCGCCATCACCGCAGGGTTTTCCCGCCTGCTGGCGGAGAAGCTGCTGCTGTTGCAGGACAAGGCCGCCACGGAGAAGACCGCCGAAAAAACGGAATAACAGGGGCATGCCGCCCCGGAGGGAGGAAGAACGATGCGCCGACTGTTTCCTATTGCCCTCTTGCTGACCCTGCTGTGCACCGGCTGCGGTGCCGCCTCCGCCCGCCCTGCGGCGGAGCCGCCTGTGCTGGCGGGCACCTTTGCCGGGCCCGGGGGCACGCTGACCTTTTCCTCGGACGGCATCAGCGTCACCATGGCGCTGACGGGGTCGTTCGCCGCCGCCACCGGCCTGCCGGAGGGGGAGACGGCGGGGCAGTACGCCTACACCTGGCCGGAGGGGGAGCGCAGCCGGGAGTTTGACCGGGCCTCCCATTTTTCCCTCACCGCCGGGGGCGTCACCGTCACCTTTGCCAACGACGCCGCCGCCACCGACGGCGACACCATCGCCTTCCTCCTGCCGGACGGCGAGAGCGTGGCGTTCAAGCGGCAGTAAATGAAGTACAGAAAATAAATCCAAGAGGGCCGGCCCGCCAACGGGCCGGCCCTGTTTGATGCACGGTGAACGGTATCGACACCCTTCGTAGGGCGGGACCTGCGTGTCCCGCCAACACGGCGTTTCTACCGCCGCGCTCGGTTGAATGGCAAACGGCCACGTCTCCCACCGTAGGGGCCGACGACTCGGCGGCCCGCGCCAGGGTAACGGCCACCACCAACGCCCGGTTGAATGGTATATGGTATCGTCAACCGTGCGTAGGGGCGGACGACTTACCCCAAGGGCACTGGCTCCACAAGCCGCTCGTGCCTCGCGGTGTGTCGCTGGCGCTGTCCGCCCCCTTTGCAACGACGCACCCGGACTGGGGCGAAGCAGCGTCCCGCCCCTACGGACAAAATCGTGCCCGCTCCCAACCGACGATACCTTTCATCAACCCCGCCGCTCCGTAACGGGCGCTTCATGAAGCGCCCCTACAGAGAAAACCGACAACGATGATTCTCCATCGTAGGGGCGATTCACGAAGCGCCCGTGACCGGGTAACATGGATCGCCTGCGCCCGGTTGAATGGCAAACGGCCACGTCTCCCACCGTAGGGGCCGACGACTCGGCGGCCCGCGCCAGGGTAACGGCCACCACCAACGCCCGGTTGAATGGTATATGGTATCGTCAACCGTGCGTAG
>JAFSMA010000152.1 GCA_017448145.1 Oscillospiraceae bacterium | reverse complement strand
CGAGCAGGCTATTGCGCCGGAGCAGCGGGAGACCCCCCCTCCCGGCCGCCGCAGCGTGCCGGGCAGCGTGTCCTGGGTGCCCTCCAGCGCCGGGCTGCTGATGGCCGGCACCGTGGTGCGGGACCTGCTGGAAGGCACCGGCGTCATCCCCCGATAAACCCCAAAAACAGAAATACCGCTCCCCCGGGAGCGGTATTTTTTTGCCTGTTGCGGCAGCTATTTACATTTTTCTCCCTTTGGAGTACAATACAGAATCATCATCCGCATTGTACCGCCCGCCTTGCCGCGGGCAGGGAGAAAGAAACATGAAAAAACGCAACTGGAAAAAGAGAGCCGCCGCCGGGGCCGTAGCTACCGCCGCGGGAGCCGGGCTGCTGGTGGGCGCCGCCTTCGACTCCCCCGCCGACTTTTTAGGGGAGGCAGACACCATCGCCATCACCGCTCACGCTGATGATGACGGCGGCGATATGATCACCGGCGGCGACGAGGACGAGGAGCGCTCCCGCAAGGGCTCCCCTCTGCGCCGCGCTGTTCAGGGTCTGCCCGCCTGGGTGCGCCTGGGGGTGTGCCTGCCCCTGTGGTGCGTCGGCACGGCGCTGCAATATCTGCTGAGCCTGCTGTATCAGGCCGCCCTGACGCCCCTGGGCAGCACCATCCTGTCCTGGGTGGTGGCGGCGGCCATGGTGCTGGGCGTGTTCGCCCTGACGGCCAAGGCCATGTTCCCCGATATCCCGCTGAAAAAGCTGCTGCGCCCCCGTCACTTCCTGTGGCTCCTGGGGGGCGTGGGGCTGCTGGCGGTGGCGGACATCGTGATGCCCTACTACTGGGAGGACTGGGCCACCCTGGGCAAGATCCTCCGCCTGGCGGGCACGGCGGCCCTGGTGGGTCTGGGCGCCCTGGGCCTGCGGCGCATCGGCAAGCGGTTTGTCCCCGACCCGGCCCCGGAGGAGGCAAGCGAGCAGCCGCCCCTCACCGTGGAGCAGCAGGCCATGGCTTTGGCCGACTCCGTCTGCCCCCGGCCGGTGTATAAGGTGTAATCATTTTGAAAACAAATAGATCATTTTGAAAATCCATTTATCATTTTGAAAACCAATTAAACGTTTTGAAAGCGCAGGGGCAGCTCCATGTGGTGCTGCTCCAGCAGCTTTTTATCCCGCAAAATGGATTCTTTCGGCCCGTCGGCCACGATTTCGCCCCCATCCAGCAGCAGCACCCGCTGGCAGGTGTCCCAAATCATGTCCAGGTCGTGGGCGGCAATCAGTTTTGTCTGGCCCATGGCCCCAATGGCCCGGATGACCACCCGGCGGTAGTAGGGATCCAGCGCCGACGTGGGCTCGTCCATCAGCACCGCCGACGGCGCCATAGCCAGTACGGTGGCAATGGCCGCCATCCGCTTCTCGCCGCCGGAGAGCCGGTGGTTGTGTCGGTGCTTCAATTCGGCAATATCCAGTGCCGCCAGCACCTCATCCACCCGCCGCTCCGCCTCCTCCCGGGGCACCATGGCGTTCAGCGGGCCAAACATCATGTCCTCGTACACCGTGGGCATGAACATCTGGTGGTCGGAGTTTTGCAGCACATAGCCCAATGAGCGCCGCACCTGGGGCAAGTTGGCGCTCTCCACCGTCACGCCGTCCACGGTGATGCGGCCCTGACCCTGCACCAGCCCCAGCAACAGCTTCATCAGCGTGGACTTCCCCGCCCCGTTGGCACCGATGAGTCCCACCGCTTCTCCGTCCTGTATGCGAAACGACACATTTCGCATTACAGGGCGGCTTTTTTCATAGGAAAAATTCACATTTTCAAAGGAAATCACGGTTTTCACCTCACCAATAGTCCGCCCAGCCAGCCCGTCACGTCCACCAGACGCACCAGCGCAAAGACACCCAGGCACAGCGCCAGATACAGCCCGTCCCACCCGGTAAAGGGCCCCACCGGGGCGTAGTGGAAATGGCCGTGGTAGCCCCGCAGCACCATACTGTCGTACAGCTCCCGGGCCCGATCCATGCTGCGCAGCAGCAGCTGGCCCAAAAACGAACCCCACGCCGACACGTGGATGCCCTTCTGCCCCGGCGCCCGGAGATGGTAGGCGGTGGTCATCACCGCCAGTTCCTCCGTCAGCACGCCGGTGTAGCGGTAGGTCAGCAGCAGCAGCGTCACCACCATCCCCGGCAGGTGCAGCGTCCGCAGGGCGGCGCACAGGCAGTCGATGGAGGTGGTGGCCATCAGCAAAAAGGAGGCCATCAGGCACAGCACGCCTTTGACCATCAGCGTCACCATGCTCACCACGCCGCCGGACACCGCCACGCCACCCAGGTAGACCAGCGGTGCCCGGTCAAACAGCGGGTTAAAGAGCCCCACCGCCATCACCAGCGGCAGCACGTACCGCAGCTTCCGAAAGCAGGTGGACACCGGCACGCCGCTAAGCTGGAACAGCGCCACCGGCCACAGCGCCATGGGCGTCAGCGCCGCCAGGGCGTATTTGGGGAAGGACAGCACCACCGCAATGTACCCCACCGTGGACAGCAGCTTGGCGATGGCGTGGCGGCGGTGGATGGGCGACGACCGGGCCGCCAAATCGTCCATCTCCCCCAGCTCCCGCAGGGCCGCTTCCATCCGGTTCATGGTGTCTCACCTCCCTTTCCCACACATTTCCGTAAACAGGGAAAAAGGGGCGCAGCGCCCCTTTCTCCTGTTGATTTCATTATTATATGCCCGTCGCGGCAAGCCGTCAACTGTGTTTGCGGCGGTACGCCCCGCCGATGACGCACACCGCCGCTGCCACAATGGCCACCATGGCTGCGCCCACAAGGCCGGACACGGTGGTGCCCGCCGCGGACTCGCTGTCGGGGAAGGCGTAGTCCGGCAGGAAGGCCGTGCCCTCCTGGAGGGAGGCGGCCTTGTCCGCCACAGCGCTCTCCACGCCGTAGGCCTCCTCGTCCAGGCCCATATTCTCGCTGTAACCGGACTCGGCGTTGCCGAACAGGGCCCACTCCAGGCCGTCGGGGTTGCTGCTGGCCAGCAGGCTCAAGCCGCCGCCCACCAGCACTGTCACCGCCGTCAGGACGGCCACCACGCTCTTCACGGAACCCTTGGCGCTCACGCCCGCAGCGTCCGCCTCACGCACCAGCTCCGGCCGTGCGCTGTACACGAAGCACAGCACCGCCGCCGTCACCGCGCCCTCCACCAGGCCGATAGCCAGATGGATGGGCTGCATCAGCGCCACGAAGGCGCCAAAGGGCAGCTCGGTAATGCCGGAGAGGCTGGTCTCCAGCACCACGGAAAAGGCGCCCAGCTGCAGCGTCACCACGCAGCCGATGACCGACGCGGCAATGATCCGCAGCCGCACCGCCCTGGCGCCGTCGCCAAACCAATGGCTGCGCAGAATGGGCCGCCAGATGAGATAGTAGCCCACAAAACAGCCGTAAAACGCCATGTTCCACACGTTGGCGCCCAGCGCCATCAGTCCGCCGTCAGCGAAGAACAGGCACTGGATGGCCAGAATCACGATCATGGACAGAAAGCCGGCCTGGGGCCCCAGCAGGGCCGACAGCAGCATGCCGCCGCAGATGTGGCCGGAGGAGCCGGTGCCGGGAATGGTGTAGTTGATCATCTGCCCGGCGAACACCAGCGCCGCCCCCACCGCCATAGTGGGCAATTGAGCGGGGTTATTCTCCTTCTTCAACTGATGGATGGAGATGCCGGCCGTAGTGCCGGAGGATGCATACATCACCGCCGCCACAGCGGGGGACAGCAACGCGTCTGCCATGTGCATAAAAACTCGCCTCCCAATGAATGACTATGACGAGTATACCCCTCCCCCGCCGTCCCCGCAAGCCCCCCAGGGGGATAGACTTTCTCAAACCGCCGCTTCCCTTTCCAGTCGAAAAGGGAAGCGGCGTTGACAAAACGGAATTTATCGCGTGAACCCGAATATATCAGGTATGGCGTCCGCCCCGAAGGTCCGTATCCCCATTCTGTACAGGGCTTTGGCGTGAATCCTGTCGTGCCAGATGAAGCGTCGCAAAACCTTTCGTACGGACCATTGCTCGTCGTAGCTGCCGGTGACAGCTTCAAGCGATAAATAACCCGTGACAGCTTCAAGGGCTTCAAATCCCCTGGCTCTGCACGATACGATGGTTCCCTCATTGTCGGCCTCCGCGCCGATTTCGGAGAAATAGTATTCATTTACGTTTTTCGTATGCTGATACATCTCCTCCGCGGTCCGGGGTACAGCGCCGTAAAACGTCTGGCGAAAAGGCATAACGCTCCTGTGTTTATCGGGAAACGAGCGGTAGAGCGCGTAAAAATCCCCGGCGGATTTCAAGGCCAACGCCTTGAGATATTGGTATTCCTCCACACGCAAAGGCTTTTCTTCCGATAGAAACAACACGTCACTGTCCGCGTCTCTGATTGGCAGCTTGGACGCCTTTTCCTGCACAATCTCCACATCATAATCGCAGCACGGCGTTTCGCTGCGCCATAGCTGGAACCGCCGTATTTCCTCCGGCATTTTTCGCATGGCTTCTTCTAAAGACGCCCCTCTTGTAAAGGCTCCCTCAAAGTTGTCCGCATAAAGGATGCTGTCATTGCCATTGTGTTCCCATACGCAAGGAATCTTCATTTCTGCCTCCGCAACATAAGATTTTGTTGAAAAATTGTACCGCAGTTGACCGGCGTTTTCAATCCACCGGCTTTTCAAATAAGGAGGGGCTGTGAAAAAAGTCGATTGGCAGAAAACAGCCTGGTGATTAGCTTGTAGGGGACGCCGCCCTCGGCGTCCCGGCGGAAAACCCTTATAATAGCGGCAATCTCCGGCGAATTCGGACTTTTCCCGTTTTTGCCGGAGATTTCCATTGTGTGATTTCCTTGTGTCGTGCGCTCTGCTGGGCGCCAGCGACACACCGCGAGGGACGAGCGGCTGGTGGAGCCAGTGTCCTTGGGGTAGGCGTCAGCTCCTACCTCCTGTGACGGACTTTTTCACAGCCCCCCAGGGCGTCCCTTTACCGCTGCAATGGCGGGATATTATTTGGCGTACAGCAGCCCGATGATCCAGTTGCTTAAACCGCAGGGCAGCAGCTTCATCACCACGCAGGCCGCCTTGTAGGCGAGGCCGATGGCGTACAGGGGCTTGACGCGGCGCCGCAGGGCCAGGGAGGCGATATACTGTCCCGCCACCGCCGGGTCCATGCCGGTCTGCTCGTCGTGCTCCATCCGCGCCACGCTGCGGCCGATGCGGCCGTCATAGATGTCATCTCCCGCCGTCACCTTTTGCCGGGCGGCGGTGAAGCCGGTTTTGATGTCGCCGGGCTGCACCGCGCAAACGGTGACGCCGAAGGGCTTCATCTCATTGGCCAGGGCCATGGTGTAGTCGTTCACCGCCGCCTTGGTGGCGGAGTAAAAGGCCTGGAACGGGATGGGCACCGGGGCCGCCACGGAGCTTAGATTCACAATGCGCCCCGCCCCCTGCCGCCGCATGATGGGCAGCACGTGGCGGTTCATCCGCACCATGCCGAAGAAGTTGGCGTCAAAAAGCCGCCGGGCCTCCTCGGTGTCGGTGAACTCAATGGCCCCGGAGATGCCGTAGCCCGCGTTGTTCACCAGGATGTCGATGCGGCCCTCCCGCTCCATCACCTGGCGCACCGACGCCTCCACGGCCCCTTCGTCGGTGATGTCCGCCGTCACGTGGATCAGCCCTTCCACCTGGCGGTCCCGCCGGGAGAATTCATACACGCGGCAGCCCGCCTCTCGCAGTGCCAACGCCGTGGCCCTGCCGATGCCGGAGCTGCCGCCGGTGACAATGGCGATCTTAGGCATGGATGTCATACCGGCTCATCACGTCGGCGATGATGTCCACCGCCTCATCCACCAGGGCTTTGGTGTGGGTGGCCATCAGCGTGCAGCGCAGCAGGCACTGGCCCGGCGCGCAGGCGGGAGGCAGCGTGGCGTTGACGTACACGCCCCGCTGGTACAGTTCCTTCTGAATCTTCAGCGTCGTCAGGCTGTCGTAGGTGTAAATGGGGATGATGGGGGTCTCGGCGTCGATGATGCTGACGCCCTTTTCGTGGAGCCGGTCCCGCATATACTGGCTGATGGCCAGCAGTTGCTGCGGCCGCTCCGGGTGGGCCTCAATGAACCGCAGGGCGGCATGGGCCACGGCGATGGAGGCGGGGGTCACGGAAGCGGAGAAAATGTAGGGCCGGGAGTTGGCGCGCACATATTCGCACACCACGTGGCTGGCGGCCATGTAGCCACCCAGGGAGGCCATGGACTTGGAGAAGGTGCCCATGTAGATGTCCACCTTGTCCTCCAAGCCGAAGTGGCTGGCGGTGCCACGGCCGCCCTTGCCGATGACGCCAAAGGCGTGGGCGTCATCCACCATCACCCGGGCGCCGTATTTCTCCGCCAGATCCACGATCTCCGGCAGCTTGCAGATGTCGCCGCCCATGGAAAACACGCCGTCGGTGACGATCAGCGCGCCGGCCTCCTCGGGCACGTGCTGGAGGCACCGCTCCAGCTCCGCCATGTCGCTGTGGTGGTAGCGCAGCATCTTGCCGTAGCTCAGCTTGCAGCCGTCGTAGATGCTGGCGTGGTTCTCCCGGTCGCAGATCACATAGTCGCCCCGGCCCACGATGGCGCTGATGATACCCAGGTTGGACTGGAAGCCGGTGGAAAACGTGACCACGTCCTCCTTGCCCAGAAATCTGGCCATATCCGCCTCAAACTGCTGGTGCAGCACCAACGTGCCGTTTAAGAGCCGGGAGCCGGAGCAGCCGGTGCCGTAGTTGTCCAACGCCCAGTGGGCCGCCTCAATCATCTCCGGCTGGGTGGTGAGGCCTAAGTAGTTGTTGGAGCCCAGCATGATGCGGCGCTCCCCCTCCATGATGACCTCGGTGTCCTGCCGGGACTGGAGCTCCCGGAAATAGGGGAACAGACCCATGGCCCGCAGCTCTTCCACCTGCTTGTATTCATAGCATTTTGTAAAAATATCCACTTTTTCTCTCCTTTAAGGGGGGATTTTACAAATTCAGACATTTGATTATATCCCACAGGAGAGAGCAAGTCAACCGATAAATCCGGAAAACGGTTTTTACGCCTTACGCGCGCTTTCAAACGCGATCCAGGCGGGCAATCAGCCGCATGAAGCCCCGGGTCACCGCCGCAGCCCCTGCCAACGTAAAGAGCAAGCTTAATCCGGTCATAGCGATCATCTCCTCTCTGAAGATGACCACGTTGAATGCAGAAGAGAAGGTCATATAGAATAACGTCTTCGGCAAACAACGTGGTTTCTTGGCCTCTTAAAATGCGAAATCGTAGCGTTACTCTCGCATTTTTCGAGGCTTTTTCCTGTATCTAAGCATAGCAAAGCTGG
>JAFSMA010000151.1 GCA_017448145.1 Oscillospiraceae bacterium | reverse complement strand
GTGATGACGCCGACGGCGGACAGCACGCCCCATATCATGCGGCGGCGCTGGGAGGGGGTCAGGTCCAGCTTTTCGCCTGTGCGGCGCTCCCCCTTGGAGGGGTTATACCAGGGCATGCCCTCCACGTTCATCTCCGCGAAGGTGCGGCCGTCGTCCTCGGGAGGGGTGGGCTTTTGGCGAGCCATGGGTTACGCCTTCTTGCCGCCGGCCGCGGGGGCCTGGGCGGGGATGGCCTGCTCAGCCTCAGCCTGCTCCTGGGCGTCGTTGTACAGGTGGCAGGCGCAGAAGTGGCCGGGCTCCACCTCTTTCCAGTGGGGAGCGGCGTACTTGCACACCTCCATGCACTTGCTGCACCGGGTATGGAACTTGCAGCCGGCAGGGGGATTGGCAGGAGAGGGGATGCTGCCCTCCAGCACGATGCGATCCATCTTATAGTTGGGATCGGGCACCGGGATGGCGGAGAACAGGGCCTGGGTGTAGGGGTGGAGGGGATGGTCGAAAATCTTCTCGGTTTCGGCAAACTCCACCATGTTGCCCAGGTACATGACGCCCACGGTATCGGAGATGTGCTCCACCACGGACAGGTCATGGGAGATGAAGAGATAGGTGAGGCCGAAGTTCTTTTGCAGCTCCCGCAGCAGGTTGATGATCTGGGCCTGGATGGACACGTCCAGTGCGGACACGGGCTCATCGCACAGGATGAACTCGGGCTTCAACGCCAGGGCCCGGGCGATGCAGATGCGCTGGCGCTGGCCGCCGGAGAACTCATGGGGATAGCGGTCCTTGTGGAACTCCTGGAGGCCGCACTGCTTCATGATGTCGGTGATATAATCATCGAACTCCGCGGCGGGCACGATGTTGTGCTCACGGACGGCCTCGCCGATGATCTCGCCCACGGGCAGGCGGGGGGACAGGCTGGAATAGGGGTCCTGGAAGATGATTTGCAGCTTGGGGCGCAGCTTGCGCAGCTCGCTGCTGCTGAGGGAGAAGATGTCCTGGCCGTTGAACAGCACCTGGCCGGAGGTCTTGTCGTGGAGGCGGAGAATGGTGCGGCCGATGGTGCTCTTGCCGCAGCCGGACTCGCCCACCAGGCCCATGGTGGTGCCGCGCTTGATGTGGAAGCTGACGCCGTCCACCGCTTTGACCTGGCCCACGGTGCGGCCGAAGAAGCCGCCCTTGATGGGGAAGTATTTCACCAGGTTCTTTACTTCCAGCAAATAATCCTCGCCGTCCACGGTGGGGATGGCCTGGTTCTCCCGGAGGTCATTCTGATTGGTGTTGGACATGGTTACTTGGCCTCCTTCCCGTCAAAACGATAGCAGCTGACAAAGTGGGTGTCGGAAATCTGAATCTCCTTGGGATATTCGCCTCTGCACTGTTCCACGCACATCTCGCAGCGGTCCCGGAAGTAGCAGTACTTGGGCATGTTGATGGGGTTTGGCACCTTGCCGGGGATGGAATAGAGCTCATCCACCTTCTTGCCCACCACGGGCTTGGAGTTCATCAGGCCGATGGTGTAGGGATGGGCGGGATGATAGAAGATGTCCTCCGCGGTGCCCTTTTCCACCACGCGGCCGGCGTACATGACCACCACGTAGTCCGCCATCTCGGCGATGACGCCCAGGTCGTGGGTGATGAACATGATGGAGGAGTTGGTCTTATTCTTCAGCTGACGGAGCAGATCCAGAATCTGGGCCTGGATGGTCACATCCAGGGCGGTGGTGGGCTCGTCGGCGATGATGATGCGGGGGTTGCAGGCCAGGGCCATGGCGATGACCACACGCTGGCGCATACCGCCGGACAGCTCGTGGGGGTACATGCGGTACACGCCCTCGCTGTTGGCGATGCCCACCATCTCCAGCAGCTCGATGGTGCGGGCCTTGAACTGCTCCTCGGTGCGGTGGTCGTCGTCGTGGAGCTTCAGCACCTCCTCGATCTGCTCGCCGATGCGGAACACGGGGTTGAGGGCGGTCATGGGCTCCTGGAAAATCATGGACACGTAGTTGCCCCGCAGCTTCTGCATGACGGAGTTGGGGGCCTTGGTGACGTCGTAGGCCTTGTTGCCGCCGATGTTGAGACGGATCTCGCCCTCCACGGTCTGGCCCTGGGGACGCTGCAGCAGCTGCATCAGGGACAGGCTGGTGACGCTTTTGCCGCAGCCGGACTCGCCCACCACGCCCACGGTCTTGCCGATGGGCACGTTGAAGCTGACGCCGTCCACGGCGCGGACCACACCGGTGTCGGTGAAGAAGTAGCTGTGGAGATTATCGAACTCCACGGCGTTATTGGGGTCGTGCATCTTCGTGAGATACTCGGACTCGGGCACGTTCTTGCGCTTGCGGGCCTTTTCGTAGGCGTTGGTAATCTTGCGGTTCTCGCGGGAGATACGCCGGGACTCTTTTGCGGAGAGATAACCGTCATTCTTTTTCTTAGCCATTTCCCGTACCTCCTTATCGCTTCATCTTGGGGTCGAAGGCGTCACGCAGGCCGTCGCCCACCAGGTTGAACGCCAGCACTGTCAGCAGGATGCAGATACCGGCGGGAATCCAGATGAACCAGTAGTTCTGCAGCACGAAGGTGTTATTCACGTCGTTGATGATATTGCCCCAGGAGGCGAAGGGGAACTTGACGCCCAGGCCCAGGAAGCTGAGGGTGGCCTCGATGAGGATGGTGCTGCCGATGCCCATGGTGCAGGACACGATGAGCTGGGGGATGACGTTGGGCACCAGGTGCTTGAAGATGCGGCGGGACACCCGCAGACCGCTGGACTCGGTGGCCACCATGAACTCCTGCTCACGCAGGCCCAGAATCTGGCCGCGGACCAGGCGGGCCATGCCGGGCCAGCCCAGGAAGCCCAGAATCAGCATCAGGTACAGCATACGGATCTGGGGATCGACGCCCATGGT
>JAFSMA010000150.1 GCA_017448145.1 Oscillospiraceae bacterium | reverse complement strand
GGGCAGCTGGCACAGCAGCACGTCGCCGCTCTCCAACGGCAGCAGGGCGCCGCCGTTATAGGCGCTGGCGCAGAGGCTGCGCTCCGTCAGCACCACCGCCTTGGACTGGGAGGTGGTGCCGGAGGTGAAGAAGAGGAGCTTGCCTGCGCCGTCCTTAACACCGCCATGGAGAGTGGGGGTCAGGCTCTCCACCAAATCCACATCGCCCCAGAGCCGGTCTACATCGGTATACTCCAGCAGGCCCGGCAGCTTTTCCTCGGGGGTGTCCTCGTCCAAAAGCACCACCTGAATACCCGCCAGCACGGCGCCGAAGATGGTGAGCACGCACTCCAGGGAGCCGTCGGTGAACACGCCCAGGCAGGTGCTGCCGCTGCGGCGCAGCGCCTCTGAGCGGGCCTCCGCCGTGGTGAGCAGGGTGAGATAGTCCATGGTCTCCACCCGGCCGGCGCGCTCATACCGCAGGGCGGGGGCCTCCGGCGTGGTGCGGGCAAAGTGGGTCAGCAGCTCGGCAAAGTCGAAAAAGCGCATGAATACGCCCCTCCCCATGGTGGTTGATGGCACCGCCTGCACCCCATGGGCGCAAACGGGTAGGGTACTACAGTGTCAGTATACCATATTTACGATATAAAGCAAAGACAGATTTTCGCTTTTTTTACAAAAAATGATGCAATTCGCATTTTGGTGTGATACAATTACACCAAGAGTTGTGAAGACGGCTTCACAATAACACATGAGGAGGTTCTCAGCATGGATAAGAATATGCGCATCTGCATCATCGGCGGCGGCCCCGCCGGCCTTTCCGCCGGCATGTACCTGGAGAAGAAGGGGTACGAGAACTACACCATCCTGGAGAAGAACGACCGGGTGGGCGGCAAGTGCTGGTCGCCCCACTACAACGGCCGGCGCTACGAGATGGGCGCCATCATGGGCGTGCCCTCCTACTACGCCGTGAAGGACGTGGAGGATTTCTGCGGCATCACCCACGACGGCCCCAAGCTGAACCGCAACTACAAGGACAAGACCGGCAAGGTCATCGAGCCCTTTGAGCCCAAGAAGAACATTCTCAAGATTCCCCGGCTGCTGAAGATGAAGAAGCAGCTGAAGGTGTTCGGCGAGCTGCTGGAGACCAAGTACAAGGGCTACGACATCAACGGCCACCGGGGCGTGGCGGAGGGCCGGTATGACGGCTTTGCCGTGACGCCGGGCCGTGAGCCCGTCCAGGGCGAGAACCCCAACCTGAAGGATCTGTGCCTGCCCTTTGCCGAGTTCTGCCGCAAGAACGGCGTGGAGCTGGTGCAGGACATCTGGATTGGGCCCTACACCTCCTTTGGCTACGGCTATTTCGACGAGATTCCCGCTGCCTACGTGCTGAAATATCTGGACTTCCAGACCACCATGAACTTCGTGAAGGTGAACCTGTGGACCTGGAAGGAGGGCACCCAGTACATCTGGGAGCAGCTCAACGCCCATCTGAAGCACCCCGCCCGGCTGGGCAGCGCCATCTCCGCCGTGGAGCGCCGGGACGGCAAGGTGTACGTCACCGTCAACGGCCAGGTGGAGGAGTATGACAAGATCATCGTCACCGCGCCGCTGTACGTGCCCAATAAGGAGAGCCGCAGCGACGGCCTGGTGGGCATGGTGGACTACTTCGACGCCCGGGAGGACGAGAAGGCCCTGTTCAGCAAGATTGACTACGAGCGCTACGACGTGCTGGCCGTGGAGACCAAGCCCGAGGATCACCCGGAGATCAGCTACTACGTGTTCGACAACATGGTGAAGGAGCGGCTGGGCCACCTGATGGTGTATTACCGCCGGTGGAAGGACACGGTGGACCAGGTCATCACCACCTACTCCCTGCGCAAGCACAAGGATATGGCGGAGGTGCCCTACGACAAGTGCCGCCAGATGGTGCTGGACGACCTGAAGACCATGCGCAACCCCGCCTCCAACGTAATCAACGAGTGGTCGGTGTACTACTTCCCCCACGTCTTCTCCGCCGACTATGCCGACGGCTGGTATGACAAGGTGGAGGCCATGCAGGGCAAGTACGACACCTTCTATGCCGGCGAGATCATGTCCTTCGGCGACATGGACGAGACGGCGGAGTACTCCCGCGAGCTGGTGGAGCGCTTCTTCTAATGGCACTTATTTGAGGGGCGCGTAAATCGCGCCCCTCAAATAACCTTCACATAAATGGCACAGCCATTTATGTGAAAATGGAATGGCAGCCCACTTCGCGCACTCGCTTCCGCTCGCACACTGCGTGGGCTGAGAAGTGAAAAAACTGACGCGCATGTCGTCAGTTTTTTCGGATTTCAAGGGTTCGCGCCTTGCGAGGCGCGAAATCTGCGATGCTTTTTTATAATGGAAGGGGTGCGTGCCACGCCCCCCTTTTGAAAGAGGGAACGAACATGAAATTTTACCGAGACCACTATGACGTGATTGTCATCGGCGGGGCTCTGGCGGGCTTGAGCGCGGCGCTGATGCTGGCCGACAAGGGCAAGAGCGTGCTGGTGCTGGAGCGCCACAACCTGCCCGGCGGCCTGGCCACCAGCTACGTCCGGGGCGGCATTGAAATCGAGGCCACCCTCCACGAGATGATGTCCATCGGCGAGAAGAACAACCGGCTGAAGGTGGGCAAGTTCTTCGACGATATGGGCGTGGACGTGGAATGGCTGAAAGTGCCCGAGGCCTACCACGCCTCCCTGCCGGGGCTGGAAGTGACGCTGCACCCGGGGCTGGAGACCTTCGCCCGGGAGGTGGACGGTGCCGTGCCCGGCACCTACGACAAGGTGCTGGCCGTATTGCAGCTGTGCGACCGGGTGTTCAACAGCGTGAACGAATTGAGCATCCACCCCATGAGCAAGCCCCAGATGCTGCTCAGACACCCCGACTTTGTGAAAACCGCCGGCTACTCCACCCAGGAGGTGCTGGACACCTTCGGCCTGCCCCAGAAGGCGTTGGATTTGCTGGCCCCCTACTGGATTTACGTGGGCACCGGGTTCCGGGAGCTGCCCTTTACCATCTTCTCCGTGCTGATGGCGGACTACGTGGGCTACGGCTCCTACATCCCCAAGAAATTGAGCCACGAGATGAGCCTGAAAATGGCGGAACGGGCGGAGGCCATGGGCGTACAGATTGAGTACCGTCAGCACGTGGACAAGATTCTGGTGAAAGACGGCCAGGCCTACGGCGTGCGCACCGCCTGGGGCGACGAGATTTACGGCGACTACGTCATCTCCTCCGCCTACCCCAACAGCGTGTACACCCACATGATTGAGCCGGCAGACGCCGTGCCCCCCGAGGCCATTAAGATGGTGAACGGGCGGCGGCTGAGCCTGACGGCCTTCTCGGTGGTGATGATTCTGGACAGGCCTGCCGAGGCGCTGGGCATCAAAGATTACAGCGTGTTCCGGGGCGACACCATGGACACCGACAAGCTGTACGGCGAGTTGAAGGGCCTGGGGCCCTACCGCTACCTCACCTGCATCTGCCACAACCTGGGTAACCCCGGCGTCACCCCCGAGGGCACCTGCTCCTACTCCATCACCACCCTGCCCCGGGTAGAGGGGTGGAAAACCGTATCCGCCGACGAGTACGACAGGGTGAAGCATGAGGTGGCCCGGCAGATGATCGACACCATGAGCGAATATCTGGGGGTCAACCTGCTGGATCACATTCTGGAAATCGTCATTGAGACGCCCATGACCGTGGCCCACTACACCGGCATGTGGAACGGCTGCATCTACGGCTACGCCCACACCATGGAAGACCACATCGTGGCCCGGCTGCAAACGGCGGAGGCGGAGCGGTTTATCCGGCATCTGGAGTTCTCCGGCGCCCACCAGATCAGCGGCGACGGCATGGGCCCCGCCGTGACCAACGGCCGCAAGGCGGCGAAAAACGTACTGGATACCATGGCAGAGGAGGCGGCGAAATGAAGGTAAAAGGCTTTTTGAAGGACGTGGGCGGCGCGTCCCGGGTCACAAAGGCCCGGCTGGCGGCCTTCGAACAGGCGTCCTCCACCCCGGTGCGCACCGACCCCATCGGCGACGTGGCCCGGGAGTGGCACCCCGGCAAGCTGGATCTGGTGGTGACGGAGATTCGCGACGCCTCCAAGACCGCCAAGACGGTGCGGTTTGAAAAGGTGGGCGGCGGCAAGCTGCCTCCCTTCTACGCGGGCCAGTTCATGGTGGTGGACTTCCCCATGGGCGACAGTCTCATCTCCCGGCCCTACTCCATCTCCTCCGCTCCCTGGCAGGCCCGGCAGGAAAAGGGCTTTGTGGAGATCACCGTGCGCCGCTCCCGTGGCGACGGCTTCATCTGCGACCACATCAACGACAACGTGAAGGTGGGCGACACCTTCCGCTGCCTCATCGGCTGCGGCCAGTTCTACTATGAGCCCCTGCGGGACGCCAAACACGTGGTGGCCCTGGCCGGCGGCGTGGGCATCACCCCCTTTGCCTCCATGGCCCGGGAGGTGGCCCACGGCACCCTGGACATGGATCTGACCATCCTCTACGGCTCTGTGGCCTCCGACGACATCACCCTCCACGATGAGCTCTCGGCGCTGGAGGGGGAGCACGTCCACATCGTCCATGTGCTCTCCGGCGACGAGCCGGACTGGCAGGGCGAGCGGGGCTTTTTGACGGCGGAACTGATCCGCAAGTATTCCGCCCCCGACACCACCTATTTCATCTGCGGACCCCAGGTGATGTACCGCTTCCTCCGGGAGGAGCTGAAAAAGCTGGACATTCCCCAGCGGCGGGTGCGGTTTGAGGTGTTCGGCCAGGCCAAGGACATCACCGTCTTCCCCGGCTATCCCCAGGCGTGCAAGGATAAGACGTATCAGCTCACCGTGCGGCGGGGCATCCACGAGGACGTGATTCCCGCCAGGGCCACGGAGAGTTTGGTGGTGGCCCTGGAGCGGGCGGGCATCCGCATTGAGACCGGGTGCCGCAGCGGCGAGTGCGGCTTCTGCCGCACCAAGGTGCTGCAAGGCAGCGTGTACGTCTGCCCGGAGAACGACGGACGCCGGGCCGCCGATAAGGATTTCGGCTACGTCCACGCCTGCGCCGCCTATCCCACGTCGGACGTGGTGATTAAGATACCGATTGAATAAAATATGCCCTGCGCCCCGAAAGGGGCGCAGGGCAATTCATGGCGAAGCCAAATCATGCCGCGAAGCGGCAATTCACGACGGCGCAGCCGTCAAATCATAAAAACAGACGGGTGCGGTGTAGGGGCGGGCCGCCGGGGGCCAGTGACGGCCCGCGAGGTACGAGCGGCTGCCGGAACCAGTGCCCTTGGGGTAGGCGGCGGCCCCTACGGTGGGAACGATGCCCCTATACCGTTTGTTCGGCGTGGGTGCTGGTCGGGGCCCGGGTGACGGGCGCGACCTGAAGCGCCCCTACGGAGATACGGCGCAGATTGTTCGTAGGGCGGCACTACCCCAAGGGCACTGGCTCCACATACCGCTCATGCTTCGCGGTGTGTCGCTGGCGCTGTGTGTGCCGCCTTTGTGGTGGGGTGACATTCTATTGAAACCCGTTTCGTAATCGCCCCCTCATCCGTCAGCTTCGCTGACACCTTCCCCCCAGGGGGAAGGCGGGGCGGGCGTAGGGGCGGGGCTCTGCTCCGCCCGTGCCCCGGCGGTCAGCGGAAAGGGGGCGGACAGAGTCGTCCGCCCCTACGAAGGTTTTGCAGCCATATACCATTCATTCGGCGTGGGCGGGCGGCGCGGCGTGGGGGGCGGGCAGCCGGGGCGGCGGCCCCTACGGTGGGAACGATGCCGTGTGCCATTCATCCGTCGTGGGCGGGTGTCGTTGCCTG
>JAFSMA010000149.1 GCA_017448145.1 Oscillospiraceae bacterium | reverse complement strand
TGTGGCTCTCCAATATGGACATTTCGAGATTGCCAGGATAGATCTCAGTCAAGGACTGTTCATCTCAAAACGCCGCTCAAAAGTTAGGTGAAGTGTTACCCATGTCCTTGGACAAAGTGTTACCTATGTTGGTCTTGACAGGGGGCGTCGGCCCCTACGGTGGGATTTGGCACCGTTTGCCATTCACCCGGCCTTGGCGGTATTCGCCACCGGGTTACGGGCGCGACCTGAAGCGTCCCTACGGTGACGGGCGATGCCGTTTGTCGTCCACCCGCCCGCGCATAATTATTCCGGCGCGGTTTTTACTTTTCCACGGTTTCTGGGATTTTTTGGTGGCATTTCATGGGAAAATGCACAATATTTCAGGATATGCAAAGAGATACTTGACGATTACCGGGTTTTATGGGATAATACACGGGTCGGGGGATTTTTTGACAATTCCCGGGCTTCTATTTTGTTCACCAAAGCTATTATAATAGGAGGATACGAAACCATGAACAAGACTGAACTGATCGCTGCTGTGGCCGAGAAGGCCAACCTGTCCAAGAAGGATACCGAGGCTGCCGTCAACGCCGCTCTGGCCGTCGTCACCGAGGCCCTGGCCAAGGAGGAGAAGGTGCAGCTGGTGGGCTTTGGCTCTTTCGAGACAAAGAAGCGCGCTGAGCGCTCCGGCGTGAACCCCCGCACCGGCGCTGCCGTCACCATCGCTGCCGCCAAGGTGCCCGCTTTCAAGGCCGGCAAGGCGCTGAAGGACGCTGTTAAGTAAAATATTTCATGCACGGGGGAGGGCTTAAGCCCTCCCTTTGTTTCTAGGGAGAACACTATGCGACTGGATAAATATCTGAAGGTCAGCCGCCTCATCAAGCGGCGCACTGTGGCCAACGAGGCCTGCGACAATGAGCGCGTCACCGTCAACGGCAAGGTGGCCCGGGCCAGCTACGACGTGAAGGTGGGGGACGTGATCGCCATCGCCTTCGGCGGGCGCACCCTCACCGTGGAGGTGCTGGCCGTGGCGGAGAGCGTGGGCAAGGACGCCGCCGCGACAATGTATAAAGAAATCAACGCATAAAGCAAAGGGCCCCCTCATACACATGGTAACACCATGGGGAGGGGGGCTTTTTTATGGCATACGAGGTATCGTCCGGGGCGCTGTATCACCGCGTGACCCTGGAGGGCCGGGAGCATCTCACCGTGGCGGGGGTGGAGGACGTGGAGCGCTTTGACGAGAGCTGCATCGTCATGTCCACCTGCGCCGGGGTGCTGGTGGTGACAGGGGAGGGGCTGCACATCGACAAGCTGAGCCTGGACGGCGGCGAGCTCCACGTGGACGGCCGCATCGACGGCCTGGACTACGAGGACGCACCCCGCCAGCAGGGCGGGCTGTGGCGCCGCCTGTTCGCCTGATGGAGAACCACATTCCCCAGCAGGCCGCCACCCTGGCGGCAGCCGCGGCGCTGGGCGTGGCGGGAGCGGTGCTGTACGACCTGCTGCGCGCGGTGCGGCTGCGCCGCCGCCGCAGCCGCGCCCTGACCCATCTGCTGGACGGCCTCTACGCCCTGGCCGCCGCCATGCTGACGCTGTGGCTGGCCCTGGGGCTGGGGGGCGGGCAGCTGCGGCTGTACATGGTGCTGGGCGGCGGCGCCGGGGCCCTGGGCTGGTGGCTGTGGCCGGCGCGGCTGCTGCGGCCGGTGTGGGACTTCTGGGCGGAGTGCTTCGCCGCCTTTTTCGCCGCCCTGGCGTGGCCTTTTCGCCAGCTTTGCCGGGGAATGAAAGCATTATGGGCACTTTTTCTGCCATTTGGCAAAAAAGCCTTTTCTTTTGCGGCAAAGTGGGTTACAATAAAAGACACCGATTTGCCGAAGGAGGGACAGCCCATGAAAAAATCACGCCGCAAGGCAAGCCCGCTGCTCATCGCCGTGCTGCTGGTGCTGGTGGCGGTGCTGGCGGTGGAGACGGCCCAGGTGTACCGCAAGCTGTCCTACGCCCGGCAGGAGCAGGCCTCCCTGGCCGCCCAGGTGGCGCAGCAGACCCAGGCCAACGACGCCCTGAAGGCCGACCTGAACAAGGCCGGGGATCAGGAGTTCATCAAGGGCCTGGCCCGTGAGCTGCTGGGCCTGGCGGAGAGCGGCGAGCGCATCTTCTACGACGTGAACGACTGACGGCAAAAGGGCTTGACAGCGCCGGACGCCGCAGGTATAATGAAACTGTAAAAAGGCGTTGCCGGTAAACGGTTCAGCCTTGGTTTATTGGTTCAAAAAAGCAGAACCCGTCACTTGGCCGAGTGGCGGGTTCCCCGTTTTACGGTGACTGTGATGGTAATACCAAGCACATGAAACGTCAACGTAATGGGCATAGCCTCACCCCCTTTCGGAGATGTGCTGCATCCGCCTACCGTATGTATGGCAACGCCTTGCCCTTGCGGGCAAAGATACTCTACAAAATGCGGCAATCGCTGTCAAGTAATTTGACCTTGACAGCCCCGGACGCTGTGGGTATAATGAAACTGTAAAAAGGCGCTGCCAAAAGCGGCTCCGCCCGAATTATGGTTCTATGCTTTTATGAAGCACGGAAACCGTCACTTGGCAGAGTGGCGGTTTCTGCTTTTTACCGTGACCGTAATCGTATATCCGAGGATATGGAAGGTCAATGTAATCGGCATGGCAACACCCCCTTTCGGAGATGTGACGGAACCGCCTTTTTCGCTTGGCAACGCCTTGCCCTTGCGGGCA
>JAFSMA010000148.1 GCA_017448145.1 Oscillospiraceae bacterium | reverse complement strand
GGGCGTTTTCCAGCACCTTGGCGTGCTCGCCCTTGCGGCCACGGATGACGGGGGCCATGATCTGCAGGCGGGTGCCGTCCCCCAGGGCCATGATCTGGTCGATGATCTGGTCGATGGTCTGCTGGCGGATCTCCTTGCCGCACTTGGGGCAGTGGGGCACGCCCACCCTGGCCCAGAGAAGACGCATATAGTCGTAAATCTCCGTGACGGTGCCCACGGTGGAGCGGGGGTTCTTGCTGGTGGTTTTCTGGTCGATGGAGATGGCGGGGGACAGGCCCTCGATGTAGTCCACGTCCGGCTTGTCCATCTGGCCCAGGAACATGCGGGCGTAGGAGCTGAGGCTCTCCACGTACCGGCGCTGGCCCTCGGCATAGATGGTGTCAAAGGCCAGGGAGGATTTGCCGCTGCCGGACAGGCCCGTGAGAACCACCATTTTATCCCGGGGAATGGCCACATCCACATTTTTCAGGTTGTTTTCACGGGCGCCTTTAATCAAAATTTCGTTTGCCATAGTCGTATCACTCCACTGTCACGTCTGCCGCCCCGGCGCCGATGAGGGCCATGAGGGCATTGGGGTCTGCTTCCACCTGGGCGCCGATTTTGCCGGCGCTGACGTAAATTGTATCGAATAGAATCACCGTTTCATGGAACACGGTGGGAAAGGGCTTCTTCATGCCTACGGGGCTGCACCCGCCGTGGACGTAGCCGGTGAGGGGCAGCAGCTCCTTCTGGGGCAGCATGGCGATGGACTTCTCCCCCACTGCCCTGGCCGCCTTTTTCAAATCGAGACTGTCGCCCACCGGGATGTCGAACACGTAGTAGCCCCCGGAGGCGCCCCGGGTCACCAGGGTCTTGAACACCGCCTCCGGGTCGGCCCCCACGGCGGCGGCCACGGAGAGGCCGTCGATGGGGCCGTCGGGGTCGTAGAAATGGGGGGTATAGGGGACGCCGTGCTGGTCCAGCAGACGCATGACGTTGGTTTTATCATCCTTGGGTTTTGCCATGAGGGGTCTCTCCTTTTGCAAGCAATACGGCGGCCAGCAGCACCAGCACGATGCCGAGAACCGTCCAGACCGTCAGGGTTTCGTGGAAGAACACCACGCCGGTCAGGGCCGCCACCACCGGTTCCACGTTGGCGATGACGGAGGCGGTGCCGCTCTCCACCCCCTCCAGGCCACGGGTGTAGAAAAAGTAGGGCAGCACGGTGGCGATGACCACCAGGCCCACCGCGCCCCAGAGGCCCCGGGGTTGGCTCAGAGCAGCGGCCAGGGCGGGGGCGTCCAGGAAGACGAAGCTGCCCAGGCCCGCCACGGCGAAGGTCCAGTAAATCATGGTGTAGGCGTCGTAGTGGGCAAGGCCGTAGTGGGCAAAGAGGGTGTAGCTGGCGTAGCACAGGCCCGCCGCCACGCCCAGGGCGATGCCCAGAGGGCGGTTGCTGCCCAGGCCGCCCACCACGCCGCTGACCAGGGCGCAGCCCACCAATGCCACCGCCACCGACAGCAGCTTGCGGCGGGTCAGAGGGGCGTGCCACAGCAGCGCCGAGCCGAACACCACGAAGGACGGGGCCAGGTAAAGCAAGATGCCCGCCACCGCCAGGGAGCACATCGTCTGGCAGGAGAAATACGTCCAGCCCAGGCCGATGACGCCGATGGCACCGCTGCCCAGGAAGATGGGCAGATGACGCCACCGGATGCGGAACACCTGGGGGCGGAGGGCGGCGAAGACGGCGGTCATCAGGGCGAAGCTGCCGAAATTGCGGATAAAGACGCGGTTGGCGGTGGTGACGCCGGCGTCGAACAGCATGCGGTTGAACAGGCCGATAAAGCCCCAGCACGCCGCGCCGAGGATGACGTATAGGTAGGGGAGGTATCGTTTCATGGGCGCTCCTGTGGGGTGATTTTTTGGGGGTTGTCGCGTGTCGCCCCCTCATCCGGCGGCTTCGCCGCCACCTTCCCCCGTGGGGGAAGGCGGGCGGAGCAGAGCCCCGCCCCTACGAAAGCGTTGCAGCCGTTTGCCGTTCGGCCGATGGCTCTGGGGTCGCGGCGGGGTTGGCGGGACACATAGGTCCCGCCCTACGGAGGGGCGGGTTTGCGCGCTTGGGTGCTTGGGTGCTTATCGCCCCCTCATCCGGCGGCTTTGCCGCCACCTTCCCCCTGTGGGGGAAGGCTTTTTTATAAGGTTATTTCTGATTCCGCAGCTCGATGATCTGGTCGCGGAGGGCGGCGGCGATCTCGAATTCCAGCATACGGCTGGCCTGCTTCATCTCTTTTTCCAGGCGGGCGATGGTCTCCTGCCGCTGGGCGTCGGTGAGCTTTTGCTTGCTCAGGCGGGACGCCTCCTCGGCGGTGTGGCTGATCTCCACCATCTCACGGACGCTCTTGCGGATGGTGCGGGGCACGATGCCGTGGGCTTTATTATAGGCGTCCTGTATCTCCCGGCGGCGCTCCGTCTCGGTGATGGCGGCGTGCATGGAGGGGGTGACGGTGTCGGCGTAGAGGATGACCAGGCCGTCGGCGTTGCGGGCCGCCCGGCCGATGGTCTGGATGAGGCTGGTCTCCGACCGGAGGAAGCCCTCCTTGTCGGCGTCCAGAATGGCCACCAGGCTCACCTCCGGCAAATCCAGGCCCTCACGGAGCAGGTTGATGCCCACCAGCACGTCAAATTCGCCCAGGCGCAGATCCCGGATGATCTCCATGCGCTCCAGGGCGGCCACGTCGGAGTGCATATACCGCACACGGATGCCGCCGGCGCGGAAATGCTCCGTCAAGTCCTCCGCCATGCGCTTGGTGAGGGTGGTGACCAACACCCGCTCGTTGCGCGCCGCCCGGGCGGCAATCTCCGCCGTCAGGTCGTCGATCTGGCCTGTGACGGGGCGCACCTCCACCCGGGGGTCAAGGAGGCCCGTGGGGCGGATGACCTGCTCCACCACCTGGCCGGCGTTGGCCTTTTCATACTCGCCGGGGGTGGCGGAGACGTACACCGCCTGGGAAAACCGCTCCTCAAACTCCTCGAACCGCAGGGGGCGGTTATCGAAGGCGCAGGGCAGGCGGAAGCCGTACTCCACCAGGCTCTGCTTGCGGGCGTGGTCGCCGTTATACATGGCCCGCACCTGGGGCAACGTGACGTGGCTCTCGTCCACGAACAGGATGAAATCGTCGGGGAAGAAGTCCAGCAGCGTCATGGGGGCGGAGCCCACCGGACGCTGGGAGATGATGCGGGAATAGTTCTCGATGCCGGAGCAGTAGCCCAGCTCCGTCATCATCTCCATGTCGTACTCCGTGCGCTGGCGCAGACGCTGGGCCTCCACCAGCTTATTCTGCCCCTCCAGCTGGGCAAGGCGCTCGTCCAGCTCCTTGCGGATCTGGCGGATGGCGGCGTCCATTTTGTCACGGGGGGTGACGTAGTGGCTGGCGGGG
>JAFSMA010000147.1 GCA_017448145.1 Oscillospiraceae bacterium | reverse complement strand
GACTTCGTCTGCGCCGGGGGTGGTTATGCTTCGTTGGTCTGCAAAATACGGCGCGTCTGCGGCTGGCTCCGGCCGTTGGCTGCCGTCACCGATCCGGGAAGTATTCCCGCAGGAAGTACGCCGGGGCGCAGCTCCAGGCGTGGCAGTAGCTGTTGACGATGGTGCCGCCGTAGGGGGAGGCGTTGGGGTCGGCGGGGTCGTAGAGCTCCCAGAAGGTGTCCGCCCCTTCTTTTATCATGCCGCCCCAATAATCGGTGAGCACCTGCAGGGCCTTGTCCCTCTCCCCCACGTCCAGCAGGGCCTGGACGTAGTGGTGGTAGAGATAGGGCGTGACCATGCCCACGGCGTCGGGCCGCTCCGCGATGCGGCGGAGCACAGCGGCGTCCGCCGCGCCCCCCAGCACCATCCAGATCTGGCTGGCCCAGGAGAGCTGCCGCTCCTTGCCGCTGACAAAGAGGCCCAGCGGCCCATCGTACAGACCGTCGATGGCCGCCTGTTTTTTCGCCTCATAGTCCGCTGCGATCCACGCCGCCTTTTCCTCGTCCTGCAAAATGGCGGCGATCTTGCCGGCGGCTTTCAGGGCGTAGAGATACACGCCCTGGGCCCCGGCCTGCTTGTTGAGGGCAAGGTTCCAATCCAGAAAGCACCAGCCCAGCACGTCGGAATCCCGAACAATGCCGCGTTCGTCAAAGGTTGTCCGGGAAAGCTCGATCTGCCGCCAGGCGGTGGGCCACAGCTCCCGCAGCGTCTCCCCGTCGCCGGTGGCCTCATAATAGTCCAGCAGGGTGGGGAGGAAGAAAAGGGAGTAGTCGAACATGGCGGTGTCGTCCACCTCAGGCTCCGGCTCCAGGAAGAGCCCGGCGCCTACCCGGCCCCCGGGCAGCGTGCTGCCGGCGAAGAGGTACAGGCAGCGCTTGACCAGATCGTTACACCGATACGTCCGGTAATTGGCCAGGGCCTGCAGCCGCAAATCGCCCATCCACAGGCGGCGGTCACGCTTGGGGCCGTCCTCAAATACCAACTGCATGCAGTCGTGGAGCGTCCGGCAGGCCACCTTGTCCATCTGCCGCAAAAGCGGATTTTCGGTTTCAAAGGGCGCAAGGGCGGCGTCATCGGCAGAGCTCACTGTCTGGCAGGACACCTGCTCCACCATGAGGTCATATTTCCCGGAAATGTCCAGCACTTCGATCTGGACGTATCGGAACGCCCAGCGGCGGGGCAGGCGCAGGGCGCAGGGCAGCACGTCCACGTGTACCTGCTCCTGCTGCACCCAGCTGGCGCTGATCCAGCCCCGGTAGTCCTCCACGTTTTCCGAAAGCTCCTGGGGCCGCTCGGCAAACGTCAGCCGCAGCCAGGCCGGGGCGTCCGGGTGAGAGCCGGTAAAGCCCAGCTTCACCGTGACGTAGCCTACCAGGTGCTCGCCCAGGTCGAAGCAGGCGCTGTCCCCTTTTTTCAGCGGCTGTCCGCTGCCCGGCACCCACACTGTCCTGGTATGCAGGGTGGGCGCCAGGTTTTCCGCTTTGCGCAAAAAGGCTTCGTTTCGCTCCATTACAGAATCTCCAGTACGTCTTTTATGGATTTCAGATTGTAGTCCCCTGCGCCGGCCCGGCTTGCGTCACCCACGCAGGCGGCCTTCATGCCGCCCCGGTGGGCCGCCTCCGCGCCGGAGACGGCGTCCTCCATCACCAGGCAGCGCCCCGGCGCCACGCACAGCATCTGGGCCGCCTTCTCGAACACCTCCGGGTCGGGCTTGGAGCGGGTGATGTTGTTCCCGTCCGACACCGCGTCGAAATAGTCGCCCAGACCGATCTGCCGCAGGATGAAGGGGGCGTTTTTGGACGACGAGCCGATGGCGAGGCGATACCCCCGGCGGCGCAGCTCCTCCAGGGTGTCCTTGACCTCGTCGCTTAAATCGGCGGGGGACATCCGGGCCAGCAGCGTTTTATACAGCTCGTTTTTCTGCTCAGCCAGCGCCTTCTTCTCCGCCTGGGAGAACGTCCCGTTGGCCTTTTCCAGCACGATATCCAGGCTTGCCATGCGGCTCACGCCCCGGAGGCGGTTGTTGATCTCCCGGTCAAAATACACGCCGATGCTGTCGGCCATGGTCTTCCACGCCTGGTAGTGGTACTCGTCGGTATAGCAGATGACCCCATCCAGGTCAAAAATAACGGCGTCAAATTCTCTCATTGTCTGGTGTCCTCCCTGCCGCAGAAGGGGTCAATGGGGCTGACGCCCCGGAACGGGCTGCGGCCCATGAGCTTATCCATTACCGCAGCGCGGAAGTCCGCCGTTCCGGCGTAGGCATTGACGTAGGTTTTGACCATGGGCGCGTCGAAGAGATGATAGGGGTAGGCCGTGGAGATCATCAGCGCCGGCACCTCGGACACGAACCAGGGCGCATCGTCCCCCAGACCGAAGGCCACGTTCCAGTTGAGCCGCAGGGTGGTGTTGTTGGAGGCGTTCTCCATGTTGCAGATGTAGACGTAGAGGTCGTAGGCCTTTTTTGCCTCCCCCACCGGGCGGTACATCTCGTGCATCAGCGCCTTTTTCTCGTCGCTCATGCCGGGGATGTCGCCCATGTCTTGTACGGTGATCTGCACCCGGCGGTCACGGACGGTGACGGCGAAGCCCTCTTTTTCAAACAGGGCCTTCCAGGATTGCACCACAGGGCTTGCGGGGTCCATGTCCCGCTGGATCACGTTCAGGTATACCCTTTTATACTTTTCGGTGGACAGGGGCAGCAGGCGCTGGGTGTCCTTCACCAGCGTGATGGCATCATCCGCAACCGCCTTTGCCCAGGTGCGGTGCTGCCCGCAGCCCACCACACCCAGGGCCTCCGGCCCCGGCACCAGCGTGCCGTTTTTTTGCTTTTCATGGAGGCGAAGTGCGGCTTTGGTGGCGAGGATGCGGGTCACCGCCTCGTCCAGCCGCTCCCGGCTTACGACGCCGCTCTCGATGCCCGAGAGCAGGAAGCGGTAGTCCTCGTCCAAATCCTTATTGAAAAGAATCATGTCCGCCCCGGCGGCAACGGCGGCGGGGATGGCCCTCTCCCGGGGCATGGCCGCGGTGAAGCCCACCATGGGGGTGGCATCGGTGGTAATCAGGCCGTTGAAGCCCAGCTTTTGGCGCAGAAGGCCCGTCATGAGGGAGCGGGACAGGCTGGCGGGCAGGTATTTTTCATTTTCCTCCGCATAGGCGGGCAGCGCGATATGGCCCACCATCACCGTCTCGGCCCCCTGGTCAATGAGGGTCTTATAGACCTTGCCGAAGCTCTCGTCCCATTCTTCCCTGCTCAGGGTGTTGACGCTGGTGAGGATGTGCTGGTCCCGCTCGTCCACGCCGTCGCCGGGAAAATGCTTGACGGACACCGCCACGCCGTTTTCCCGGGCGCCCCGCATGTAGGCGCCGGCGCAGGCAATCACGCGTTCTACGTCGCTGCCGAAGGTGCGCACGTTGGTGATGGGGTTATGGAACTCATAGTTGATGTCCACGATGGGGGCAAAGCTCCAGTTGAGCCCCAGGGCCGCCCCCTCGGCGCAGGCGGTATAGCCCATGCGGTAGGCGTTTTCGCTGTCGCCCGTTGCCGCCACAGCCATGGGCTGGCCGAAGCCGGTGCCCTCAAAGGCCAGGCCGTCTCCCCCGTGCTCCGTATTGGCCGCCAGCAGCAGCGGAATCTTTGCCATGGACTGGATGGTGCGGTGGGTGTTCTGTATCTCGGCGGCAAAGCCGGGCCGGTACATCATGCCGCCCACGCCGATATCGTTGACCAGATGGCGCAGCAGCCCCGGGTCAGCGGAAAAGCCCATGGGGCAGAACACCTGCCCCGCCTTTTCCTCCACCGTCATGGCGGAAAGGGTGCTGCGCACCCATCGGATGTCGTCGTCGCTTAAATAAAAGGGTTTTGCTTTCAGGTCGATCATGGAGACTCCTCCGCATATTGACAGGGGCGACCATATCGGTCGCCCGCTTTGTTTTCTCGTTACGCTTTCCTTGGGGACAGGATCTTTTTCAGCAGGCCCTCGTTGTTGAGATAGATCAGGAACACCACCAGCAGCACCGCGTTGATGATGGACTGGGTGGAGGCGCTGATCTCGTTGGAGAAGGCGGCAAAGGTGGAGTTGAGCATGGACATGCAGAGGGCGGCCATCAGATAGCCCACCTTGTCGTTGGAGAAGCGGCCGATATAGCCGCCGATGAACATGGGCAGGAACGCCGTGAACATGATGCCGATGGAGCCGAAGTTCAGGCTGCCGCCGTTGATATTGGCGCTGCGGGCCACGTTGAGGAAGCCCACCACGCCCATCAGCGCGCCGCAGATGACGTAGCACCACAGGGCGTTGGGCACCTCCCGGATGCCGGTGTTGACGGCCACCTTCTGGCCGCTTTGCAGGGCCTTATAGTCGTAGCCGAACCGGGTGTGGTCAAAAAGATAGATGATAAAGGCCAGTACCGCCAGGATGATGAGCGCAGGCCAGTACCAGTTGCCCGCAAAGGCGGTCATGGAGGCGTTGCGCACCTCGGTCATCACGTACTTGCCGCCGGTGATGGTGAAGGTGACGCCTTCGTAAATGAGGGTGACGCCCAGGGAGGTGATGATGGGCGGGATGCGCAGCGTCACGTACAGTCCGCCGGAGACAAGCCCCAGCAGGGCGCCGATGACCACGTTCAGGCACAGCATCAGCGCCGCGCTGCCTGCGCCGCCGGAGAGCAGGCCATAGGTGATTTTGGCGCTGAGCACCGAGGCCAGCACCGCCATGGCGCCCAGGGAGAAGTCAAACCGGCCGCTGTTGAGATTGATGGACAGGGCCATGGTGGTGATCATCACGATGGCGGCATAGAGGGTGAAGTAATTGAAGCCGGTGCGGTTGGCGATCATGCTTTTGCCGCTTGCCGCGCACAGGATCAGCAGTACTGCCGCCGTGATCACGGGGATCGCCAGCGTTCCGATGATTTTCTTGCTTGCCTTCATGGGGCACCTCCCGCTTTTTTTGAAAACCGGGCGGGACGGATGCCCCGCCCGGTCAGGGAATGTGAACGGATGCTTACTTGCTCTCCACCAGCTTCACAAAGTCGTCATAGGAGACCGCGCCGATGACGGTGTCCAGCACGTCCTTGGAGAAGATGGGGCTGTCGCCCTTGTCGCCGTTGAAGATGCTGTCAAAGGTGGCGCTGTCGGTGGCCACCAGGTAGCTCTGGCTGATGGAGATGGCGTTGCCCTCCGCGTCGCGGATGGGATTGCCGTTGACGGCGTTCAGCGTGGCGGCAAAGATGGGGCCGATGCTGGAGGAGTACTTGCCCGCCAGATAGGTCAGGGTGCCGTCGGCCATGTTGGCGGCGTTGCCGGAGGTGAAGGAGTCGATGTCGCTGTAAGGGATGTTGGCGCCGTTGAGGGAGTCGGCAAAGAAGGTGGTGGCCATGCCCACGGAGAGGAAGGCGTCGGGCTGCTGGCCGATGATGGCGAACAGCTCGTCAAAGGTGGTGTCGCCGAAGCCCTGGAAGTAGCCCACGATCTGGATGTCGCCGCAAGCCACCTTGCTCATGTCCACGCCCTGGTCGCCAAAGAGCTGGCCGGCGATGCCGTCCTTGTCGGAGGCGCCGCCGTAGGTGCAGCCCAGGCCCGCCAGCACGCCGGCGGTGCGGTAGACGTGCATGGGGTTGGGGATGAACGCGCCGTAGATGCCCACGGTCTTGACGCCCTGCTGGGCAAAGTACTGGCCCATGGCGTAGCCGGCCTCATACTCGGTGTCCATGCTGGGGCCGATCTGGCCCACAAAGTGCTCGTTGCCCTTGTACTGCTCGAACTGGGCGTCGTCCAGCATGCCGGACACCACGGCGTAGTACAGGCCGTTGGCCTCGCAGGTCTCGATCTGGGTGGCGCGGTCGGAAGCGGCCAGGGACAGGATGGCGTCGTAGCCCTGGGCGGCGAACTTCTCGATGGCGGCCTTCTCGGCAGCGGCGTCCTCCAGCTGCTCGGTGTAGGTGAAGGTCACGTTGTAGTTCTTGGCGATGTAGTCCTCGTAGTAGGCCCGGAAGCCCAGGGCCTCCTCACCGGACACGTCGGAAACAAGGACGCCGATTTTCACGGTCTTGTCGCCCTCGTCGGCGGGGGTCTGGGCCTCGCTGTCGGTGCTGCTGCCGCCGCAGGCGGCCAGGGTCAGCACCATAACCAGCGCCAGGATCAGTGCAAGTGCTTTTTTCATGTTGTTTTCCTCCGTTTTCGTTGTTGTTTGTGGGTTTATTAAGTAACGCTTGTGCGTTTGCTTACCGGGGCAGCATCTGGCTGCGGTAGTTGAGGCCGGTGACGTAGACCACCGCCAGGAAGAACACGGCGGAGACGATCTGGCTGACGCCGTAGCCGATGTTGGAATCGATGAGCAGCTTCAGGATATTGTTCAGCAGGATATAGCTGAAGCCGCCTACCAGCGCCGCGTAAATGCGGGAGCGGGGGCCGCCGGAGATGGGCATGCCGCCGAACACGATGGCCACCACGATGTTCATGCCGATGCTGCCGGCGGTGGTGGCGGTGACCGAGGGCGTGTACACCAGGGTCAGGAAGGCCCCAAGGCCCACCCCGAGGCCCGCCATGACGAAGGCGATGATGGCGTATTTGTTCACCTGGATGCCGGTGAGCTGGGCGCAGACGGGGTTGCCGCCCAAAAACTTCTGCCGGCGGCCGATTTTGGTAAAGGAGAAGACGAAGAAGCACACCAGCCAGAACACCGCCAGCGCCGCTATCTTGAAGCCCATGTTGTCCAGGGGCTTCACCAGCGCCGAGGGGATGGAGATGCCGCCCACGGCGCCGCCGTTGGTGGTGATGATCTGGGCGGCAATGGCAGAGAGCACGCTCATCATGGCCACGGTGGTGACGAACACCGGAATGTGGAACACCGAGGCCAGCACGGAGCTCAAAAGCGAGCAGCCCACCGCCGCGCCGAAGATGACCAGGATCATCAGCGCCAGGCTGCCGGTGGCGTTGTAGGTCATGACGCCCATGGTGGCGGAGAACAGCGTGGAGGCGCCCAGGCTGATATCGAAGGAGCCCAGGGTGTAGATGAACACAGCGCCTGTGGCCACCACCGCCAGCACCACGCCCTCGTTGAACACGATTTTCAGATACATGTCCAGCCGGTAGCCCTTGGCCTGCACCGTCACCACCAGAATGGTGAAAAGGACGGCCAGCGCTGCCACGGGGAGAATGTTGATCAGCTTCTGACGCAGCTTGTATTTGCGGAGGATCGCTTCGTTATCCATGTTTCTGTCCTCCTTAAATCATGTATTTGATGATCTCGGCGTCGGAGAGGTCGGCGCTGCGGGCAAACTCGCGGGTGATCTTGCCGTCTTTCATGATGAGGATGCGGTCGCTCATGCCCATCAGCTCCGGCAGCTCCTCGGAGATCATAATGATGGATTTTCCCTGGTTTTTCAGCTCGGTCATCAGCTGGTACATGGCCCGCTTGACGCCGATGTCCACGCCCCGGGTGGGGCAGTCCAGAATCAGCACCTCGCTGCCCCGGCCGATCCACTTGCCGAAGACCACCTTCTGCTTGTTGCCGCCGGAGAGCTGGCTGACGGCCTGGTCCCGGTCGGCGCACTTGATGGACAGGTCGGCAATCTGCTTATCCACATAGACCCTCTCCCGGGAATTGAGCATCAGAAAGCCGTTGACGGCGTACTGCTCCATGCCGGCAATGGCGATGTTGTCCCGGATGCTGGCGGAGAGGGACAGGGATTCCACGTCCCGGTCCTTGGAGACGTAGCCGAACCTGTGCTTCATGGCCACCGTCTCATTGGTGATCTTCACGCCGCTGCCGGTGACCACCTCCCCCGCGTCGGGGCGGATGGCGCCGAAGAGGATCTTACCCAGGGGGTGCATGCCGCAGTGGGAGAGCCCGCCGATGCCCACGATCTCGCCGCGGTACACGGTGAGGCTCACGTCCTCCAGCACGGCGCCGTAGCGGATGTGCTCCGCCTTGACCGCCACCTCCGGCAGACGGGAGGGGGTGAAGTCGCTGCGGTAATAGTCGCCCTGCAGCTCCCGGCCGATCATGCTGGTGCGGATGGCGTCGGCGTCGAACTCCGCCTTGGTAAAGTGGCGGATGATGGCGCCGTCCCGCAGGACGGTCAGCGTGTCGCAGACCTCCATGATTTCATCCAGATCGTGGGAGATGAACAGCACCGCCTTGCCCGCGTCCCGCAGCTTTTTCATCAGCGCGTAGAGAATGCTGCGCCCCTCCTGCGAAAGGGCTGTGGTAGTCTCGTCCACCACAAGGATCTCCGGGTCCTTCATCACCACCTTGGCGATCTCCACCAGCTTCCTGGTCTGGAAGTCCAGAGCGGCCATAGGCGTTGCGCCGGACACGTTTTGTACGCCGATGGAGCGCAGCGCCTCGTCCGCTTTGGCGTTCATGGCCTTGCGGTCCACGGTGCCCAAGGGGCCCGGAAACTGCTGCATCTCACCCAGAAACATGTTCTCCGCCACGGAGACGCCCTGAATGGTGCCGCTCTCCTGCACGATCATGCCGATGCCCTTATCCAGCGCATCCAGCATGCTGACAGGGGCCCAGGGAGCGCCGCGAAAGCGCATTTCGCCGCTGTCGGCCTTCTGCATACCGGCTGCGATGGAGGAGATGGTGGACTTGCCGGAGCCGTTTTCTCCGATCAGCCCCCGGATCTCGCCGGGATAGACGTTCAGGTCCACGTCGCCCAGGGCTACCGTGCTGGCAAAGGTCTTGCGGATATGCTTCATTTCCAGGATGGGAGTTTTCATAGTCTCACCTCTGGCATTATTGTATTTTTCCGGTGGAAAACGCGCCATGTTTCCCTTATCGTCTTTTCCTTAAAATCTTTCCGCTTTTGAGAGCAAAAAAGAACGGCGCCGCGTCACGCCGATGGGTTCCCGGGAAAACAGATTAAAAAGCACAGGTTTTTGTGAAAAGCGGAGGAACGGCACCCCTCTTTTTTAGGGAAACTGCCAAAAAAACCGGGCCGGATTCCCTGCCCATACCCCCCGCCGGGCGGGTGATAAGAAACAGATGAACGAGAGTTCAGGCGGAATAACATCTGATTTTTAATCTGCCAGGCGGGTATTACGCAGAATTACCTTTGATTTTTGCCTACTCTGTGTTATCATAAGGGAAAAGGAGGGTGATGCGCCATGCCCCAGACCTATACTGTCATCCGCTTTGACGAGGACAGTCACCTGCGCTGCACCATGCGGCGCCTGGGCGTCATTGAGGCCCATGTGCACGATGCTTTTGAGCTGGATATGATCCTGTCGGGTACCTGCCAGGTGACCGCCGGCACGGAGACCTTTACCGCCGGGGCCGACGACGTGTTCTCCATCGACGCCAGGACGCCCCACGCCTTCGCGGGCCAGGACTGCACGCTGATCACCGTGCAGTTCGAGCAGAGCTTTTTTGAGCGCACGCTGCCGGAGCCCAAGCACCCGGATTTCGTCTGCAACAGCGTCTTACAGGGCAACAGCGCCGCCTTCGACGCCCTGCGCCGTCTGATCGCCCGGCTGGTGAAAAACAGCGCCCAGCGGCGGCTGGGCTATGAGCTGCGCAACCGGTCCATCATCTATGAGGTGATGGACGTGATGTATCAACACTTTCGGGTGGAGGACTCGGAGGCCCGGAACCAGCGGGCCCACCGCTATGCCGCCCGCATGGCGGACATCAGCCGCATCATCAGCCAGCGCTACCAGGAGGAGCTGACCCTCCGGCAGCTGGCCGACTGCGTGCATCTCTCCGTTCCGTATCTGTCCAAGTTTTTCGATAAGCAGTTCGGCGTCAGCTTCCTCAGCTATCTCACCCGGGTGCGCCTCAACCACGCGGTGGAGGCGCTGCTGAAAACCGACGACACCATCGAGACGGTGTCGGCCAACGCAGGCTTTCCCAACAGCCACGCCTTTGTGCAGGCCTTTCGCAGGGAATACGGCGTGCTGCCCAGCATTTACCGCCGCCAGGCCCGGAAAAAGCCCGCCAAGGAGGCGGCTGTCCTGCAGGTGGAGCAGCACGACTACATGGCGAGCCTGAAAAAATATCTGGACGCGCCTCCGGGGGAAACCGCCCAGCAGGCCATCTCCTGCCGCGCCTCCCTCAGCGCCCAGAAGCGGGTGGCCACGCTGCGCCACAGCTGGCGGACCATGATCGGCACCACCAGCGCCTCGGCCATCCTGTCGGCGGACGTGCAGCAGCTGCTGCGCCGGGTGCAGCGGGAGGTGGGCTTTCGCACCATCAAGTTCAACGGCATCCTGTCGGATGACATGCACGTCTATTTCCAGGACGCCGAGGGGAAGGACGCTTACAGCTTTGCCTACGTGGACAAGGTGGTGGACTTTTTGCTCTCCATCGGCCTGCGGCCCTTTGTGCAGCTTTCCTTTATGCCGGAGGCCCTGGCCAAAAACCGCCGGCGGCTCTTCGGCTATCTGGTCAGCGAGCCGACCAGCCTGGACAGGTGGAGCGAGCTGGTGTCGGCGCTGATACGCCATTTGCAGGAGCGCTACGGCCGGGATGAGCTGCGGCAGTGGTTTTTCTCCGTCTGGCACCAGCCGGACACGACGGACAGTATGTACGGCTTTTCCGGCGACGAGGCCTTTTACCAATTCTACCGCGCCACGTTCCGGGCGGTGAAGGATTGCGACCGGGGGCTGTTCTTCGGCGCGCCGTCCACCTACTATCTGATGCAGCCGGGTTACCGGAACTGGTATATCCCCTTCCTGCAATGGTGCCGGGAGCAGGACTGCACCCCGGATTTTCTCAACTTCTGCTACTATGACCTGGTATTCAACGAGAGCGAGGGCGGGCAGGAGGCCTTCGGCTTCACCGCGTCCATGGCGCTGCGGGAGAGCACCGACGGCCTCAGCGGCTTTGTCACCCAGGTGCGCAGCGAGCGCCATCAACTGGGCGCAGACGCCATGCCCCTGTTCCTCACCGAGTGGAACAACACCCCCAGCCAGCAGGATCTCCTGAACGACACCTGCTTCAAGTCCTGCTACATCGTGAAAAGTATTCTGGAAAACTACGACCGGCTGGAGAGCTTTTCCTACTGGTCGCTGACCGATTGGATGGGCGAGGCCCCGCAGCCGGAGGAGATGTTCTTCGGCGGGCTGGGCCTGTTTACCGCAAACGGCATTCCCAAGGCCGGCTATTTCGCCTTCACCCTGCTGCGGCAGCTGGGCGACACCCTGCTGGGCCGGGGCGAGGGCTGGTTTGCGACCCGCCAGGGCGACAGCTACCGGATCATGCTGTATCACTACCGCCACTTCTCCCACCTCTACGCCCAGGGGGAGCGCTTCGACATGACCTTCACCGAGCGCTATACGCCCTTCTCCCCGGAGCAGCTGCTGGACGTGCATCTCCACATAAGCGACACGAAGCCGGGGGACTATATCGTCACCGAGACGGTGATCAACCGCGCCTCCGGCAGCGCCTTTGACCAATGGCTCGCCATGGGTGCCATGGCGCTGAATGACGGCCCGGAGCTGGACACCCTGGCCGCCCGCTCCGTCCCGGCCATCAACAAATATACGGTGGCCGCCGAGGACGGCGTGCTGCGGCTGGACGCCATGCTGGACATGCTGGAGGTCAGGCTGATTGTGGTCAAGCCCAGGTAAGCACCTGCCGGGGCGAGAAAACAAGCAGAAGCGCCCCTGTTGCGCCGAAAGCGCCCGAAAATGCAGAAAGCGGAAAGAAATTCCTCTTTCCGCTTTTTGACAATCTGGAACGAGCCGGAAAGGGCGCTTCGCTCTTTCCGGCTCGTTCTTTGACCATTGTATTTTTTCCGCGCCCGGGAAACGCCGCCGCTGGGCAAGGGGCGCTTGGCCGCGTTTTACGCCTCGATAGGGAAAGCACCCGTCGGCAAGGGGTGGAGAGGCTTTTTCTCTATTGCCTGAGGATGCTGTTCTGCCGCACCATCCACAGCACGCGAGCGGCGCTGCGGCGGAGGTCGTCCAGCCGGACGGCACCGCTTTCCAGACCCTTTTGCAGGGCCTCCACCTGATCCGGGCGGCCTGGCATCACCAGATCGCACTGGGCAGCCGCGGCCTTCTGCACGTCGCCGCTGGCGGGCACGGTGCAGTCCTCCCGGGAGGCCTTCATGGAGTCCCAGTCAGACATGACCAGGCCCTCGAAGCCCCATTCATTGCGCAGCACCTTCACCAGAAGATCGTAGTTGTTGGTGCAGTAGACGCCGTTGACCTTGTTATAGGCGGCCATGACGGTCATGGGCCCGGACTCCTTCACCGCGATCTCGAAGCCGCGCAGATAGAGCTCTCGCAGCGTGCGCTCCGTCAGATTGGAGGAGGACATGTTGCGCTCCAGCTCGCAGTTGTTGGCCGCGAAGTGCTTGACGCTCATGCCCTTGCCGGGGTGCCTCTGCACGCCGCGCACGATGGCGGCTGCCAGCTTACCGGAAACCACGGGGTCTTCGGAATAGTATTCAAAGGTGCGGCCGCACAGGGGGTTGCGGTGGATGTTCATGCCCGGGGCCAGCCAAACGGTGACGCCGAAGGTCTCCATCTCCGCGCCCACCGCGTCGCCCACCTCCTCCAAAAGGGCGGGGTCAAAACTCTGGGCCAGCAGCTGGCTGCAGGGCCAGGCAGTGGCGTACTGGTAATGGACAACGCCGTCCTTGGGGTCCGCCATCTGGCTTTTCAGCGCCATGCCGGCAAAGCCGAAGAAATAGCGCTTGTACGCCTCCAGATTCTCCGGCACGCGGGCGGCCTTGGTGCTGCCGTCCGGCAGCGCCACCACCTGGCTGGTCAGGTTCAGACCCGCCGGGCCGTCGGAGAGGATCACATTGGGGATGCCCATGGTCTCGTACAGCTCCGGCGTGGTGGTGCCGGAGGCGCCCATGGCCTCCACCTGCAAATTCTTGTTGGAGGTGCCGCCGCCCACGGTGAGGCGGATGAGCTGCTCCGCGCTCATGCCGTCGGTGACCGGATCGCAGGCCTGCGGCGTCTCATAGCGGTGTACCAGCGTTTCGGGCACGATGGCGTCCAGCGCCAGCCGGGGCAGCCCGTCGGTGGAGAGCGCGGGACGCGCAGGCGGCGTGATCTCCGCGATCTCATGCTGGGTCGGGCAGACGTTCACGCACTGCTCCAGCACGTGCTCCCGGTCAAGCGTCACCACGGCGCAGGGCACCTCGCCCAGGAAGAGCGGATACTCCCCGGCGCGCAGCACCCAGGCGGCCCGTGCCTCGTCGTAGCAGCTCAGCTCCCGCAGCGGGATGGACAGGGCCACCGTCTCCTCCTGACCGGGCTGCAGCTCTGCCGTCTTGGCAAAGGCCACCAGGCGCTTTGCCTCCGCCCCGGTCTCGCCGAAGGGCACGGCGGCGTAGAGCAATACGGTCTCCCGCCCGGCGCAGCCGCCGGTATTCTTTACCGACGCCCGGAGGGCAATCTCCCCGTTTGCCGGGGCGACGCCGACGAGGCTCTGGGCAAAAGCGGTATAGCTCAAGCCGTAGCCGAAGCGGTAGCGGGGCTTGACGCCGAAGCTGTCGAAGAAGCGGTAGCCCACGTAGATGCCCTCGTTGTACTCCTGGTTATACTTGTCGCCGCCCAGGTAGGAATAGGTGGTATTGGAGGGAATATCCTCAAACCGGTAGGCCCAGCTGGTGGCCAGCCTGCCGGAGAAGTTCTGCCTGCCGGAGAGCACGTCGGCCAGGGCGTTGCCCCCCTCCTCGCCGCCCTGGACAAAGTAGACCAGAGCCGAGACATAGAGCGTGTCCATAAAGCTCAAATCAATTACACCACCGCAATTGACGATGACGACCAGGTTTTGATAGTGGGCCGACACGAAGGCCAGATTCTCCCGCTCCACGTCATCCAGGCGATAGTCGCCCTGCTCATCCACCCGGTCGTTGCCCTCGCCGGCCTGGCGGGCCAGCACGTACAGCGCCGTGTCGCAGCCGGAAGCGGCCACGTCCTCCTCCGTGATGGGGATGCCGGTGGGATGGCGGAAGGGCTGCACGGTGCCCAGGATCTGATAGAAATTCTGCATACCCTTGACCCGCTCCTCCTGCTCCTGCCGGTAGGTCTCGTAGGTATCGGCATAAAAGCGGTCGAAGCGATCCAGCCACCCGGACGTGGCGATGTCATAGCCGGCGTTCAGAAGCCCCTGCTCAATGGTGACGCTGTAGCGCTCCCGCACCGCACCGGAGCCGGTGCCGCCCTTGACGGTCATGCGAGCGCCCGCGCCGTAGAGGGCAATTCGCTTTTCTTTTAAGGGCAGAGTGCCGTCATTTTCGAGAAGTACGAAGCCCTCCGCCGCCGCCTTGCGGGCAAGGGCGCGGTTTTTCAGCTCCAGCGGGGAGGCTTCTTTCATAGTGGGCGCTTTGATGATTTTCATACCTTGCGCTCCTTTCCGGGGTTCCAGGAATCCTGCCAGCGCAGGACGGGTCTGCCCTTCTCCCATTCGATGGGGAGCCAGACGTAGTCCGCAATGGAAGTGTTTGCGTTTTCCAGTTGGTTGGCCGCGTACATCTCCCGGCGCTCATCGTCGGTGGCCTGATAGTGGGCCGGGTCATAGTTGGCGGCGATGACCCGGGTGAACACGTCGGCCAGCCGCGCTTCCACCGGCGTTCCCGGCAGCCAGCGATCGGCCATGGCGATGAAGGTATCCGTTCCCTCCACGGGGAAAATCTTGGAGATCTGACTGTTGAAGGAGGCGCAGGAGGCGTCGTCGAGGTGGGGATCGCCCAGGCTCTCGAACACGCCGTCCCAGGCGTCGCACACGGCGCTGTCGCTGCGGTTGGGCACGTAGCCGGTCATGCCGCTGGTGAGCATGTATTTCTTGCCGTTATACTCGAACAGGGCCGGGGCCTCCCGGGTGAAAGGCGGCGTCAGATTGTCATAGCTCTTGGCCACTTCCTTCTCCGCGTGCAGATAATCCTCGCTCAGGGCCATGCAGAGCATGGAGGTGTGGTCGGCGTCGAAATAGAGATAGCCCTTCCCGGTGGCGGGATCGGCAATCAGGTCGAAGTCACCCGCCTTGTGGCCGCCGGGATTGTAGAGGTTTTCCACCATCTCGTAGGGGCCCAGCAGCTTGTCCGCCTGCCAGATGGTGAAGGCCGCCTCCGGGCCGGAGAGCTTGATCCAGCAGACATATTTCCCGGTCTTCTCGCACTTGAGGATATGGGGTCTGTCCACGCGCTTGGTGGGAAACAGGGCGGAGTTGGGATCGTCCAGCACCGGCGGGATGAGAAAGCCCCGGTCCTCCCAGTTCATCAGATCGGCGGAGGCGTAGACCTTGAGGCCCCAGGTCCAGATACCGTTTTGTCCGTCGGTGTGTTCCTTGTTTTCGCCGTACCAGTAGTAGAGGCCATCTTCATAGTACACCGCGCCGCCGTGGGCCTGGATGCGCTCGCCCTTGGTGTCCAGCCAGGGCTGACCGGGGCAGATGGCGTCCTGCCGGTGCTGGTTGGGCCGCTTTTCTTTTGCCTTGTCCTCCGCGTCGATGGCTTTGAAGCGTTCGATGAGCTTGCGCTCACCGGGGCTGACGGCGTTTTCCGGGGTGTTCAGCGCGTTCAGCGCCTCGTCCAGGGCGGCGATCACTTCGTTGGCCTTGGGGTTGCGGGTATAGCGCACCAGCTGCTCCACGGAAAGCTGGGCGGCCTGGGGGTTGCCCTCCGCCATCTTCCGCATCCCCGGCAGAAAGCGGTCGAACACAGATACCGCCTGCTGGTTTTCCAGCAGGTGGGCGATCTTCATGCTGACGTTATAGACCATGGCTCAGTTCTCCTTCTTGATCTGCTGCAGGGCGTCGTTGATGGATTTGACTGCCTCCGGCGGCACCACGTTGACGCCAGCTTTTTTCAGCAGGCTCTCAAAGCTCAGTCCTGCCAACATCTGCTGCAGGGCTTTGTTGTCCCTGGTTCCCTCTGCAACCTCTCCGCGGCTGGCGCTGGCCTTGGCCATGATCCGGCCCACGATGGCCGCCGTGGCGGGGTTGCGCATCAGCTCGCCAAACTTGTCCTTGATGGAGTAATAGCCGGGCTTCAGGTCCTCTTTGTCAAACCAATTGACCACATTGCCCGCGCCGCCAAAGATATAGCTCTCATTGGGCTTTTCGACCTTGCGGACGGTGCTTTGATCCCGGAATTCGCCGCTGACAGCCTCAACCATGTGTTCCCCGGTGATGGGTATGGTGAAGGTGAAAATGATCTTGCCGGACTTGGTCTCAAGCTCCTTGCCATCAACAAAGAGCGTCACGCTCTCGCAATTGGAATAAACCTTAATTTCCGTCGTGTCCTCCGCCCGGTCAATGTAGCGCTTGCCGCACAGATGCACAAAGGGTTCCTTGCTCCAGGCAGCCTTGTATAGGTAGAAAGCGTCTTTTTTGGTCTTGTGGTCAAACTCGATAAGTCCCTTCTGGTTTTCGCCCTTCTTGCCGCCCTCGTCGCGCCCGTCGGCGGCAAAGTCGAACAGGTTCCAGACGTGGGTCGCCCAGAGGTAAGGCCGCTCCTCGATGATCTTCAGCATGTGCTCGTGGTATACACACTGGTATTCCTCGCTGTAGTCACCCTGCTCCGGGCGAGAGGAATGGAACGCCGTGTTGGCGTCTGCGCCATATTCCGAAAAGCCAATGACCCGGTCCGGATACAGGGCGTGGTACTCATCGAAGAATTGCTCGTTCTGCTCCAGCTCCCCCAGATACCAGCCAAAATAGAGATTATAGCTGGCAATGTCGGCGATCGGGATCAGCGGTGAATCTTTCTCCAGCATGAAGGCGTGAGCCATGACCGTAGGACGGGTGCTGTCCATCTCGTGGCAAAAATCGTTTATGTCCCGGTGATCCTGTAACAATTCTTCGGTCACAGGGCTGCTGGCGGTGATCTCATTGGAAAGCCCCCAGCAGACGACAGAGGGGTGATTATAGCACTGGGTAATGAGCTCTTTCATCTGGCTCACGGCGTTTGCCTTACCATTTGTCATGTGCTTGGTGATATAAGGGATCTCAGCCCAGACAATGATGCCGTTTTCGTCGCAGAGGTCATAGAATTCCTGCGCATGCTGGTAATGGGCAAGGCGCAGCGTGTTGGCGCCCAGCTCACGGACGACTGCCATGTCCTCCTCATGTTCTTTGATGGTTAGGGCGTTGCCAAGACCGATCCTGTCCTGGTGGCGGCTCACGCCGCGCAGCGGGTAGCTGCGTCCATTGAGGAAGAAGCCCTTTTCCGGGTCAATTATAAATTCCCTGCAACCGAAGCGGGCGCTGATCTCGTCAACGGCTTCACCGTTTTTCACCAGCTTTGCAGTGACCGTGTAGAGGTAAGGGTCGTTCAGGCCGTCCCAGAGATGGACGTTTTTCAGGATGATACTCGTGACTGCGTGGCCACTCCGGGCTTCCACACGGCGGAACTCTTTGCCCTGTTCAGTGGGAATCTCGATCCAGACCTCGCTGCCGCCTGTCTGCCAGGTCTCTACTACGACATAGGCTTCGCGATCCTTGAGATGCACGTTCGGTGTAACCTTGATGCCGGGGGTGCCGTCCTTCACCAGTTCGAAATGCTGGGCGGGAACGACGATCAAGCTCACATCCCGGTAGATACCGCCATAGAAGGTGAAGTCCGCCATCTGGGGATACACCCGGTCGTTGGCGCTGTTGTCCACGCTGACGGTGAGCCGGTTTTCCGCTTCCAGGGCGTCGGTGAGGTCTACCCGGAAGGTGGCATAGCCGCCCTCGTGGTGGGCAAGGAGCTTCCCGTTCAGCGTCACGTCCGCCGTCATGGCGACGCCGTCGAAAGCAAGGAACACGCGGCTTCCGGCGGGCGCTTCGTGAAGCGCCCCTACGTCCGCCTGGCGGAAGCGTTTTTCATAGGTGGCCGTGCCCCGCCAGTAGTCGTTGCCGCCGTCCTGCCCGTCGATTGCATTCCAGGTGTGAGGCAGGGTAACGGGAACGGCGGCCTCGCAGGGCTTGTTGAAGGTCCAGTTATCGTTGAAGCTGATGGTGGTTCTCATTGTGTCTCCTTTGTTATACGCAGGCGGACAGCAGCTTTCGCCGCTGCCCGCCTTGTCAGTGTGAGCCTCGTATCGGATTTATGCGTTGTCGGCCGCCGCCTCGATCGCGGCCTCTTTGCGGGCGTGAAGCTCCGCTTCGATCTCGGGCATCTGCTTCTCCAGCTTGTTGAAATGCAGAGCGCAGAGGATGATGCCGACCAGGCACAGCGCCGGGATCAGGGTATACAGGCACCGGATCATGAACAGGGCGCTCTCAGGCTGCTGTACGACCTCATTGCTGGTGGTGGCAATGTAGCCGGCTGCGCCGAGCAGGATACCGGTCAGGCCGGTGCCGATGCCATTGAGGGCCTTCATCAGGAAGTTCATGACAACGGCAGAGGTGCCGTCCATGCGGTGCATGCCCTTGTATTCGTTGTAGTTGGCGATCTGGAGGATACCGGGGGCCTGCAGATAGGAGCAGGGCAGAGAAATAAGGTTTGTGACGATGATACCGACATAAACCATGGCCAGGCTGCCGTGAGAGAAGAAGACCGTCAGATAGCCGACAGCCGAAAGAACGGCGGTCAGAATGAAGAGCTTGGACATGCCGAGCTTCCGGATCAGGACCGGGAAGATAAGCATTACCGGCAGAAGCACAATGGCGAAGGCACTGACGATACCGAAGGCGCCCGCATCGCCGACGATGTATTGGAAATAGTAGCTTCCGGCACCGAAGCCGACGATCATATTGTACAGACCGATCATGCCGCCCCAGCTCCAGGCGTAGGGATTGGTCCGCAGCATGGTGATCGCTTCCTTGAGATCCAGCTTCTGTGCGCTCTGCCCCGCGTCGACGGAGGGATCCTCCTTGACGGTGAACATACGCACGATGCCGAGCAGCGCGAGCGGGATAGCATAGATGATAATGAGCTTACGCCAGGCGGCCGCGCCGCCGTTACCGACGACGATCCAAGCGTTATAGAGCCGCGGGAAGGTCATAGAAATGGCGATAGAGCCGGCCATAGAGACAAGTCCGCCGTAGGAGGCGACCTTGGTTACGAGCTTGCTGTTGCCGTTGAAGGCGCGGATCAGATAAGGGGTCTGGTTGGCGGCGAGCATGGTGCCAAAGATGGAGTAAACTAAGATGTACATGAGGAAGACCCAGACGTACTTGAGCATCATGCTCCACTGAGGGCCGGCGCTGAACAGCAGGATCACACACAGCCACTCCAGGACGATGCAGATCTCATACGGTCTTGCCTTGCCCCATTTGGTGTTGGTGTTGTCCACGATGTAGCCTGCCATCAGGTCGGTCACGGCATCGATCAGACGGGCGACCAGCAGCAGGATGCCGACGATTTTCGGATCGAGTCCCAACGTATTGGAACTGTAGAGCAGCAGATAGGCGCTGATAATGACGGTGACACCGGCCAGCGCGACATCGCGGGTTTTCCATGCGAAGAAGCGTCCCCACGGCATCTTGTCCGGGTTTGGGACTTTAGCTGTTTTTTCTTTACCCATAATGATTCCTCCCTGTATTTTTTTTGGCGAGAACACCGTTTGCGCTTTTAGACTACAGGAAGGGAGAAGCATTGTAAAATAACAAATTAGTTTTCAGTATCGTAAATTCGTCCGTTTCTTGAATCAGAGCTAATTTATTGCTTTCAAAGTTATTTTATGATATTATGGAAATAGGGGGTGAAGGAATGGATCAAGAGAACAAACTGCAATTTCTCCTTGAAATGATCCGGTGCAGCGGAGATATTTCATATTGGATCTATGACAGCGAGGGAGAGCTGCTCCACTCACAGAGTGTTAATGAGGATTTTCATCTGATTTTTCAGCGGGCCGGCTGCCTTCAGTACGCCATGGGCCAGGTGGGAAACGCGCCCATGTGTTTGGGCGAGAACCTGGGCTTGCTCTGGGGGGCGGTATTTACCGGTGAAGAAGAGACTCGTCAGCTTCATGTAATCGGTCCGGTACAGAATACGGAAATCTCACAAAGGGCGCTTGACAGCGTTGCGCGGAGTATGATTCATACCTCAGAGCGCCGCCGCCTTTTTACAGAGCTTCTGACCAACCTTCCGGTAATTCCGCTTCCCCTCTTCCAGCACTATATACTGATGTTGTATTTTTGCCTGACAGGTGAGAGACTTCGGATCAGTGACGTTCAATATCAACGCTATACGCAAAGTGGCATAAAGCCCCGGGAGAAACTTACCCGGGATCGCCACCAGAATTATATGGCCGAAAAGCGCTTGCTTTACCATATCCGTGAGGGCGATCTGAATTTCAAGCCGGCACAGGAGTATGCCGCATCTCTCAGCAGCGGGATACGAGTCCATTCTGATGATCCACTCAAACAAGTGCTGATCACCACTGCCTCCTTTACCTCGCTGTGCACCCGCGCTGCGATCGAGGGCGGACTCCCACCTGACACGGCCTATACAGTAGGCGACACCTATATCCAGGCCATGATCGACTGCAAAAGCCCCGCAGAGCTGGGCGCACTGACCCACGCTATGTATGAAGATTTTGTTCGCCGTGTTCACAAGGTACGCACAAACCACAAACTCTCACCCCAGATTCTGGCCTGCTGTGAATATGTCCAACTACACATGGAAGATGAGCTGTCCATCTCCATTTTGGCGAAGCAGGCTGGGTATACGCCTTATTATCTCTCCCGCAAATTCAAAGCTGAGGTTGGGGAGAGCATCGCCGATTATATTGATATCGTGCGTATCGAACGGGCAAAAATGCTGTTGGAGACGACAAATCAGCCCATTTCTGAGATTGCCCGAACGCTTCATTATTGCTCCAGCACCTATTTCAGCGATACCTTCAAGCGCATCACCGGCAAGCTTCCACGGGAATACCGTCAGGAGGCGGGGAACAGATAGACATACATAGCCGCACCTCCTGATTTATCTGGTTCAGTATTCGATTGTTTCAGCGAGAATGCAAGCATATATTGAGAGTATTTGAACCTATAAGCAGTAAAAATAGCAGTAAATGAGAACCCTGATCTGAATCCTAATAACTTTTGAGCAGGGTTTTCTCAGTATAAAAACACTTGAAATCATAACGAAATCAAGTGTTTTTCTTGGCGCAGAAGGAGGGATTTGCGTGCATTCCGTTTTCCCAGCAGCGCACGGCGCACCGCGCCCTCCGGCATTACGGCGTTGATGGCGGTATAGGCTGCTTTTTCCGCGTCGCTCCTCAGTTTACGATTCATGGCTGACTCCTTTTGGGCGCAGCAGCCCCGGCAGAAGCCGGGGCTGTCCTGTTTCCTGTTTATCTGCCGATCTGAATCCCGGAGAGGTACTCATAATACCGGGCGATGGCGCTGTGATCCTTCTGCCCGCCCTCGTGGTTGTGCATCCACCGGAACAGCTCCTGCACGGAGGCCGTCATGGGGACGTGTTGCCGGAGGTGGCCTATTCCCGGAAATGCAAAGCGGAGACTGGTTTCAGTATCAACAATTACATCAAGATTGTCAAGGTGGAAAAAGCCAAAACCTTGCGGCTGTCCACGGATATGAGCATCCAGGACATCTGCGACAGGCTTCATTTCGGCTCCCGCAGCTTCTTTGCCTAGACCTTTAAGGAAATCACCGGCATCCCCGCCTGTGCCGCGGTGCTGGGCGGCGACGCCGCCTTCTACGGCTCGCCGCTGAACATCCCCTAATTTGGGTTCTATCATAAATATTGGGTGCAGCGAAGCCGAAAGGCAGCGCTGCACCCAATATTTTTGCTTATTGCGCCCTACTTCGTTCAGGACAGGATTGCTTTATTTCTTGTCAGCTTTTCTCTTTCTGACAAACAGGATGATGATCACGATGGCAGCCACAGACACGGCAGCCACAGCAATCCAGAGGCCAACGTGACTGTCCGCCGAAACGGTGAACGTGGTCTCAGCCTCACCGTTGTCGTAGACAATAGTGACGGTGTGCTTGCCGGGAGCCAGAGTCGCCAGGGTTTCCGGCTGCAGCGTCACGCCGCTGCCGTCTTTCTCGATGGTGTAATCCACGTCTCTGACAAGCTCGTTGCCATCCAGCTTCACGCCCACGAAGTGGGCCAGGATGTCCTCTTCACCGGACGGCTTCATGGTGATGGCCAGGCCGTTGTCGCTGCTCTTGGTCCACTGGTTCTCATCGTCGTCGGAAAGGCCGTTCACAGAGGCAACGCCATAGTCGGCTGCGATGGCCACCTCCACGCAAGCCGGTTCCGTGTCGTTGTGGTTCTCGTCGCCCACCACTTTGTACCATACGTAGTAGGTGCCCGCGTTGGTCTCGGTGGGGATCTCCGTGCTCCAGCCCTCCTTGGGAACGGCCGAAGCGCTGGCGCTGAGCGCGTACATCACATTTCCGCCTGTCACCGTACCGGCGAGAGACACCAGGGCCTGTTTCGTTCCGTTGTAAACGATCTTCTCCTCGGTCATGGTCGCCGGAGCGGGGGCCGCCTTGGTGATTGTCAGCTTGCCGCCCACCACAGTCACATCGTAGTTGGGGTTGTTGCCCGGATGCACTGTAATACGGTACTCGCCGGCGTTCTCGCCCTCGGCTCTCGACAGCGTGTAGTTGAGGGTATCGCCGCCCACGACGTTGGCAGCGGTGGCCGTCAGCGCAGGATCGTCCTCACCGAATACCTTGCTCAGATTGTCGGCAGTAATGGTGACGGACTTTTTGCTGATGGTGAAGATGCCCCGCAGGGTAGCTACCTCGTAGTTGGGATTTTCGCCCAGATGGACAGTGATGGAATACTCGCCGGCATCCTCGCCGCCGTCTCTCGACAGCGTGTAGCGCAGCGTATCATCGCCCACCAGGCCGGTTACGGTGGCGCTCAGCCCGGGATCGGCCTCGCCGTACACCTTGCCTGCATTGTGAGGCGTGATCACCACGTCAGCGGACTTCTTCAGGATGGTGAAGATGCCGTTCAAAACGGTCACATCGTAGTTGGGGTTGTTGCCCGGAGTGGCCGTAATGACGTACTCGCCGGCGTTGTTGCCCTGGGCCCTCGACAGGGTGTAATCCAGGGTGTCCTCGCCCACGGTGCCCTCCACGGTGGCGGTCAGCGCGGGGTCGTCCTCGCCGTACACCTTGCTCAGGTTGGCTACCGTAATGGTGGCCGCCTTCTTCGCAACCGTGAAGACGCCGTCGATGGCAGTCACGTCGTAGTTGGGGTTATTGCCCAGGGCGACGCTGATGGTGTACTCGCCGGCTTCCTCGCCCTTCGCTCTCGACAGGGTGTAGTTGAGGGCATCGGTGCCCACGGTGCCTTCCACAGTGGCCGTCAGCGCGGGCTCGCTCTCATGGAAGATCTTGCCGGTGTTGACAGCGGTGACGCTGGCAGCCTTCTTGGTAATGGTAAAGGTGCTGTTGGCTGCGGTCACGTTGTAGTTGGGGTTGTCACCCAGGGTAACGGTGATGGTGTAATCGCCCACGTTCTCGCCCTCGGCCCGCGACAGGGTGTAGTTGAGGGTGTCGGTGCCCACGGTGCCTTCCACAGTGGCCGTCAGCGCGGGGTTGGCGTTGCCGTAGGTCTTGGTCTTGCTGTCGGCGGTAATGCTGGCGGCCTTCTTATTGATGGTCAGCTTGGCGCCCGTCACGGTCACGTCATAGTTGGGGTTATTGCCCGGGGTGACAGTGATGGCGTACTCGCCCACATTCTCGCCCTCGGCTCTCGACAGCGCGTAATGGAGCGTGTCGCTGCCCACCAGGTCGGTGGCGGTGGCGGTCAGCACGGGGTCTGCGTCGCCGTAGGTCTTGGTCTTGCTGTCGGCGGTAATGCTGGCGGCCTTCTTATTGATGGTCAGCTTGGCGCCCACGGTGGTCACCTCGTAGTTGGGGTTATCGCCCGGGACAACGCTAATCGTGTACTCGCCCACATTCTCGCCCTCGGCTCTCGACAGCGTGTAGTTGAGGGTATCGCTGCCCACCAGGTCGGTATTGGTGGCCGTAAATGCAGGATCGCTCTCGCCGTAGGTCTTGGACTTATGATCGGCGGTAACGGTGACGGCCTTCTTGGCGATGGTGTAGGTCACGCTGGCGGTAGCTGTGCCAACCGTGATACTGGCGGTGTAGGTGCCGGCATCGGTGGGGGTGGCAGCCAGCACCGTCCCGCCCTGCTTATAAACGACGGAGGGGATATCGACGCCTGCAATGCCGTTGGTCACAGTTACATTGGCACTTCCCGTTCCGCCGTAGACCGTCAGGGTCGGAGCCGTGATGGTCATGGTGGCACTCAGTTCTCCGGAATGGCCCTTATCGCCGTTTCCGCAGGTCGCCGTGATGACAGCGCCCTGTGCTGTGAACACCCAATCATGGGCGTGGTTGCTGGTGCGGATGCTGGCCGACTGGCTGGCGGGCGAAGCGTTGTGATTGTCGTCCGCCTTCAACCGCTGGTAGAAGGTATACTCGGTGTTCATAGTCAGGCCGGTGAAGGTGGCGCTCTCCTGCCAGGTGTTGCCGTCCTTGCTATATTCACCGTTTGCGATGGCCGTCAGGGTGATGCTGTTGATGGTCGCGTCGGCCTTCGTCGGTGCGGCGGGAGCCGTCTGGTTGGCCTTGTTCATCGTAACCGTGAAGCTGCCGGTTGCCGGCTCATGGTTCGGTGCGGTGGCCTTGAAATAGACCGTTCCGGCGTCCGCAACGGTGGTGAAACTCGGCATATCGCCATACGCACCATTCTCCGTCAGGCTGTAGGTGAAGGTGACGGGCTGGTTGTTGGCCACCGTGGCGGCAGCGGCGACCTGCGGGGTCTGGGCGCTGCCGGTGTAGGTCATCGTGCCGGTCTGCGCCACGCTGACGTCGGTCATCGTCGCTTTCGCAATCGTATACTCCACGCTGGCGGTAGCCGTGCCAACCGTGATGCTGGCGGTGTAGGTGCCGGCGTCGGTGGGGGTGGCAGTCAGCGCCGTCCCGCCCTGCTTGTAGACGACGGCCGGGGTTTCGACGCCGTCAATGTTGCCGGTAATAGTGGCATTGGCGCTCTTGCCGGTTTCGCCGTAGGTGGTCAGTGCAGGCGCGTTGATGGTCAGCGCAGCGGTCAGGGGCGTGCCGTGGCCGCCGTCGGTGTTGCCGCAGGTGGCGGTGATGGTGGCGCCGGTTCCCTGGAAGCTCCACTGGTGGTCGTGATCGGTGGTGGAAAGCGTGGCGGCTTCGCTGGCGGGGGAGGCGTTGTAGTTCCCGGTCGCCTTTAACCGCTGGTAGAAGGTATACTCTGTGTTCTTCTGCAGCCCGGTAAAGGTGGCTTCATCCTGCCAGGTGACGCCGTCCATGCTGTACTGGCAGCCCTCCGCCGCTGTCAGCGTAATCGCGTTGGCGGTGGCGGTGCGCAGCGTGGGGGCAGCGGGGGCAGACCGGTCGGCCTTGCCCATGGTGACAGTGAAGCTGCCGGTTACCGGTTTGTGGTTCGGTGCGGTGGCCTTGAAATAGACCGTGCCGGCGTCCGCAACGTCGGTGAAGGTGGGCATGGCGCCGTAGGTGCCGTTCTCCGTCTTGCTGTAGGTAAAGGTGACGGGCTGGTTGTTCACCGCCTTGGCGGCTGTGGTGACCTGCGGGGTCTGGGCGTCGCCGGTATAGGTCAGCGTGCCGTTTTGTGCCGCGCTGACATCGGTCAGCTCGGCGCATGTGATCACATACTCCACGCTGACGGTAGCTGCGCCATCGCCGGTGCCCAGGGTGATGCTGGCCTTGTAGGTGCCGGCATCCACAGGTGCGGTTTCGGTGGCTATGCCGTAGGTTCCGTTCTCGCCCTTGGCGGCGTACAGCACCTTTGCATCGCCCCGGATGCCGTTTTCATCCGTGATGACTGCAGGGTGTGCCGCGCCGTCGTAGCCGCTGATGGCCTCGGGCCCGCTGATGGTCAGCGTGGCCGTACGGTTGGGCAGCGGGCAATCCGCACCGGAGCAGACCGCGGTAATGGTATTCGCGTTCTCGCCCGTGCCGGCGGTATAGGTCATCTCATGGCTGTGGTTCACCAGCGTGAGGGTGGCGCTGCCGGTGAACGTCTCGTAGTTATCCGCCGTTACCTGATAGTAAACGGTCGTTGTTCCCGCCTCGGTCAGCGTGGGGCTGGCAGACAGGTTATAGGTCCCCTCTGCCGTACCGTACTTCACGGTATAGCCCTCCGCAGGATCGGTCACGGTCACGGTAATGCCCACCGGGTGTCCGTTGGCGGTGGCGTTCACGTTACCGGTGCTGACGGTCATGGCCTTGGGCTTGATGGTCACATTCACGCTCTTGGTGGTTCTGGCGTATGTGTCGGTCTTGGACGCCACAACGCTGATGACCGCGTCGCCCGCCTTTACGATGGTGAGGTTGCCCTCGGCGTCAACGGTAACCGCGTCGCCGCTCTTGACCTCGTAGCTCAGGGTACCGTCGCCCTCGGTGAGGGTGGCGTTGATCTTCAGGCCCGTATCGCCATAGGTGGCAGTCACGTCATCGGCGGTGATGGTCTGCATCTCGCCCAGGGATTCCAGGATGGTAAACGTGCCGCCGGTGACTTCACGGACGTCATAGTTGGGGTTATCGCCCATGGTCACCGTGATAGCGTAGGTGCCCATCGTTTCGCCTGGGGCGCGGGCGATGGTGTAGTGCAGCGTCTCGCCCTCCACGATGCCGCCCTCAAACTTGTTGAGCGCGGGAATCAGCGCAAGGCTGGGATCCTCCTGTTTCACTTCACCTTCAGTGGTAAACACGAGGTTGTCAATGGCGAAGAAGTCGCTACCCTCATCGTAGCTGCCGTCCTTGGTGTAGCGCCAGGTGAGGGTATGGCTGCCGGCGGACAGCTTGGTGGCGTAGGACTGCCAGTTCGCCTGTCCGCTCTTTTCAAACAGGTCGTTGCCATCCACATTGAAGTAACACCGGTCGCATCCTTCCTCGGTTTCGTGCTTGAAATCGAAGGACACCTTGCCGGCCTCTGCCAGGGTGACATTGAGCGTCAGGGTAGAGGTGGTGTCGCCCGCTCCGGCGTTGCCGGACTTAACGTAGGCTCTGTCGTCTTCGGTGACTTCCGCCCAGGGATAGCCGGCGTCATTCTTGAAGCGCAGGTCCGCCACCAGGCACTGGAAGGGAACGGTATCGTCCGGTTTCTCCTCGGGCTCCGCCTGGGTCACTTCGCCCGCGGTCGTGATCACGACGTTGTCCACCGTGAAACAGTCTCCCGAATTGTCTGTGCCGCCGTCCTTCGAGTAAGCCCAGCTGAGGGTATGGGTGCCGGCGGACAAGTCGTAAGAGCACGTCTGCCAGTCATAGGGTCCCTCGCCGTACTGGAACTTCTGTGCGCCGTCGATAAAGAACCTGCTGACATCCCAGTTGGAGCCTTCGCCCTGAGAGGTATAGTCGAAGGAGATCGTGCCCGCCTCGGAAAGCGTGACGTTCAGCGTCAGGGTGGAGGTGGTGTCGCCTTTTCCGCCGTTTCCGGACTTGGCGTAGACTCTGTCGCCCTCGGTGACAACCTTCCACGGGTAGGTTTCGTCATTCTCAAAGCGCAAACTTGCGCCCACAGGGGCATACGTGACGGTAAGCGCGGGCTCCTCCTCGCCTTCATGCTTGGACAGGTCGTCAGCGGTGACGGTAACGGGTCTGGGCGTGACGCGGAATTCGCCCACACTGTTTTCATGTCCATCCAGGGACACCAGCGCGGTATAGGTGCCCACGTTCTTCGCCTCGGAAACCGCCTCGCCGCCCACGAAGTAGGTCACCGTGGGAATCGGCAAGCCGTTCTCTTCGGTCCACTGCGCAGAGCAGGCGTAGGGCTTCGCGTTCTCGCCATTGTACACCGTGTCAACCGCCTCGGGGTGCAGGGTCAGGGTGCTGTTGGGGCAACCCCAAACGCCACAGGTGGCGGTATAAACGTGGCTTTCCTCGTTGTAAGTCACAGTCCAGTGATGGACGTGCTTCCACTGGGCGTAGAAGGTGGTGTTTTCCAGCACCTCAAACTTGTCGCCGCTCTTGTAATCGTCGCCGCTGCCGTCCGCCATGGTGTTCCAGCCGTCAAAGACCAGATCGGGCTTGGTAAGGCCGTCGCCGTCGGGCAGCTCTATCTTGCTCTTCACGTAGTATTTGCCTCCGCCGGAGACGCTTCCCTCTCCGCCGTTGGCGTCAAAGGTCACGGTGTAGCTCGTGTTGGGACTGAGCACGTTGCTGCTCTGCCGGACGAAAATCGGCATCCCTTCCCATTCGTGCATATTGAAAACCATATCAAGGTCGCTGCTTTGCACCCTGGCAAAGCCGGGACGGAACTCGATGGAGCTGCACTCGTATTCATTTCTCTGCGAGAGCATGATGAAGCCGCCATTCTGGTACTTTTCGCCGTTTTCGAGAATCCACAAAAGTGCGTCAAGCTCCGTGCAGGGATTCATGCCGCCGCTCAGCTCTTCCCGGTTGTTGATGCTAATGAAAGCGGCGTCCGTCTGGAGCTCCATGCTGCCGGTGCCGGGGATGTAAACCTCGCCGCTTCTGCTTGCAATAACGCTTTGTAATTCACCAACGGAGATGGTTGCCTGATAACAGTCATAGCGGTCGACACGGTAGCAGAGGGCGTACTCAACGCCGTCTTCATACGGCCACTCAATGTCCTCCGGCATGCCCTCCGGGCGCGTTATATATCTCTTGCCATATACGATGAATTTCGGAATATCGTCCCACGGGTCACCCGAACGCAGCGTATCCTCATTGGCGTAGACCCACGCCAGCGCCGCAACAGCATCGCCATTGGTAAGATTGTTTAGCGCGGTGGGATCCAGGGTTCTGACATACTCAGGGATCGAAACCTCGGAGAAGGACAGGCCTTCGATGACGGGAATGTCATACGCCACATGGATTGTAGTCCTGTTGGCCCCGTCTGCCACGGTGGCCTCCGCCCAGTACTTGCCGGCGTTAAGGGGCGCCTTGGTCAGCGCTTCGCCGGTCTTGTCGGTACCGGTTTCGTTCGCCAGGTAGTAGCTGACCTTGGGGCTGCCAAGCACTTCCTTTGCGCCGGTGATCGTCGCCTCCGGCATACCGTAGCCGGTGGCCGCTCTTTCAGGCGCGTTTATGGTCAGCGTCGCCGTGCGGTCCTGCTCTTCCAGCGGGCAAGTATCATTGACGGTGCTCACGCACTTGGCAATGATGGTGTCGCCGCTATCCGAGACAGAATACTGGAAAACGTGCCGGTGCTCCGTATACTGCGCGTAAACGGTGGTCTTCTCATTGAAGAAGGTCTCCTCTGTGACCAGCTCGCCGCCCGTCGGAGCCGTGTACCAGCCTCTGAAGAAAACAGGCGGGTTCTTCTCCGGCGCAGCGGGGGTCACTTCGGGGATGGTGATACGGCCATTAAGATCGGTGGCAACTTCGGCAATTTCTCCGGTTCCGCCGTTTACGTCAAAGGATACCTTGACAATGCGGCGGACGCTTGCCTCTACCGGCGTTCCCTTAATCTCATCTGCCGTGAAGGTAACGGACAAATCGCTGCACCGGGACTCCTTGCCCATTTCCAGCTCCGTATCCCGGAAGTTCTTCTGGGCGATAATGTTGCCATTGCTGTCCAAAAGAACCGCCACGGGGATGCCGGCGTTCATTGCCTGCATGGAATTGTTGCGGAGTTCCGCATAGACGGTATAGCTGCCGTCGTTCACTTCCAGAGCAGAGTCCATGGTCAGCTTCTCGCCGTTGTTTCTTGCCAGCAGGCCGGTGAAGCTGATGAAGCTGTCGTTATTGTAGCTGTCGGGCTCCTCGGTATCCTCCACCCAGGCCCGTGCATACACCGTAAGCCCGGCTTCGGGAATCTCATCGCCGGTAAAGAGCTGGGTGACGTCGATTGTCTGGACGGTGGTGAAGATGCCCTGGTCGATATCCGCGTAATCTTCCGCAGGCAGAGAAACCGCCTCGCCGATCACGGTCTCGTGGAAGGGATCCTTATAGAACGCCAGCTTGACAGTCTTGCCGCTGCCGGCCAGAGGAATCGCGGAGTTGTTGCTCAGCATGACCTGGACGTCCCGTTCGCCGTTCTCCTCGCGGACCAGCTTCATGCCGGAGATGCCCACGTCGGGACGGTTCAGCGTCAACGTGCCGCTGCCCAGCTCCACGCCGTCGCCGATGACAGAGTAAGCCACATCGCTTACCGTACCCTCGGGCACGTCGTAGGTCATCAGCAGCGTGGCGGACTGGGTCGGGAGCAGGTTCAGGCCGGTGAAATCCTTGCTCTGGCTGCCCACCTTCGCCGTAACAGCGTCCAGCTTGCCGGTACCCGTATTGGTCACGGTGAACTGCACCGGCATGGAGAAGCCGGGGATGACCTCATCAATGTCCATGTCAGCCGTCACATCCGCCGCCAGCACCGGGAAGGTGCCCACTGCCAGCTTCATAGAGGAGATGGCCTCGCCATCGAGAATATCCAGGTTCTTCGGGCTGTCGTCGTTGTTGGAAACGGTGTTGCCCGCCGCCGCGTCCAGATCGATGGAGTCGTAGACGCTGATGCCCTGGATGCTGTTGTAGTCGCTGCCGAGGAGGATGATGTGGACTGCGCCGTCGCCATCGGTGTAGACGTCAAAGTGATCGACGGTGTAGTTCTTGGCCGTCTCCGCCATATTCGCGGGGGCGGTCATGCCGGTCATGCCGCCGATCTCGAAGAAGCGAACCGCGTTCAGCTCATACTTGCCGGCGTCGTCGGCCTTGTCGCTTTCCTTGCGCTGGGACCACACCAGGGCCACGTTGGTCAGCTTCGTATTGTTGGCAGGGGCGGAGAAGCGGAAATCAGAGCTGATGCCCGTATCGCCGGTGCCGCCGATGCTCTCGGGGAAGTCGATGGCGTAGCTGCCGTTGGCGTTGATGCGGGCCAGGCGGATGTCGTGGGCCACCACCGCCTTATCGGTGGCGTTCCCATTGTCATCGTATTCCTTCGTGTTGCCCTCGCCTGCGTCGTGCTCGGAGTACCAGCCCAGGACGAAGTAGCCGCCGTTTTCATTGACCGCCGTCACCTGGGCGTTGGTATCGGTGCAGCTGTCGTTGGTCAATCGTCCGGTGGTGAGAATGGCGCCGTCCGAGCCGATCACGGTGTAGAAGGTCTCGGTGGTGGTCACGTCCTCGCCGGTGCGGACGGTGTAGGTCAGGAGCGCGGTGCCGTCGGGCAGCATGGCGGAGTCGATGGCGTTCACCGTGCCGGCGCTGCCGTTGTAGGCAATCCGAGCTTCTTTCCAGGTTGCGCCATCATAAATGCGGTAGTTGATATTGTTCTCCACGTCGAACATGGAGGTGATATCCCGGACCTCGTCCAGCGTATCGGTGGGTTCGCCGATGGGGTCCACCGTCAGAGCAACGTTGTCGATGTAAACAGAATTACCACTATAGGCTCCGTCGGCTTGGCTGACGGAAAAGCGGATCTGCACATTTTTCTTCGGCAGCTCCAGGTTTACCGGCGACCAGTCGTCGGAAGTCATAGCGCCTGTAAGGTCATTCCAGGTTTCGCCGCCGTCCTCGCTGTACTGCACCCGCAGCTCATCCTGGTAAAGGTCATCGTCGCTGTCACGACTGCTGTCGGTTTTATACGAGAACGTGAGGCGAGGATTGGAGAATGTGCTCAGATCAACGGCGGAAAGGTAAGCATTACCACTTGTTCCATACAGATAAAGCGCATTATCGCTGACATATCCGTTCCCTGTCCACCCGTTGGGCAGTGCGCTGTCATCAAAGTTTTCGCTTATCAGCTTGCCGTCGAAGTAGTAGGAGGTATCGGACAAGGTGGAAGCGTTCATGCTGCGCCAGGCCACGATGGCCTTGCTGCCGCTGCTTGCCACGGTGGGCGACATATCGGCCACGGAATTGTCCGTGAGGCGGGTGGTCGTCCAGGCCATGCCATTGTAGGAAGCGGCATAGACCTCGGTGGCGTTGAACATCATGCTGAGATCGTCATTGGTGACCTCGGCATCCTTCTCCGTCTTGGGCGTCTCCACCTGCTTGACCCAGGCGGCGAAGGCGTTGTCCCTGGTGCCGCTGGCGACGATATCCAGGTCAGCCAGAACGTTATCCTCGGAGGTGTCCACGCGGCCCGCATTGTCATAGCCGCTGCCGTTCTTGACGGCGTAGCTGGCAACGCTGTCCACGTTGTCGGCGTTGTCGTTATCGGAGATGTAGAGGAACAGCTCGCCGTCGTCGGTAAAGGCGGGGTGAGAATAGGGATAGGCATTGGTCTGGACGTCGGTCATGGCGCCGGCTGCCCTCATCAGGCGCATGCCATTGGCGGCGCCGCCGGTCCACACCCGCTGCTCCAGCTCCAGATAGTCGCGGCTTTCCAGCTCAGGGCCGCCGTCGATGGCCACCATGGCGCTGCCGTCTGCGAACAGGTACATGGCATAGTTCCTGCCGCTTCTCGTGGTGCCGAAGAGCTGGCCGAAGCCCTGATCCGTCCAATAGTTCTTAATCTGGTCGTACTGATTCCACTTCTTCGTCCAGTTGAAGCCGGTGGAGGCGAATTTCTTGCTGTAGGAGATAAACAGCAGCTTGATCTTCAGCTTGATGCCGATCTCGCCGGAGATGGTGAGCTTCGTGCCGGTCTTGACGCTTTCGTTGCTGGGGGTGAGGAGCAGGAAGTTCACGTCCGCGCCGATCTGGCCGTAAATACCAAGCTGCAGGGCCACGATGGACAGGTCGAAGCCAAGGCCGGCGAACGCCTCAACGGACACGCCCAGGGCGGCATCCAGCAGCATGGCGCGAGCGGCAGCCTTGTTGCCGAAGGCCACCTCCAGGTCGGCATGGAAGCCCACCTCGAAGGAGATAAACGCGGGATACGGGCCGCACATGAAGGTCTGGCCCCACTCGTACTTGCCCTTGACGTTGGTGCCCACGTTGCCGCCGCGGAAAGCGATGTTCCACTTGCCGTCGGCCACGCCTGCGCGGGCCTCCAGGATGATGGTGCCGTAGAAGTTGAACTGCATGGAGCCCTCTCCGCCGGAATCCTTTTCATCATCCTTCTTCTTGTCCATCTCCTCCATTTCCTTCTTGAACTTGCTCATATCCTCGGCCAGGTCTTGCGAGTTGAAGTTCACGGAAACGCCATCTTCGTCACCGCCGCGCTGGTTGGCGCCCACAAAGGCGATGATGCGGAAGGCCGCCGGGTCCTGGGTGGGCAGGATCATCAGGCTGATGGGGTTATCCCCGCCCGCTCCGGCCAGGTTGCCCAGGAAGACGAAGCCCTTGCGGATCATGTCGTTGACGTTGATGCTGCGGAAGATGGCGCCGATGTCGGTGGTTTCTTTCAGATTTTTGCGCACCTCGATACCGACGGCCTTGGCGCCGTCGTTTTTATCGGAAAGGTTGGGCTGATGGGAAACGTTGGTAATGCCGAAGGGCATGCTCAAATTCGCAACCGTCAGCGCACCGCGGGTAAATACCGCTTTGATGCGGGCTGTGGGCGTATTTGCCGTATCGTCGATGCCGTCCGCTCGCATATCGGCGTCCGTCATCACATAGGTGCTGCGAAGCATGGGGACAGCGGAGAACGGGAACACGAAATAGGTGGCGCTGTTCAGCTCTTTCAGGTTGGTGATGGTCTTCGCCGCTGTCAGCTCGGTCTGGCCGGTGAGCTTCTTGCCGTCGGTAGTGTAGAAGGCGAAGCTCACGGCAATATCGCCTGTGTAGGAGGCGTAGCCGTTGGCGTCCACTCCCACCGTCTCGCCGGGCAGGGCAATATCGGTATAGAGCACCGACTTGGTGAAGTTGGGCGAAATACCAATATTTTCCGTATAATCTATGACGTTGCGAATATAGGAGGTGGGTGTTCTGCCGTTCAGATACTGCTGATACTCCTGGCGGGTAATCTGCGGTGTTGCGGCGCCGCCTCTGATATTCTGGAGGGTGACAATGGAATCGGCAGCATTGCTGCCCACCGGATTCACGATCACATAACCGGGCTGATAGCCGTCGATGCGATACTCATAAACATACTTCAGGCCGCGGGAAAGGCCGTTGTCCGCCGTGAGCTGGGTGGGGTCGTAATACAGCGTGATCTTGCCGTCCACCGCGGTGAGAATTACGTCCTCCCGCAGGATTGGGTCGCTCTCCTCCTCCGAGGCGCGCACGCCGACCTTCGGGCAGTATACCCCGCCCTTATACACGCCGGCGCGGAGGGTGACCTTGCCTGAATACGGAGTGCCGTCCGGCTTGAGGATCGTAACGGTCTGGCTGGAAATGGGCAGCAGCTTCAGGTTGTTGCACGGATAAAGCTCCGCCTTGGCAAGATTCCGCTCGCCGCTGACAAGGTCTTTCTGGAAATAGGTGCCGGCATAGGTCTCGCCGTCCACCTCGGACATGGTGAGGATATCGCTTGCGATGCCGGAGGGCTCGTAAACCGCCAGCTCGCCGGCAGCGTTGCTGTGCAGCGTGCGCTGCACGCCGTCGCCGTTGGTATAAGACACATAGGTCGTGGCCTTGGGCAGGAAGCGGAACATATAGAACCTGTCACGAAGGGTGTTGACCGTGACCTGGAAGCTCCGCGTTACGCCGCTGTTTGCGTGTGTCGCCGTGATGGTGACAGGCGCGTCAGCGCTTCTGTCGTCCGTCGCGACAACGAGGAAATCGGTGCTGGGGATATAAGAGGTATAGGTGTAGCTGCCGAGATTATTGTAAATGCCGTCTTGCTCGTAATGCAGCGCTGCGCCGTTGCTCGTCTTTCCGTCGGCGTCCGTATAGGTCCACTTCATTCTGTCCGAAATGACGCCCCACGTGCCGTCGCCGTAGTTTGCGGAAACCACCAGCATAAGGCCGATGTCATAGCGCAAAGAAAGCAGGTCGTCGAAGGTAATGGCAAAGCCTGCGCCCTCGCCCGCCTTATCAAGCCGCGCCTCAATGGCAGCTCTGTTGTCCAGATTGACGGTGGTGTCGCTGGCGCTCTCGGTGCCGTTGCCCGGCAGGCCGCCGGTGGTGCCGCCGATCTCTCCGAATGCCACGCCTCTGACCAGAATGTCAAGTATGTCGTTGTCATATACCGTCAGCAGCAGGGAGTCTGTGCTCCACGGGTCCTCTTCGCTGTTGCGGGCATACACCGTAACGGTGTACGCGGTCTTAAGACCCTCGAAGCTGACTTCGGGGATCGTGATCGTGCCGCCCGAAGCAGAGCCGGCGCCTTGGGTGATCGTGCTGCTGCCCGCTTGCTGGATGGTATATTTCACCTCGGCGTTTTCCGTCGCATGCTCCAGAGAATAGGTGATTGAGGGGATATGGTCCTTATCGGTATACGAGCTCGCGAGCTTGTCGAGCTTGACCGTCGTCGGGATCTGCTTTGCGTGCAGATAAGCGATGGCGGACATCGTTTCTTCTACGTCACCGTCTTTAAAAAGCGCACTGATCTTGACCGCGTAAGTCCCCGCCTGATTGAGGGCCGTACCCGGAACGGTGATATGCGTCACAGGATCGAGCTTTGTGCTTGGGAAATCGCCCCAGCCGGGCACGTCGATCTTCACCGCGTCAGCCGGGATCGAAGTTGCGGTAATGTCGATCTGATCCTCTCTGATCCTGTAAAGCTCGGTCTTGAAGACCGTGGTGGCCTTATTGCGCTGTGTGAGGTTGGAAGAAAATTGGATATCCGTATCCAGCAGCATCACCGTCTCACGAAGCCGGGAAGCTTTCGGGATCATCAGATAGGGAGCCGCTTCTTTGACGTCGAAATAGAACCGATTGGTATTCGAATCGAATCTGCGATCAAAGTACTCTTTGCCGGCAGGCCAAATCGTAACAAGGATAAACCCGTTACTAATCGTCCAAGTCGGGGTTACAGTTATGATTAAATTGTCTACAGTCCGCGCAAAGGGATCATTCCAATCGCAAAAATCTTTAGATGGGATAGTGAAGTCGAGTCGGTCGCTGAAATGGAGCCCAACGCGCAGATCCACGTCCTCTCCCATATAGGTGTACCCTCTTACATACACCTGATAAAGATCTTCCGTATACATCAGTTCCACGTCGTGCTGGTTCTGAGGATTTGCGGCATCCAACGGATACACATACGGGAAATCAGGGTTCTCGGGGTTTTTCAGCTTGATGAATCCGGCCTCTGCCGTCTCCCAGCTTCCCTCCGGGCGGGCTATGTATTTATCATTAGTGACCAATAAAGCCGGCGCGACATAATACCACAGGCATCTGCCGGAAATGGCGGTAAAGCTTCCCGCAGTAAAGTAGTGATACCCCAGGGCGTCCGTTGCGGACTGATCCCACGCAGGAAGCTCAGTGGTTTGCGCTTCGGTTGCCGCAAAAAGGGTCAGCGTATCCAGCCGGGCGTTCTCCGTAAGATTGTTCGGCGCGGTAAAACGCGTCGCCAACGCCACGATTTTCTCTGTCGCCGGGTCCTCAACCAGATAGGCGGGGTAATGCTGGTCGGAACAGGCGAAATACATTTTGGAATTATAGTAGCGCAGGTTGGTCTCGCCATAGACCGGCAGCTCCATCTTAACGCCGATGCCGTTGGTATCCGCGCAGCTTAAAACACTCTCCGTAATCTTCTGCTGGCTCAGATCGTCGGATTTCACCGGGATGACCGCTGTCACCACCGGGTTCAGGCTGTCGTTATCGTCCACGCCGACCACGGCGCTATCCCAGTCAAGATAGCTGTTGTCCTGAATGATCAGGCCGTCGTCGACGTAGTTAAAGGAATGCTTGATTCCAAATAACGGGTCTTCGGGCAGCGCCATGGCGCCGTTCGCTTTGGTTTTCAATCCGCTGATCGAATCGATCACCAGCGTATTTTTCGAGTCGGCCGGCACCTTGTAGCCAAAGAGGATTCTGCGGGCATAAATACCGGGGCCGTCCAGCAATTCGCACCGGATACCGTTCGCCATCAGCACGGTGTCTTCGTCTGCGCGAACATGATCGTTGAACTCAACGATGATCGGCACGTAGGAATCCTGGCAATAGGTTCCGCCGATCACGGTGATGGACTTGATCGCCGTCTCAGTCACGTCGTCGCCATACGTTCCTCTCGTTGCCGGGTTATGACCGCTATCCCATTCAGCATCGCTGATCATAAACTTGACGTACGTCGCATGCTCTCCGTTGGGAGTGGTAATGCCGTCGAGGTTCTTTACGCCCAGATAATACCCATGCTCGCCAGCATAATGTTCGTCTATAATAAAAAGACTTTCTACAGTAAAATAGTTAATTTTGTTGAGTTTCAGCGTTTCACGATAGCCATATTTCATTGTTCCGGCGCTTTGTGAAGATTCGCCGAAGAACTGATACTCGTATGAGCCCTTGATGCTGTAATCGCCGAATGAAAACCCTTCGATACTCGCTTTAGATAACCAAGAACCCCTTGTGGCATAGCATTGTCTTTCTTCATCCCACTCCATCTCCCAATCTGGATGTGCAAGCGCCCTATCAAATTTTATGCCGGAGACAGTGGCGAGGGGCACCGCGGAGTTGCCGGCAATGTATGCGTCCTTGTCTTCCTTGTCGGGATTGTTCAGTCGAAACGCATGGTTCGGCTCATAGGTGCTGCCGTCGATATAAGGGCCGTAAAAGCTCTTTCCGTCCTCCGTCAGGGTCAGCTTCTCGGGCTTGTTGCCGGGAAGCGTATAGTCGATTTGGTTGCTCCCCCCGGCCAGCATGGCGGGGCTGCTGGCGGACTGCACGCTCAGCGCGCCGGTCTTGAGAGCGGTCTCAAGATCGACGTTGCCGTTCTGGATGCCGGTGAGCAGGCCTTCCAGGTTCTCCACGTGGGCGTCCGTCACGTCGATGTCCTCGTTCAGCAGCTCGGCGATCTCGATGGCCGCCTGCACCGACTGGATCTGCACGATCTGCTCCGCCGTGGCGGCGTTGCCGTTGACGGTAATCTCGCCCACGGTCTCGCCGTTTGCGATGCGCTCCGCCAGCGCCGAGAGCTCTGCGCTCTCGCCGTTCTCGCGGATATCCAGCGCCACCAGCTTGCCGTCGGCGCCCAGAAGCCCGGCGGCAGAAAGGGCCTCCAGGTCCTCCCGCGCCCGGGTCTCGTCGCCGGAGTAAAGCTCG
>JAFSMA010000146.1 GCA_017448145.1 Oscillospiraceae bacterium | reverse complement strand
GGACTCGGTGGCCACCATGAACTCCTGCTCACGCAGGCCCAGAATCTGGCCGCGGACCAGGCGGGCCATGCCGGGCCAGCCCAGGAAGCCCAGAATCAGCATCAGGTACAGCATACGGATCTGGGGATCGACGCCCATGGTGTCCATGGCGGCGCCGAGAATGATGATGATGGGGGTGGAGGGGATACAATAGAAAATATCCACGATACGCATGATGAGGAAGTCCACCCACTTGCCGAAGTAGCCGGCAAGGCCGCCCAGGATCACGCCGATGATGAGGGAAATCAGCTCCACGATGAAGCCGATGACCAGGGACACCCGGCCGCCGTACATCAGGCGGGTCAGCATATCCATACCGTTACGGTCGGTGCCCAGCCAGTGCTTGGCAGAGGGGGCGGCGTAGCGGTCGTAGGTGCGGGTGGCGGTCTCCTGGCGCACCACCCAGTTCTTCACGTCGGGCTTATAGTCGATGAAATACTCGCTCTCGCCGTTTTCATCGGTAAAGGTAAACTTATCCGCGCCGCTCTCCAGGGCGATGACAAGCTGCTCCTGGAAGTCACGGCTGAGGAAGATGTCGGGGGAGATGGGGTTGATGACGTAGCGGCTGACGAAGGCAACCTCCTCGCCGCCCTTTTCCACCACGCCGCCCTCGGCGATGGTGTACTGCTCGCCGTTGAGCTCAAAGGCGTTCTCGCCGTTGGTGTAGGCCTTCAGGGTGGCGAACACCAGGTCGAAGGGCAGCTTCTGGCCCTCCACGCTGGAGGTGACCACGTCCTTGTAGCCGATGCCCACCAGGGTGGCCTGGCCGTCGATGGTGACGGAGTAGAAATCTTCGCCCTCACGGTTGACGTGGTAGGTGGTGTCACGATAGGTGACGGTGTCCTGGCCGGTGGTGACGGCCAGCACTACCTGGGCCTGGATGGCGGAGTCGAACTTGGCGTCGCCGGTGGCCAGGAAGCGGAAGTCGTTATTCCGGACGGCGCCGGCGTACTCCTTCTTCTGGATGGTCTCGGTGTAGAAGAGCTGATCTTCCTCGTAGGGGGAGATGACGCCGCCCAGGAAGGAGAACAGGAACATGGCGGAGAGAATCACCAGGCCCACCACGGCGATGCGGTTGCGGAAGAACCGCTTGGCCACCATGGCGCCGGGGGACAGCACCTTGACACGGCGGTCATCGTTGAGGGAATATTCCTCGGAGGCGGCGGTGGTGTCCACCGCCGTCTGGGCCTCGGCCTGCTCATTGAGCTTGGCGGCCAGGATGTCGTTCTTATCTTTATCGTTGATTTTCATCGTGGCATCCTCCCCTCGTTAAGACAGACGGACCCGGGGGTCCACCACCGCGTACAGCAGGTCGGCAATCAGGTTGCCCAGCAGCGTGAGAATGGCGATAAAGGCCAGGTAGAACATGGAGAACGGGATATCGCCGCCCACCATGGCGTTATAAGACGTGTAGCCGATGCCGGGGATGGCGTAGAGGGTCTCGGTGATGAGGGCGCCGGAGAACAGGCCCGGCAGGGAGCCGCCCAGGATGGTGACCAGGGGGATGAGGGTGTTGCGGAAGGCGTGCTTATAGATGACGCTGTGCTCATCCAGGCCCTTGGCCCGGGCGGTGCGGATATAGTCGGCGCTCATGACCTCCAGCATATTGGTGCGGGTATAGCGCATGAGGCCGCCGATGGACAGCACCACCAGCGTGACGATGGGCAGCACCAGATGGTGGGCCTTATCCAGAAACTGGCCCATGGGGGACAGGCGCTCGTAGTTGCGGCCCACCAGGCCGAACAGGTCGAACCAGCCCAGCTTTACGCTGAACACCAGCTTCAAAAGGGAGGCGAAGAAGAAGGTGGGCAGGGAGATGCCGGCCAGGGCCACGATGGACACGGTATAGTCGGTGACGGAATACTGCTTGGTGGCCGCCAGAATACCCAGGGGAATGGAGATGATGATCTCGAAGAACAAGACGATAAGGCCCATCCAGAAGGACAGCCACACGGTGTCATGGAACTTCTCGATGACGGGCACGGTATAGAACCAGCTGTCGCCGTGATTGCCGGTGATGAAGTTGCCCAGCCAACCGAAATAGCCGGCCAGATAGCCCTTATCCATACCATACTGGGCCTCCAGCTGGGCCAGCCACTCCTGGTAGGACTTGGAGCCGGGGCGCTGGGACATCTGCCGGGCCACGTTCTCCAGATAAGAGGTGGGCAGGCAGCGCAGGATGATATAGATGACCAGCATTACAAAGAAAAAGATGAGGGCGGAATAAAGCAGGCGCTTTATGATGTATTTATGCATGGGTTTACCTCCATTCGTCAAGGGTGGGGCGCCGGGATATGCTCAAATCGCCGTATATCAAAAGACGGCTCTTTCCGGGAGCTGCCCTTTGATATACGGCGTCGCCGCCGTCCCCGCGGCGCGGCCGCGGGGACGGCAGACGTTTCGCTGTGTCAGAGTAAGCGCTGGGCCTGAACTCAGTTCATCTCCAGGTTCTGAATCTCGCTCATCCAGCCATAGAAGGTGGTGATGTCGGGAGTGACAGTAGCCATGTTCACACGCTCGGTGGAGAAGATGATGGCGTTCTGGCGCTGATAGGTGGGAGTCTCCACGGCCCAGTCAACCACGATGTCCAGGCAGGCCTTGTACATGGCCTTGCGGTACTCCTGGTTGGTGGTGGCGCGGGCGTCCATGATCAGCTTATCCAGCTCGGGATCGGCGATGCAGTACTCATAGTTGGAACCGCCCTGGGCAGCGCCGCCCATGGGGTTCTGACCGTCGCGGGCAGTGCCGGCGTTGGCCACGTCAGAGTAGTAGATCTGATACATATCGGGATCGACGGTGGCGCCCCAGGCGGCGGCCCACATGTCGACCTGGATGGCATCCAGGTTATCCCACAGATCGGAGCTGTTGGTCAGGTCCTTGATGTTCAGCTTGATGCCCAGCTCTTCCAGAGCATTTGCAGCCTCGGTGACGATCATGAAGGCGGGGTGATCGCCGGTGCCGTCGCCGGGAATCCAGAAGGTGTACTCCATCTTGGCGCCCTCGGGAGCAGCGGTGACCTTGCCGTCCTGAACGGTGTAGCCGGCGGCCTCGAAGAAGCCCAGAGCAGCGGCCTTGGCGGCAGCGTACTTGGCCTCAGCGTCCATATCGGAGGTGTAGATGTCGTTGCCGTTCACATCCACGGAGAAGGCTACCTTGTAGCCGTCATCGGCGGGACGGGGAGCGGCCCAGGAGGTGTTGGAAATGGGGTAGTTGATGACGGAGGCGCGATCGCCATAGTAGGAGTCGATAGCCACGTCACGATACACGGCAAAGATGGTGCCGAAGGCCTTACGCAGGTTCTTGGAAGCCTCGGAAGCACCGTCGCCGCCCACGGACACGTTGATGGCGTTCTGGCCGATGTAGCCGTAGCCCAGGTTGTCCACGGTGTTGGTGGTGATCTTATCGCCGGTCAGCTCGCCGCCGTTGGTCTGCTCGATGGCGGTGATGTTCTTGTCGGAGAAGGTAGGATCGGTGATGTCGATGGTGCCGGTGACGATACCGTTGAGCTTATCGTCATCGCTGTTGCACTGCACGAAGTTGACATACTTGGTCTTGGGCTCGCCCTGGAAGTAGTTCTCGTTGGCCTCATAGTTGATGACGCCGTTCTCGAACTTGATGAACTTGTAGGGGCCGGCACCCATGGGCTGGGTGGTCTTGGCACGGACAGAGCTCAGGTCGCCCTTGGGGAAGCCGAAGGAGTTGTTGTCGTAGTCATACAGGTCCTTGTTGCCGTAGTAGTGCAGAGGCGCAATGGACACGCCCAGCTGATAGATAGCGGTGGCGTCCACCTTGGTCATGTGCACCCGCAGGCTGTTGTCGCCGGTCTTCTGGATACCGGTGATGCTGGCGGCGGACTCACCGGTCTGGACACCGGTGGTGGCGTACTCATCCAGGCCGGGGAACAGATCCTCGACGGTGGAACCGGCGTTCTCGGTGTTGATCATGCCGGCGACATCAGCGCCGTAAGCGGCCTCCAGAGCGGCAGCGAACTCCTCGATGGTCTCACCGCCGAAGCCCCAGGCGGAAGCAGCGGCGTTGATGTCACCCTCGGCGGCGTAGCCGGCGGCCACGCAGTAGTCCACGATCTCCTGGGCCAGAGCGGTGGTGGCGGCGTCATACTTGCCCCAGAAAGCGGTCTGCTGCTCTTCGGTCCAATAGGTGAAGTCAGCATTGTCGCGGCCGGCGGCATAGAGCAGGTTCAGCAGGGTGTCCATACCGCTGCGATAGGCCTCCATGCCCTCGATGGGCTGGGCATACAGGGTGCTGGAACCGTCATAAGTAGGATCGCACAGGACGTACATGGAGAAAATCACGTCGTCCACGGTCAGGGGCTCGCCATCGGAGAAAACCAGGTCATCCCGCAGCACGAAATCGTAATCCACGGTGCCGTCGGCATTCTCGGTGATGGTCAGGTCAGCGGGACCATAATAGGTATAATCGGTACCATTATAGTTGATGGTCTCGCCTTCGATGCCCTTGAGGATGATGGCGCCGGTACGGTCAGAGGCCAGCAGACCCAGCTGGGTCATCGCCATGGCGTCCTGATCGTACGCAGTCTGGGAAAAGAAGGGGGAGAACTTGCTGTTGAAGGGGCTGTAGCCGACGGACAGAGTCTTGGCCTCGGCGGGAGCCTCTTCGCCCTCGTTGCTGGGGGTAGCGGTCTGGCCGCAGCCTGCGAGCAGGGCGACAACCATCACCAGCGCCAAGAGCAGAGACAAAATCTTCTTGGTGTTCATCTTAAATCTCCTTTTTTCAAATTTTTATTTCATGCGGCAAGCCGCAAGGAATAACGGATCGTGCAGGCGGCGAAAGCTCCATTATTTTCTTTCCCCTGCGGGAAAGAAAATAGAAACAGGGTACCCTGTTTGGGCACTTTTGCGCCTTTATTCGGTGGTTTCGGCGGGGATGACCTCCGTGGCGAACCGGTGGCGGAGGGCGAAGAGGGCCGCGCCGCTGCCCAGCAGCGCCGCCGTGGCGCAGAGGGTGGGCAGGTGGAGGGGGCCTTGGCCTGTGGCGGCATACACGATCTGCCCGGCCAGGCTCACCGCCGCCAGCAGGGCGGCCAGGAAGCTCCAGGGGGCCAGGCGTTCGATCTGATCCCGCCGCTCATGGGTCAGCTTCTCCCCCAGGGTCAGCAGCCGGATGCACCACTGGGCCAGCAGCGCCACCGGCACAATGGCCAGGGCCAGGGGCATCATCACATACCATACCCGCAGGATGGGGGCCACCGCCAGCAGGGGCACCAGCAGCGCCACGGCGCACAGCGCCACAAGGGCTGCCGCCAGGGGCAGGCCGCGGCGGTCACGGGGCAGGACGTAGCGGTAATAATCGCCCACATAGTCCGCCACCGTATGGAGACGGCCACGCTCATCCAGCTCCTCGCGTAGTGTATAATCCTTGCTGTATTTTCCGGATAGCACCGCTGTCCTCCTGCGTCGGCAGGCATGCCTGTGGGTACAGTTCACCCAAACCCACAGGGTAAGCGCCGCCATGATGCATCATTATACAATAAGCCCTGGGCAGATTACAAGCCTAAATCCGTAATTTTGATGGAATTGTCAAAAATTAGCGGAAAGCCGCATTCAGTTCAGTGGATTTTTGGCAAGCCAGTCCTGAATGGCGCTGCCCACTTCCTTCATGCAGCCGGGATCGTAGGGCACTTTCAGCCCGGCGCCGTGTACCAACTCCTCGAAGGTGCAGGTGCCGCCCTTGTCCACAAAGGCCAGGTACCGCTGCCAGGCGTCGGTGCGGTCGCGGAGGTAGGCCATCCAGAACTGGAAGGCCACCGTCTGGGCCATGCAGTAATCGATATAGTAGAAGGGGTGCTGATAGATGTGGAGCTGGCGCTGCCAGCCGGCGCCCCGGCCGTAGAAGGGCAGATCCTCGAAGTCGTTCCAGGGGCGGTACTTATGCTCCAGCGCCATCCAGATTTCATTGCGCTGGGCGGGGGTCAGGTCGGGATTTTCGTACATGCGGTGCTGGAACTCGTCCACCATGCAGCCGTAGGGGATGAAGGTGAGGGACTCCTCGCAGTGGGCGATCTCATACTTGCGGGTGGCGGGGCCGAAGAACAGGTGGTGGAAGGGGCTGGTGAGGAACTCCATGCTCATGGAGTGGCACTCGCAGGACTCCATGGTGGGGCTCATGAGCTGGGGAATGATGCCCTTTTGCATGGCGCGCCAGCCGGCAAAGGCGTGGCCCGCCTCGTGGGTCAGCACGTCCACGTCGCCGGAGGTGCCGTTGAAGTTGGAGAAAATGAAGGGGGAATGGTAGTCGTAAATCTCGGTGCAGTAGCCGCCGGGGGCCTTGCCGTCCTTGCTGAGCACGTCCAGCAGCTCATTTTCATACATGTGGTCGATGAAGGTGGCGGTCTCGGGGCTCAAATTGTGGTACATCTCCAGACCGGCGGCCAGGATGTCGTCGGCGCTGCCCTGGGGGACGGGGTTGCCGTCGGGGAAGAGCACCAGGTCATCGTAGAACTTCAGCTTGTCAAGGCCGATGCGCTTGGCCTGGGCCTCCTTTACCCGGGCCACGATGGGCACCAGGTCGGAAGCGATCTGATCACGGAAGGCAGCCACCTTGGCGGCGTCGTAGCAGTTGCGGCCCAGACGGTCGTAGGCCAGGGGGATGAAGTTGTCGTAGCCCATCATGCGGCCCTGGGCGGTGCGGACGTGAATCAGCTCGTCGTAGAGCCGGTCCAGCTCCTCACGGTGGGCATCGAAGAAGCGGCCCTCGGCCTCGGTGGCCGCCTTGCGGACGGCACGGTCGGCGCTCTCCTTATAGGGGCGCAGCTTGGGCAGAGGCATGGTCTTGCCGTCGAACTCCACCATGGCGGAGGCGTACAGCTTCTGGTACTCGCTGGTGAGCTTATTCTCCTTTTGGATCAGCTCCACCATCTCCGGCTTGAAGGTGCGGAATTCGATCTCCAGATTGGTGAAAATCAGCTTGCCGAACTTCTCCTCCAGGGCGGGGCGGAAGGGGGAGGACAGCATGGCGGCGTTGATCTCCTGCTCCAGCTCACGCAGGAGGGGGAGGTTCTCGTCGTTGAAGTCGTTCTCCTTGTCGTAGAATTCGTCACGGGTGTCGATGGTGTGGCGGATATAGGCCAGGTTGCTCATGGTGCTGACATGGCCGCTGATGACATTGAGCCGGTCGATGGCGGCGATCTGATCCTCCACCGAGGCGGCGGAGCGCAGGGCGTCACGGACCTCCGTGAGCTGCTGCTTCAATGCATCAATATCCAGACGGGTATAGGGCATCTGGGAAAATTTCATATTGTGCCTCCTGTCCGTTATTCCATGATAAATCATTGAAATAACGCATATTCGTAATGGTATTATATCGGAATTGGGCCGTCAAGTCAATGGGCGCGGCGGGGCGAAAGGGGGCGGAAACATTGACTTTGCCGGCGCCGCGCTATATAATCGTGCCTAAGCAGAAGCCGCACACAAGATATAGCGCTTTATCGCTTCAACGCGGCAAAGAAATTTTTGTAAGGAGACCAGATTATGGAAGCTCTGCTGGACTTTATCGCCCAATGCCCCACCGCGTTCCACACCGCCGGGCACAGTGCCGCCCTACTGGAGGCGGCGGGGTACACACGGCTTGCGGAGACGGAGGAATGGCGGCTCACCCCGGGCGGGAAGTATTACGTGATGCGCAACGGCTC
>JAFSMA010000145.1 GCA_017448145.1 Oscillospiraceae bacterium | reverse complement strand
GTTTTACACACTTGCCGTGGGTGATGCCGTTTTCGTTGAAGGTGTCCACTTGCACCCAGTAGTCCCGGCCCTTTACCAGCGCGCCCACCCGGTGGGCCCCAGTGGCGAACACCATGTCGCTGTGGTACAGCTTTTCAGGGTCGTTGCCAAAGAGAATGTTGTAGCCCACAGCGCCCTCCACGGGCGCAATGTCCACAGTCATATCCAGACCGTTGTCATCCCGTCGGCAGGTGAAGTCCGCCGGGGCGGGAGCGTCACCATCCCCCAAACCGAACACCCGCAGGCCCGACACGCAGGGGGCCTGGCCGTAGGGCACCGCCATGTCCTGCAGCCGCAGGTACCGGGCACCAAAGCCCTCGGGGCGCACCACCAGGTCGTGGCTCAAATCCGTCTCCGCCGCCGACTTGTCCTCAATGGTGAACCAAGCCTCGCCGTCCTGGCTGCCCAGCAGCTTCCACTGGGTCAGCAAATCCCGCTCCTCGATGTACCGGGCCTGGGAGCCGGGGCGAATCTCCCCGGGGCAGGGGATGTCCAGCTTGCCGTCGGCGAAGTTCACCTGCACGGCCCGAACGTCATAGACCTTGCCCAAATCCACCTGCAGCCACTCCTCACGGCTGTTTGACCCGGCCTGCCACCAGGTCTGCACGTTCTCCTCCGTAGCCTTTTCCGGCTGGCAGCCGGGGGCGGCGGAGGAGGCGGAGGTAGCCTTCCCGGCGCTGAGCAGCAGCCATGCCGGCTCCGCCCAGGGGTCAGCTTGCAGCGCCTCCACCGACGTGGGCCAGTCGCCGTACCGCTGGTTGCAGTAGAGCTGGCCGTCCCGGTCAAACCCGGCGGGCCACAATCCCACCCGGCGCTCAAAGTCGTGGTTGACGCTGATGCGCATGGTGGCGGTGTGCCACCAGCAGCCGTCCTTGTCCTCCATGGTGGAGCCGTGGCCCGCACCGGGCAGGAAGCCGCCGGGCTTGTAGGAGTAGGGGGCGTTGTCCGCCAGGCGGAAGGGCCCCAGGGGGCCGTCGCCTACGTACACGCCGTCGGAATAGGTGTTGTACTGGGTGCCGGGGGCGGCGTACTGGAGGTAGTATTTGCCGTCGTGCTTGTCCATCCATGCCCCCTCGATGTAGGGCCGGTTGGAGAACATGCCCCGGATCAGGGGCTTCACATTTTCGGGAATCATGCTCTCCGGGATGCCCTGAGCCTTGTGGAAAGCCTCATATTTGGCGTCAATCTCCGCCTCCGAGGCAGGGAAGAGGCTGTTGTTCTCGCCGAAGCGCTCGTAGCCGATTTCGAAGGGATGGCCCTCGATCAGCGCCAAAGGCTCCCCCTTGGGCTGCATGGTGTCCCGATCCAGCTCCACGCCGTAAATGGGGGTCACGTTGGAGCAGCCCCAGTAGAAGTACACCCGGCCGTCGTCGTCCACAAACAGGTTGGGGTCCCAGAAGGGGAAGGAGCCCTCTATTTTCTCATAGGGGCCGTGGAGAATGTCCTTCGTCCGGTATCTGTCGCAGTTCTCCTCCCGGCGGGAGGCGCAGAAATACACCCACTCGCCCATCACCCGCACGTCCGGGGCGTAGTCGTACAGGGGCAGTTCCTCCGGCAGACGGTGGTTTTCCCAGTGGGCCAGGTCGTCGGACACCCACACCCCCAACGTCATGGAGGCGAACAGGTAGTACCGCCCCTGAAAGAGAATCAGGGACGGGTCAGCGGCCTCCCGGCAGATTTGCAGCGCGCCGCCCCTGCGGGGGTCGGCGTTGAATTGATAGCGATAATTTACGTTAATCGGATTGCAAAAATAGTGCATTTTGTTCTCCTTTTGTTACTTCCGCCCGTTCAGCCACAGAGCGCTGTGGGTAAGGCTCTTGACGGGATCCTTGTCCACCCAGTTGCGGTGGCTCTCCAGCACCACGTCCTCCACGCCGTTCCTGGCGGCGATGGCCCACAGCCGTTCCAAATCCATGTTGCCATCCCCCAGCTCCATGCTGTCGCATTTGAGGATGGGGGTCATGGCGGGGCCGGACTGGCGGGCGCCCCGGTCGTTGATGTGCCACAGCTTCATCCGGGAGCCCAGCCGCTCCATCCAGGCGGCAGCGTCGGCGCCGCCGTCGGTGAACCAGTAGCTGTCAAACTCGAAGTTCACCGCCTCCGGGTCGGTATCGGACAGCAGCACGTCGTAGGCCCGCAGCCCCGGCGAGACGCTCAGCAGCTCCACGTTGTGGTTATGGTACAGCAGGCCCACGCCGTGGCGCTGCAATGCCTGGCCGCAGCGGTTCAGCCGCGCCGCCAGATCCCGGACAGCGGTTTCGTCGGAATAGTCGAAGCGGTACATGCCGGTAATCACCACTGTGTGGGTGCCGAAGCGGAGGGCCTCGTCCGCCACCGCGTCCACCTCCCGCTCCAGGGAGCCCAGGTCGGCGTGGAGGGAGGCCACGGCAAGGCCGCTCTCTTGCAGCAGCGCGTGCCAGTCCAGCTTGCCGCCGTTGCCGGTGGGCATCCCGGCGGCACGGGTCAGCAGCCGCACCATCATGGACGAGGGGTGCACCATGAACCGGTTCAGCTCCACGCCGTCATAGCCGGCGGCCTTAATGGCAGCCAGGGTGTTCCGTGCCTGTTGGGGGCTGCCGGTGACGGTGCCCAGCATGATTTGTTGTACGTAGGTTCTCATGTTCTCACCCAATGCTGTTCAGATAGTCCAGAAGCTGCTGCTCCATGACCGGGCACCACCAGTCCCGATAGCCGGCCTTGGTGGGATGGATCGCGTCATTCATGTACAGGGCCCGGGCGTCATCGTCGATGGCGTTAAAGACCTCGTCGGTCCACAGATCCAGCACGCCCAGACCCCATTTGTCCTGCAGTTCGAACAGGCGCTGGACCATGGCAGCGTATTCCGTGCTGTCGTAGCGAGCGTTGGTGTAGAACACCACCGGGCAATTCCAGGTCTCCCGGGCGTAGGCGATAATGAACTCCATGGCCCCGGTGACGGTAGCAGTGTCGAAGGAATCTCTGTCGGTGCCCTGGCTGATCTCGCCAAGCGGCAGCTTCTTGGTTGCGTCATTGGTAGACAACTGGCACACCACCAGGGAATAGGGCGTGGTGGGATCCACATTCTTCAGCAGGCGCTGGACATAGGAGCTGCTGCCGTTGTCCACCAGAGTGGTCCCGCTGACGGCTTCCTTGGTGACCTCACAGCTCAGCCGGGCGGAGAAGTACTCCGGTATCCCTTCCCGGACGGAGGCCGCCCCATAGGTCACGGAAGAGCCGAGAAACAGAACGCTTTTGCCCTCCAGGGGATTTCCCGGAAGCGGCTCCACCTGATCCATGCTATACTCTGGGGCGTTCCCGGGGAGCTTTCCCATCCGGATATCGCCCAGACCTTTGAACAGACCCCAGCTGAACCGATAGCCAATGAAGAGGTTTTCCATCAGGAGCAGAACTACGATGATTCCGATGATCCACATGGCCTTTTTCTTCTTTTTCATGTCCTGTTTCCTCTTATTTCTTCTTATTTTTTGATGCCCTGCAACACGCGGTTGAGCTGGCGGATGCTCTCCTCGTCCGCGCCGCCCTGCTTTAAGAGGCTCAACATGGTCATGCGGCCCATCATCCGTTGCAGCGCCGGGTTGTCCTTCACCGCGTCGGCCACGTCGCCCCGCTCGGAGGCGCCCTTGGCCATCATGGCCTCCACAATGGCCCCGGCCTGGGGGTGGCTGCGAATCTCGCCCAGAGTGTCGCCCACGGAGAAGCAGGTGGGGTCGATGTCGCCGGCATCAAACCAGTTGGTGACGGTGGCGGCGGCCTTGTTGAAGATATAACTTTCGTCCGGCGCACTGACGTGGCGGATGGTCATAGCGTCGCTGACGCCCTCGCCCGCCTCCGCCCGGATGAGATGCTCGCCCAGCAGCGGCACGGAGAAGGTGAACACCGTCTCGCCCTCCGCCGTGGCGATGGGGGTGCCGTCCACGTACAGGGTGACCTTGGGCTGGTTGGAGTACACCTTGATTTCCGTGGTGTCCTCACAGCGGTTTACATAACGCTTGCCGCACAGGTGTACGAAGGGCTCGGTTTTGTTCCAGGCCGCCTTGTAGAGGTAAAAGGCGTCCTTGCGGAGCTGGCGGTCGAAGGTGACCAGGCCCTTCTGGTTCTCGCCGTGCTTGCCGCCCTCGTCCCGGCCGTCGGCGGCGAAGTCGAACAGGTTCCACACGTGGGTAGCCCACAGCCAGGGCCGGGCGTTGATCATTTTCAGCATATGCTCGTGGTACAGCGCCTGGTATTCCTCGGTGTAGTCGCCCTTCTCCGGGTGACTGCTGTGGAAGGCGGGGTTGGCGTCGGCGCCGTATTCCGAGAAGCCGATGACCCGCTGGGGGTACTTGGCGTGGTACTCGTCAAAGAACTCGTCGGTCTGATTAAGCTCCCCCAGATACCAGCCGAAATACAGGTTATAGCTGTTGATGTCGGGGATTTCCAGAATGGGGCTGTCGATCTCCAGCATGAATACGTCCGCCATGGTGGTGAGCCGGGTGGGGTCCATCCGGTGGCACAGGTCGTTGAGGGCCCGGTGATTTTCCAGCAAATCGTCATTGACGGCGCTGGCGGCGGTGATCTCGTTGGAGAGTCCCCACACGGCGATGGAGGGATGGTTGTAGCACTGGGTAATCAGCTCCCGCATCTGGTCGATGGTGTTCTGCCGCCCGCCGGCCATGTGCATGGTGATGTAGGGGATCTCCGCCCACACCACGATGCCGTTTTCGTCGCACAGGTCGTAAAACTCCCGGGCGTGCTGGTAGTGGGCCAGCCGCACCGTGTTGGCCCCCAGCTCACGGATGATGGCCATGTCCTCCCGGTGCTCCTTGATGGTGATGGCGTTGCCCAGGCTCTTCCGGTCCTGGTGGCGGCTGACGCCCCGCAGGGGGTAGCTGCGGCCGTTGAGGAAGAAGCCCTTCTCGCTGTCGCAGGCGAACACCCGGCAGCCGAAGCGGGCGGACACGGTGTCGCCGGAGGGCAGGGTAGCGGTGGCGGTGTAGAGGAATGGATCGTCCACGCCATCCCAGAGGTGGACATTTTCAATCACAAACTCGGCGCGGCGCTCCACCGTCTTTGTCTCGCCATTCACGGTGATATCCACCGATTTACCGTTGTGCCACGTCTCCACGGTGACGGTGGCGGTTTTCTTTGCCAAATCCACCACAGGGGTCACCTTGATGCCGGGGGTGCCGTCCTTCAAAAGCTCGAAATGCGCTGCGGGCACGGCAATCAGGTTCACGTCCCGGTACAGGCCGCCGTAAAAGGTGAAGTCCGCCTTCTGGGGGTACACGTGGTCGCTGTCCCGGTTGTCCACGGCGATGGCCAGCACGTTTTTTGCCGCCAGGTGGCCGGTGAGGGCCACACGGAAGGTGGCATAGCCCCCCTCGTGGCAAGCCAGCTTTTCGCCGTTCAGGTACACCTCACAGGTGTGATTGGCGCCATTGATTTCCAGAAACAGCCGCTCCCCCGCGGTCTCCTCCGCCGTCAGCTCCCGGACGTACCAGCAGCGGCCCCGGTGGTAGTCGTTGCCGCCGTCCTGGCCGTCGATGGCGTTCCAGGTGTGGGGCACGGTGACGGCCTCGCCCCGGGGGGCGTAGGCCATGGCCGTTTCCACAGGCAGGTCGGCTTTCAGAAACCGCCAGCCCTCATGCAATGCCGTGATGTTACGCATTCTTCGGATCTCCCTTGTGCAGTTCTTCCTCGAAGAGCTCGGCCTGGGCCTCAGCCTTTTTGTCCTCGATGCGCTTCTGCACCTCTACCATCTCGCTCTTGCCCAGGCGGCAGGTGCGCATGGCCCACAGCGTGCAGATCCAGCCCAGGATGGCCAGGCCGTAGCGCAGGAACATGGTGACCCAGAAAATGGAGCCGGTGGGGGAGTCGCCGGGCTGGGGCATGGTGCTGGTGTAGCCGATGAGGGCCACGCAGCCGGTGGCGATGAGGGCGGAGAAGGAGGACACGATCTTGTCCACCAGGGAGTAGGTGCCGGACACCACGGCGGGGATGTACTTGCCGCTGCGATCCAGCTCATAGTCGATGATGTCGGCCATAAAGGCGGTGTTGGCGGTGGTGCCGGCCATCATAAAGCCGTTGCACACCAGCGTCAGCAGGATGTAGATGATCATGGTGATGCCGAAGCTGGCGATGGTGCCGGTACCCACGGTGAACCAGGTGATGGCGAAGAAGGCGATCATCACGATGTTGGCGTAGATGCAGTACTTGGCCCAGTTCACAATGGCCTCCTTGTTGCCGTGCTTGCCGCAGTACCGGGCACCCAGGATGGCGAAGAGGATGGACGGCAGCATACCGCCCACAGACAGGTAGGTGGCGATGGTCATGTTGCCGATGAGGATGCCGCTGAGCATGGTGCCCACGATGGCGGTGGAGCCGGCCTGCTGGGCAATCTTGTCGGAGGAGGCGGAGATGATGTAGGCCTGCAGGGGCTTATTCTTGCTGAGCACCGCCCACATATCCTTCCACTTCAGCCGCTCGGCGCTCTTGTTGGTGCCCCGGAAGTTCTCGGGCTTGTCGTAGGCGGAGATGCCGACGCAGCACAGGATCACGCCCACCAGGGACACCAGCACGGTGAAGATGGCGGCGGCGGTGAGGTACGCCTGGGAGTAGTTGACGGCGTAGCCGCCGGCCTCGGTCATGGTGATTTCGCCGTACTTGGGCAGCAGCTTGGTGTTGAGGATGATGGTGAAGGCCATGGGCACCAGGTAGTTGAACACCGTCTGCCACACGCCCACCGTGGGCCGCTGCCGGGGGTCGTTGGTCAGCAGGGCGGGCAGGGTCTGGGCCGTCATGTTCACGATGGTGTAGCCGATGACGTACACCATGTAGGTGATGAGGAACATGCCCACGCCGAAGCCCTTGCTGGCCGTCCAGGAGAACATGCACATAATGCCCAGGGACTGGATGAGCCAGCCCAGCAGCATCAGGGGACGAATCTTGCCGAAGGGGGTGTTGACCCGGTCATACAGGAAGGCCAGCAGCGGGTCGGTGATGGCGTCGAAAATGCGGGTGAAGGTCAGCAGGCCGCCCACCAGCAGCGTGGAGATGCCGAAGCCGATGCTGGCGGCATAGGACGCCTGGCCGATGAGGGAATAGATGGCCATGCCGTTGAGGGCGTTGCAGGCCACCAGGATGATCTGCCACAGTTTGGCGCGGCGATACTGCACACCGTCGATTTCGCTCTGGGTCAATTTCTCTTTTGCCATGATGATTCTCCTTTTCACAATAGAATATATGATTTATTTGCCTTACGCAAGGAATGACATGGTGTGGTCGCCCGGGCCCAAAAGGGCCTCTCGCCCGTCGGGCAGGATGACCCGGGCGGTGGTGTTGACCGGCAGGGAGAAGTGGTAGCGGACGGTGTCGCCGTCGTACCGCCAGCCGCTGACGATTTCGCCCACGGGGGAGAGGTAATTTGCCTCGGCGTGGCCCAGGGAGGGATGGGGCTGGGGGGCGAGGGTGATTTCGCCCCGGTCTACCCGTATGCCGCACACGCCGCCAAAGAGCCAGCCGCACACGGCACCCTTGGAGTAGTGGTTCAGCGACGCCTTTACCCGGCCCTGCGCATCCACGCCGTCCCACTCCTCCCAGATGGTGGTGGCGCCCCGCTTCACCTCATAGAGCCAGCCGGGGCAGGTGGGCTGCAGCAGCAGGGCGTAGGCGGTGTCGGTGCAGCCGTTCTCCGCCAGCACCGGGCACAGGTCGGGGGTGGCCAGGAAGCCGGTGTTCAGGTGGCAGCCGCAGCGCCGCACCAGCGCGTCCAGGTCCCGTGCCGCCTGCTGCTTTTCCGCACCGTCCAGCAGGTCAAACCGAATGGCCCGCACGTATTCCGCCTGCCGGTCAGAGCGAATCACGCCCTCCGGTGCCGCCAGATGGCGGTAGGCTTTTTTGGCGCCGTCTGCGATTTCCCGGTAGTGGGCCGCAGCGGCATCATCCCCCAGAATGGCGCTGATTTCCGCCAGCACCGCGCCGGACTTGGCGTAGTAGGCGGTGGCCACCTTGGGCTGGGGCTTGCCCATGGCCCCCACGCTGTCCACGTCCGGCTCGCACCACTCGCCGTAGTCCGTGCCGGAGGAGATGGTGTATTTCTCATAGGGATTGCCGTCGCCGCCGGGGGCGGGGGCGAATTTCTGCATCATCTGGGCCAGCGCCTCCGGGGGCAGATTGGCCAGCATGGCCTTGTACTGCTCCGGGATGGCGTCCATGTTCACCGCGCTCTGCTGCTGCCCTGCCCGGCTCTCCAAAAAGCCGTACCACCGGCCCATCATGTCCGCGTTCTCCTGCAAAATCCGTGCGTCGCCGCTGCGGCGGTACAGCGCCCAGGGCACCAGTATGGCGGCGTCGCCCCAGCCCACGGAGCCCGCCAGCAACTTGGCGGTGAAGCCGGGCACGTTGTTCCGGGGGGCGATGTTGGCGACTTTGCCGTCGTCGTACTGGTTCACCCGGCATTCGCCCAGCCATTTCCGCACCACGCCGCCGCAGTCCATGAGATAGAGGCCCGTCTCGATGAACACGCCCATGTCGCCGGTCCAGGCGGCCCGCTCCCGGGTGGGGCAGTCGGTGGGCACGTCGCAGAAGTTGGACTTCATGCTCCACACCGTGTTCTCCACCAGGCGGTTCACGTCCTCATTGCCGCAGGTGAACCACCCCGTCCGCTCTATGTCGGAGTAGACGGCGATGGCGGTGAACGCCGCGTCCGTCAACTGGATGTCCGTCTCCACCCTGGCGTAGCGGAAGCCCCACAGGGAGAAGGTGGTCTTATACTCGTTGCGGCCCTCCCGGCAGGTGTACACCACCTGCTGTCGTGTGCCGCCCTCCTTGTGGCGCTGACGGTCCTGGAAATTCTCCTGGGTGAAGTTGCCGTTTTCATCCAGGGTCTCGCCGCACCAGAGGGTAATGGTCTGGCCCGCCCTGGCCGTCAGGGTAAAGGCGATGTATCCCGCCAGGTTCTGGCCGAAATCCAGCACCCTTTCGCCGTTGGGGGTGGTGAAAAGGCGGCCGGTGAAATGCTCCTGCTCCCGGATGGGCACGCAGTCGGCGCAGGCCAGGTTGGCGGTGCCGTAGTCCCGCACCGTCACGCCGTGCCACGCTTGCAGTGTCCGCCGTGCGTCCACCACCTCGCCCTGCTGCATGTCGTTTTCCCGGAGAGGGCCGTCCTGGCTGGC
>JAFSMA010000144.1 GCA_017448145.1 Oscillospiraceae bacterium | reverse complement strand
CTCTGCTCCGCCCTTTTCTCGTCAATTGCCGGGGCATTGGGCGGAGCAGAGCCCCGCCCCTACGGACAAGACCGATACCGCTCGCAACCAACCATACCCTTCATCATCTCCGCCAACCGGCAAGCGGGCGCTTCATGAAGCGCCCCTACGGACAAGACCGTTATCCCTTTCCCGTTTAGTCCTCCACCTGTTTCAGCTCCGCCTCGTCCACGTGGCGCAGCTCTTTTTTGTTCATCATGTCGTAGATGCAGGGCACCACGAAGAGGGTCATCAGCGTGGCGTACAGCAGTCCACCGATGCACACCAGGGCCACCGGCTGCATCAGCGACGTGCCCACGTTCTGGGCCAGAGCCATGACGATAAGGCCCAAAATGGTGGTGAGGGATGTCATAAAGATGGGCCGCATACGGGTGATGCCCGCGTCCACGATGGCGTCCCGCCGGGCCATACCGGCGATGCGCTGCTGGTTGATGTAGTCCACCAGCACGATGCCGTTATTCACGATGATGCCCACCAGCATCACGAAGCCGATGAGGGACACCACACTGATTTCGATCCCGGCGATCAGCAGCGCCAAAAAGCCGCCGGTGAAGGCCAGAGGGATGGTGAACATGACGATAAAGGGGGATTTCAGGCTCTGGAACTGGGCCACCATAATGAAATACACCAGTATGATGCCCAAAAGCAGCATCAGCATCAGCTGCTCCATGGCCTCCATGATCTGCTCGTTCTCGCCGGAGTAGGCCAGGGTCACGCCGTCCGGCAGCGTCAGCGAGCCCACCGCCCGCTGCACCGCCGCCGTGACCAGCGTCACGTTCCGCCCCTCCGCCACCTGGGCCGTCACGGTGACGTACCGCCGCTGCGCGTCGTGGCGGATGGTGGAAAGGCTGACGGTCTTCTCCACCGTGGCCACGTCCCCCAGGCGGAATGAGCCGTCGCTGTCGCTGCTGTCATCGGTGGTGGTGACGGCGCTGGTGGCAGCGCCGCCCATCATGGCCATCATGCTGCTCATATCAGACCCGCCGCCCATCATGCTCATCATGGACGACATGGCGCTGCCGGAGGAACCGCCCATGCCCCCCATGGACGCCATGGCGGACAGGTTGCTGTCGGGGGTGATGGTCAGCTCCAGCAGGTTTTCCACCGTCACCCGGTCAGCTTCCAGGCCCTCGATGACCACGCCCATTTTGCTGCCGTCCAGCGTCACGTCGGCGCCGGTGACGGAGGCGGGCAGGGCCGCCGCGATCTTCATATACACCTGGGCCACGGTCATGCCGTGGGCCATGGCCTTGTCCCGATCCACCGCCACGTGGAGGGCCGGGGCGGCGTCCTCCAGGCCGTCGGACACACTCGCCACGCCGTCCACCTGTTCCATGCGGCGGGCCAGGGCGGTGGCGGCATCGTGGAGCGTCTCCATATCGGAGCCGTACAGGTTCACGCCGATGCCGCTGCCGGTGATGAAGTCCATCCCCGCCATGGCGCCGGAGGCGGACACGGTGCAGGGAAGGTCTTCGCAGGCGGCCTCAATGGCCCGGCCCGCGGCGTTGCCGCTCTTGCCCTCGGGCAGGGTGATATACAGCGTGGCATCGTACTGCCCGCCGCCGGTCATGCCGCCCATCATGGACGCGCCGCCGCCGGAGGAGATCATGGCGCCCACGGTCTCCACGTTTTCCACCGCCAGCGCCCGACGGCTCACCTCGTCGGCCAATGCCACCGCCTGGGCCATGTCGGCGTCCTCCGGCATGGTGACGGTAACGTTGATCATGTTCATGTCCATGTCGGGCATGAAGGTGAAGCCCCGCTGCACGGCGGCGAAGCCGGAGGTCACCAGCAGCACCAGCGACAGCAGCAGCACCCCGGCCTTGTGGTCAAGGAAGAAGCGCAGCGCCTTTTCGTAGACGGGATAGACGTAATCCAGCACGCCTTTTTTCACCGTGTGCTCCCGGCGCAGCAGCCCGGCGGCCATGGCGGGCACCAGCGTCAGCGCCACCAAAAGGGACGCCAGCAGCGAGTAGCACATGGTCAGGGCCAGGTCGGTGAAAAGCTGCTTGGTGATGCCCTCCACGAACACGATGGGCAGGAAAACGCACACCGTGGTGAGGGTGGAGGCGGTGATGGCCCCCAGCACCTGCCCCGCGCCGGACACCGCCGCCTGAATGACGGTGTAGCCCTTGGCCCGGAGGCGGTAGATGTTCTCAATGACCACCACCGAGTTGTCCACCAGCATACCCACCGCCACGGCCAGGCCCGACAGGGAGATCATGTTGATGGTGACGCCGCTGAAATACATCAGCACAATGGCGAAAATCACGCTTACCGGGATGGAAACCAGGGTAATCACCGTGGGCCGCCAGTCCCGCAAAAAGAGGAACAGCACCACCACCGAGAACAGCGCCCCCCAGAGAAGGGAGGACAAAATGCTGTTCACGATCAGGTGGATGTAGTCCCCCTGGTCCATCAGCGGCACGAAATGGAGACCGGGGTATTCCTGCTCCAGGGCGGCGAAGCGCGCCGCCAGGTTCTCGCTGACCTGGGCGGTGGCGTAGTTGGACTGCTTGGTAAAGGAGGCGATAACGCCGTTTTCGCCGTTGAGCTTGGTGTAAATCTCGGCGCTGTTGTCGGTGACGAACACGGTGGCCACGTCCTCCAGCCGGATGGGTGCCACGTCCTCCAGCCCCAGGTCGAACAGCACCAGCGTCCGCAGCTCTTCCTCGGAAGCCAGGGCGTCGCCCACCGACACCATGTACTGCACGCCGCTCTCGTCGCTGACGTACCCGGCGGGCATGGCGAAGTCCTGGGCCGTCAAAAGGGCGGAGAGGGTGCTCATGCTCAGCATACCGCCCACGTCGGTCTGGCTGTCCAGATTTTTCCGGGTGTCCTTCAAGGTGGCAAGGCCCTGGTCGATGGTGGACAGGGCGCTGTCCAGCTGCATTTCCGACTTGGTCAGCAGCGTCACCGCGTCCAAAAGGCCACCCACGCCCTGGGACAGCTGGCCGCCCAGCTTGGCCAGCTCCTTGTCGTTGTTCAGGGTGTCGGTAAGGCTGTCCATAGCCTTGGCCGCGTCGGAGAGGGACTTTTGCAGGGCGTCAAACTGCTCTCTCAGGGCGGAGATGCGATCCGTCCACTGCTGGGGGTCGATCTGGCTGAAATAGTCGGGCCAGTCGGCCGGGTCTTGGGGCAGGGGCCCCAGGTCGGGGAGATCGGTGCCGGTGGCGGTGCCCCCCGCCGGGGCGGTGAAGTCGGGCAGTGATGCCCGGGCCTTTCGGATGGCGGACACCACGCCGTCGCCGATGCCGTCCGCCGCCGCTTTTTTGCCGTCGGAAAGGGCCTTCTGGGCGGCGGTGAGCTGATTTTTGGCGCTGTCCAGCTGCTTCTGGGCCTGATCCAGCTTTTTCACCGCCGCGTCGTATACCGTCTGGGACACGCCGTCCAGCTTTTCCGGGTCAAGGATCACATGGAGCTGGCGATCCACCGTGCCGTTGATGTCCACGCTGGCCACGCCGGTGACGCCCGTCAGCTTCTGGGCCAGTGTCTCGTCCACGAAGTCGCTGACCTGGTGCACGTCCCGGTCGTCGTAGCTGATGGCGGTCACCATCACCGGCAGCATGGAGGGGTTGATCTTCATCACGTAGGGGGTGGCCACGGTGTCGCTCCACTGGCCGGACAGGGCGGAGAGCTTCTGCTGAATGTCCACGGAAACCGTGTCCATGTTCACCCCTTCTTCAAATTCCAGCACCACCATGGACACGCTGTTGCTGCTGGTGGAGGTGACCTCCTTGATGTGCTCCAGCGTGGCCATGGACTGCTCCACCGGCCCGGTCACCTCCTGTTCCACGCTCTCAGGGCTGGCGCCGGGGTAGGCGGTGACGATAATGGCATAGGGGAAGTCCATGTTGGGCAGCAGGTCGGGGGTCATCTTGATGTAGGCCACCACGCCCAGCACAATGACGGCCAGCACCGCCACAAAGACGGTCAGCGGCTTTTTTACGCTGAAGGCAGGCATCCGCATCCCCTCCTTTCTCGATTTCATAACATTTCAGTGTGACAGTATATCACCCGGATTTTTCCGATGCAAGAAGGCGGGAAAAATGTTTATGAAAACGTTACAAACGCCCTGCGACAAAGGAAGAAAAAGGAAAACAGAAGGCGAAAAAAAGGGGGAATGGCGGCGGTGAAAAAGCCGGATGAATGGCAAAAGGCAACAATAACCGCCTCGCCTTCCCCCTGGGGGGAAGGTGGCACGGCCAAAGGCCGTGACGGATGAGGGGGCGATGCCCACCCACGCACCGAAAGTCGCTGCAAAATCGCCCCCTCATTCCCCCCAGTGTGCGCACTGGGGTACCTTCCCCCCAAGGGGAAGGCTGTGCAAAGTTTTATCTATTCGCCTTGCCTTCCCCCCAAGGGGAAGGCAGGGACAACATCGCAACCCCTTCGCAACCAACCTGCCGTGTATAATGATTGCCGCCGGGCAAACGGGCGCTTCTTGAAGCGCCCCTACAAAGAGAACCGATGACTGTTGTATCGTAGGGGCGATTCACGAATCGCCCGAACCCGGCAACGATTATCGCCAAGGGTGGGCGGATGGATAAAATGAATTGCGCCAAAGGCGCATGAATTGCCTTGCGGCGTGATTTGTGCCGGACGGCACATGAATTGCGCTGGTCGCGCATGAAAAAAAGAGAGGCTTCACGCCTCTCTTTTTTCTATTTACCGCGCCATTTGCGCGTCAAACACCGCCTGCTGTACCTGCAAGATGATGGCGTTGGACACCAGAAAGCCCCGTGGCGTCAGCCGCCAGCCTGCCTCCGTGGCCTCCGCCAGGCCGTGTTCCGCCAATTCCCGGAACACCGCCTCCGCCTGGGCGAAGGGCTTGCGGTACGTCCGCTCCACGGTGGCGCGGGAGATGCCCTCCGCCGTTCGCAGGGACAGCATGATGTACTCCATGCACCGCTCCCGGGGCAAAATTTCCTCCCGCTCGCTCAGGCGCATGTCCCCGGCCAGGTAGCCGTCCAAATCCTTCTCATAGGCAAAGCGCACGTTGCCGAAGTCGGAGTGGGCCCCGGGGCCGAAGCCGGCGTAGGGCGCCATGCGCCAATACCGCAGGTTGTGGCGGCTCTCGAAGCCGGGGCGGGCGAAGTTGGAGATTTCATACTGCCCGTACCCCGCCGCCGCCAACGCCTCCACCGCCCACAGGTACATGTCGGCCTGGGCGTCATCGCCCGGCAAATCGGCTTCCTCCCGCCGCTGCCACAGGGGCGTGCCCTCCTCCACCTTCAACCCATAGGCGCTGATGTGCTCCGTGCCCAGGGCGACGGCGTCCATCAGTGTCTGCTGCCAGTGGGCCATGGTCTGGCCCGGCAGGCCGTACATCAGGTCGATGCTGATATTCTGAAACCCGGCGCTGCGGGCGGCGGACACCGCCTCCTTCACCTGCTGCGCCGTGTGGATGCGGCCGATGGCGCGGAGCATATCGTCGTCCATGGCCTGGGCCCCCAGGGACAGGCGGTTAAACCCCGCCTTGCGCAGCGCTTTCAGGGCTTTCGCGTCCCCGGCGCTGTCCGGGTTGGCCTCCAGGGTGATCTCCGCGTCCGCCGTCAGGGTGTAGCCCTTGCGGATGGTTTTCAGCAGCGCGGCCAGCCGCTTGGGGCCCAGATAGCTGGGGGTGCCGCCGCCGAAATACACCGTGTCCACCTGCTGGCCCTCCATCCGGGGGGCCACCTCCCGGAGGTGCCCCGTCAGGGCGGCGCAGTAGTCGTCCATTTTGTCCTCCCGGTGGGCCAGGGAGTAGAAGTCGCAGTAGTTGCACTTGGCGGCGCAGAAGGGGATGTGGACATACAAGCCCACGTTGGGGCGATTGGCGGTCATGGCTTGTTCTCCTCCGTCATCTTGGGGGGCAGCATGGTGACGGCCCCGGAAAAACAGTTGACTTTGCAGCTGCGGCAGCCGATGCACCTGTCCTCGTCCACCTCATAGAGGCCGTCGGGGCGCAGCACAATGCAGTCCATCACGCAGAACATGGCGCACCAGCCGCAGCCGGTGCAGCTTACCGGGTCGATCAGCGCCCGCTGCCTTGCCTTGCGGCCAAAGGGATGGGCGGGATCGGTCATGGCGCTCCCCTCGCTTTCCAATTTTTTTAATAGTATAACCCTTTTTTGCGGAGATGGCAACGCATGATTTGACCCCCTTTGCCCCATACTGTGGAAAAAAGGAAAGGATGATTTTATGAATCTCTCGCCGCAGGAATACGACAATCTGGTGCGCCAAATGGCGCCCCGCTCCCCCCTGGGGAAAAACGTGGCCCTGGCCTTTGCCGTGGGCGGCGCCATCTGCTGCCTGGGCCAGGTCATCCGGGACGGCTGGGCCGCCGCCGGCCTTGCCGAAACCGACGCCGCCACCGCCACCTCGGTGACGCTGGTGTTCCTCTCCGCCCTGCTGACGGGCCTGGGCCTCTACCACAAGCTGGCCCGCCACGCCGGGGCGGGGACGCTGGTGCCCATCACCGGCTTTGCCAACGCCGTGGCCTCCCCCGCCATCGACTTTCGCGCCGAGGGCCTCATCACCGGCACGGCGGTAAAGCTGTTCACCGTGGCGGGGCCGGTGATCGTGTTCGGCACCGCCGCCAGCGCCGTCTACGGCGCCATTCTGTGGGCGCTGTCCGCCGTAGGCAGATGATTTTGGGCCTACTTGTCGGCAGCAGAAAAACGGCGAAAAATATTTGCGCAATATGCGCATAGCATATTGCAATTTGGTGGGCCGCGTGATATAGTACGCCAGACCTGACCTGCAAAGGAGGCGTCCCATGTCCTACAAAGTCTGCCCCGGCTGCGGCGCGGTGTGCCTGCCCCGGTGCGCGGTGTGCCAGAAATGCAGCACGGCGCTGGGCGAGCCTCCTACCTGCACCGACCCTGCCCCGCCGAAGGACGCCGCGCCTGACGCGCTGGACGCCGAGCGCCGGGCGGTGGGCCGCTTTCTGCGGCGGGCGGGCCTCATCGTCTACGCCCTGGGGGCGATAGCGGGGCTGCTGTTGGGCCGGGACGTGGACGGCGCGTTCTCCCTGTCCATCGCCGCCATCTACTGGGGGGCCTTATTCTGCGGCGGCACGGTGCTGGTGCTGCTGTGCCCCCTGGCCCACCTGCTGATGGCCCTCCACACCCGCCTCATCTCACGAAAATAGCTTCTATCTCTTTTTCTCTCCAACGGAAATCCCCCGGCCCGGAAAGGGCTGGGGGATTTCCGTATGTGGTGTGGAAAAAGGGCAGG
>JAFSMA010000143.1 GCA_017448145.1 Oscillospiraceae bacterium | reverse complement strand
CGTAGAGGCCGCCGCCCCCGGCGGCCCGCATGCCCGGTAGCGTCCACCCCCAACCCCGGTTGCATGCCAAACGGTATCATACCGCTTCGTAGGGGCGGGGCTCTGCTCCGCCCACCCCCGGCAACGACAACCACCGCGTATGGCTGAATGGTAAAAAGGCTCGACAACCGTTCGTAGGGGCCGCCGCCCCCGGCGGCCCGCACCCCGCTGCAATACCCCCAAACTTCGGCTACACGGCAATCGTTGACGATACCTCTGTAGGGGCGCTTCACGAAGCGCCCGCTGCACGGCGGCAATGATGATAACGGCTACCGTCAGACGCGGATGGCCGCGATTACCTCCGTAGGGCGGGACCTACGTGTCCCGCCGTCACCGCAACGACCACCGCCAACCCCGGTTAAATGGCACCCGTCATCATCTCCCTCCGCCCCCGTCCCGCCCCACCCATCCCCCCCTCATACAGCCCCTCCCCACGAATTATCCCCCCACATCTTGAATATTTTGTAAGAGGGTGCTATAATATCTTGGTTGAAACCTGTGGCTGTGAAAGGAGGCTTTCGGCTCACACCGACATAGCGCCAGCGCCCGCGCCTGATGGCAGGCGAGCGGGACGACGAGGAGGAGGGCTTTCGGCGCATTCCGCGCCGTTGCTGCGGCGGTCTGCCGCGGTTATCGAACATTCGGCGGGTGCTCTCCCGTGGTGTCCGGCCATGTGACACGGCTTTACAAATATGCGGGCGACCGCAAAACAGAAGAAACCGTGACCGGAGGAGGACGGCTCTGCGCGCCACAGCGCCGGCTGTCCCGCATAATGGATCAGTAAGGAGTGTATTCCTATGAGCAAATATTTCGGCACCGACGGATTCCGGGGCAAGGCCGGCGTGGACCTGACGGCCCGCCACGCCTTCCTCACCGGTCGTTTCCTGGGCCACCACTACGCCGCCCTCCACACCGGCGACAAGGCCCGCATCGTCATCGGCAAGGATACCCGTCGTTCCTCCTATATGTACGAGTCCGCCCTGGCCGCAGGCATCACCTCCTCCGGCTGCGACGCCTATCTTCTCCATGTCACCACCACCCCCTGCGTCAGCTACATCACCCGCACCGAGTGCTTCGACTGCGGCGTCATGATTTCCGCCAGCCATAATCCCTATTATGACAACGGCATCAAGCTGATGAACGGCGAGGGCGAGAAGATGGACGACGACCTCCAGGATGAGATCGAGCGCTATATCGACGGCGACCTGCCCGAGATCCCCTGGGCCACCGAGGATAAGATTGGCTGCACCGTGGACTTCTATTCCGGCCGCAACCGCTACATCGGCTACCTCACCAGCCTGGCCACCCGTCCCTTCGACAGGTGCAAGGTGGCTCTCGACTGCGCCAACGGCAGCGCCTGGATGATTGGCGGCGCCGTGTTCAACGCCCTGGGCGCCAAGACCAGCGTCATCAACGCCCAGCCCGACGGCGTCAACATCAATACCGGCTGCGGCTCCACCCACATCGAGGGCCTCCAGCAGTACGTCCGGGAGAACCACATGGACGTGGGCTTCGCCTTCGACGGCGACGCCGACCGCTGCCTGGCCGTGGACGAGCGGGGCCAGGTGGTCAATGGCGACAAGATCATGTATGTGGTGGCCAAGTATATGAAGGAGCACGGCCAGCTCACCACCAACACCGTGGTCACCACCGTCATGTCCAACTTCGGCCTCTATAAGGCCCTGGACCGCCTGGGCATCGCCTATGAAAAGACCGCCGTGGGCGACCGCTACGTCTACGAGAACATGAAGCAGAACGGCCACCTCATCGGCGGCGAGCAGTCCGGCCACGTGATTTTCCGCAAGTTCGCCCATACCGGCGACGGCCTCATCACCGCCATCATGCTCATGGACGTGATGATGGCCACCCAGTTGCCCCTCAGCGTCCTGGCCCAGGACGTCACCATGTACCCCCAGGTGCTGAAAAACGTCCGGGTGGACGATAAGGACGGCACTCTGGCCGACCCCGCCGTGCAGAAGGCGGTGGACGAATGTACCGCCCGCCTGGGCGACAACGGTCGCGTCCTCCTGCGCAAGAGCGGCACCGAGCCGGTGCTGCGGGTCATGGCCGAGGCTGGCTCCGACGCCCAGTGCGAGGCCAACGTGGACGCCATCATCGCCGCCATGGAGGCGTCCGGACATCTGATCGAGGTGAAGAAATGATGTGGCATATTGAGGATATGTATGACCTGTCCCACTCTGCGGCAGGCGAGTATTTGCAGCAGTTTACCTACCCCTGGGAGGCCCTGGCCGGCATCTCCGACCTGATTCTCTCCATCGGCGCCACCCTCAGCGAGGCGGAGTATGACCACCCCGCCCCCGACGTGTGGATCGCCAAGGACGCCACCGTCTTCCCCTCCGCCTATATCCACGGCCCCTGCATCATCGGCCACGGCACCGAGGTGCGCCAGTGCGCCTTCATCCGCGGCAGCGCCCTGGTGGGGGATCACTGCGTGGTGGGCAACTCCACCGAGCTGAAGAACGTCATCCTCTTCGATAACGTCCAGGTGCCCCATTATAATTATGTAGGCGACTCCATCCTGGGCTATAAGGCCCACATGGGCGCCGGCTCCATCACCAGCAACGTCAAGTCCGATAAGCTGCCCGTGGTCATCAAGAACGGCGACGAGCACATCCCCACCGGCCGCAAAAAGGTGGGCGCCATGCTGGGCGACCGGGTGGAGGTGGGCTGCAACAGCGTCCTCAACCCCGGCACCGTCATCGGCCGGGACAGCAACGTCTACCCCACCTCCTGCGTCCGCGGCGTCATCCCTGCCGCCCATATCTATAAGGACCAGCAGCACATCGTGGCCAAGCACTGACCATACTATATTAATATAGAAAGGCCCCCGTTTCGGGGGATAGGGAAATAGACCATGAAAGTTATCATCGCCAAGGATCACGCCGAGGCCAGCCGCCTGGGCGCCGACATCATTGAGAATATCGTCCGTGCCAAGCCCGATTGCACCCTGGGCCTGGCCACCGGCTCCAGCCCCGTGGGCATGTATCAGGAGCTGAGCCGCCGCTGCCATGAGGAGGGCCTGGACTTCTCCCGCGTCCACAGCGTCAATCTGGATGAGTACGTGGGCCTCCCCGGCACCCATGACCAGAGCTATCGCTACTTCATGGACGATAACCTCTTCAACCATATCAATATCGATAAGGCCAACACCTACGTGGCCAAGGGCGTGGGTGACGTGGAGGAAAATCTCCGTGAGTTCAACGCCATCCTGGACCAGACCGACATCGACGTCCAGGTGCTGGGCGTAGGCCCCGACGGCCACCTGGGCTTCAATGAGCCCGGCGACGTGCTGGTGGACGGCGCCCATAAGGAGACCCTGGACGCCTCCACCATCGACGCCAACGCCCGCTTCTTCGCCAGCCGTGACGACGTGCCCCGCTACGCCGTCACCATGGGCATGGGCAACATCATGCGTGCCAAAAAGCTGCTGATGATCGTGGCCGGCAATAAGGCCGACGCCATGCGCGCCCTGCTGTGCACCGATAAGCTGGACCCCCATTGCCCCTGCACCTTCATGCGCATGCACCGCGACGCCGTGGTCATCCTGGAAAAGTCCCTGGCCGACGCCATCGGCTATAAGGGCTGATTCCCCCACCATACAATAAAGCCCCCGGGAGCCCCACGCTCCCGGGGCCTTTATTGCCAAAAAAGCATCGCAGATTTCGCGCCCGCAGGCGCAATCCCCCGGGAGCCCCGCTCCCGGGGCTTTTCTCTGCCTCACACCTGTCCGCCCTCCGCGGACAGGTGTTTTCATTTATCCAAATCCAGAAAATACCATAGGGCAATCCCCTGCAAATGCGTAAAATTGCATCATAAAAGAATTGACATCGCCGCCCCTTTGTCGTAATATTGAAATGGATAATATCATGGTGGGCCCATAGTCATTTCCGCCCACCCCATCTGATTTCATCGGGAGGTCG
>JAFSMA010000142.1 GCA_017448145.1 Oscillospiraceae bacterium | reverse complement strand
GATTTCGCGCCCGCAGGCGCGAACCCATGAAATCCGAAAAAAGTGACGACATGCGCGTCACTTTTTTCACATCTCAGGCTACGAAGTGTGCGAATAGTGCGCCAAAGGCGTACTATTCGTGCGCGCAGTAGACTGCAATCCTATTGTCAAAAAACGGCAGAGCCGTTTTTTGACAGGTTCAATGCCGCAGGCTTTCGCCTGCGGCATTTTTGATACAGCAAATACGATCCGCAATCCCAAAAGCATTTACGCCTTGGGGCCGGCAGCCACGACCTCGTCGCTCATGTGGGTGTACTTCTTGAAGTTCTCCACAAAGCTGTCGGCCAGCTTCTTGCAGGAAGCCTTGTAAGCGGCCTTGTCCTCCCAGGTGTTCTCGGGGATCAGCAGCTCGCTGGGCACACCCTCGATGGAGGTGGGCACCTGCACGCCGAACACGGGGTCGGTAACGAACTGGGACTTCTCGATCTCGCCGGTGAGGGCGGCGGTGACCATGGCGCGGGTGTAGCTCAGCTTCATGCGCTTACCGGTGCCGTTCCAGCCGGTGTTGACCAGGTACACGTTGGCGCCGGACTTCTCCACCTTGTCCGCCAGCATACCGGCGTACACGGAGGGATCCAGGGGCAGGAAGGGCTCACCGAAGCAGGTGGAGAAGGTGGGCACGGGCTCGATGATGCCGATCTCGGTGCCAGCCACCTTGGAGGTGAAGCCGGACACGAAGTAGTACATAGCCTGGTTCTTGTTCAGCTTGCTGATGGGGGGCAGCACGCCGTAGGCGTCGGCGGTCAGGAAGATAACGGTCTTGGGCACGCTGGGGCTCATGCCGGACAGCTCGGCGTTGGGGATGTACTCCACGGGATAGCCCACGCGGGAGTTGACGGCCAGGGAGTCGTCGTCAAAGTCAAACTCGCGGGTCTCGGGATCCATCACCACGTTCTCCACCAGGGAGCCGAACTTGATGGCGTTGTAGATCTCAGGCTCGCCCTCGGGGCTCAGGTTGATGCACTTGGCATAGCAGCCGCCCTCGAAGTTAAACACGGAGTCGTCAGCCCAGCCGTGCTCGTCGTCGCCGATGAGCATGCGGTTGGGGTCGGCGGACAGGGTGGTCTTGCCGGTGCCGCTCAGGCCGAAGAACACGGCGCTGTCGCCGTTCTTGCCGATGTTGGCGGAGCAGTGCATGGGGAACACGCCCATCTTGGGCAGCACGAAGTTCATCACGGAGAACACGGACTTCTTGATCTCGCCGGCGTACTGGGTGCCGCAGATCACCACCTCGTGATCCTCATAGTTCACCAGGATAGCGGCCTCGCTGCGGGTGCCGTCCACCTCGGGGATGCACTTGAAGCCGGGGGCGGCGATGATGGTGTAATCCTCTTTGAAGTTGGCAAGCTGCTCGGCGCTGGGACGGCGCAGCAGCTGATGGATAAACAGATTCTGGGAGGCCAGCTCATTGATGATGCGGAAGGCCTTGGTGTACTTGGGATCGGCGCCGGCAAAACCGTCGAAGATAAACACCTCTTTGCCCTGCAAATAGGCCACCACCTTGGCCTTGATGGCCTCATAGCGCGCCTTGTCGATGGGGCGGTTCACCTTGCCCCAGGCGATGTCGTCGTGAACACTGGGGGTGTCAACGATAAACTTGTCGTTGGCGCTGCGGCCGGTATATTTGCCGGTCTTCACCACCAGCGCGCCGGTGTTGCTCAGCGTGCCCTCGCCGCGGCGCAGCGCATGCTCGGTGAGCTGGGCGGGGGTCAGATTGCGATATACAGCCTTGGCATTGATAATGCCCATCTTTTCCAGACCGTAAGTTTCCATGGGAATACCTCCTATGATACTATCTTAGGGAAGCCGAAACTTCCCTTATATGAGATTGTTAGAATTATATCATACTCCTTTCCAAAAAGCTACTACTATTTTCAAAAAATAGAAAAAGCCTTCCGCCCAAATAGACGGAAGGCCGCATTTCATTCAGCAAAGCTGCGATATGGCGCTTAAAAGCTCGGTTTTCCCCGTGCCCTTCTCGGCGGAGAACGGAATCAGTACATCCGTCTCCCCCAGATCCAGCGTCTGGCGGATCACCGCCAGGTTGGGCTCCACCTCGCTCTTTTTCAGCTTGTCCAGCTTGTTGGCTATCACGATCAAGGGGCACGCCGCCCCCCGGAACCACTCCCGCATGGTCACGTCGTCGGCGGTGGGCTTGTGCCGGGCGTCCACAATCAGCACCCCCAGGGTGATGAGTCCCTCCTCGGCAAAGTAGGCCTCCATCAGCTTGCCCCACCGCTCCTTCTCCGCCTGGGAAACCTTGGCGTAGCCATATCCCGGCAGGTCTGTAAAGTAAATCTTCTTGTCAATGAGGAAGTAGTTGATCTGGCTGGTTTTGCCGGGGGTGGCTCCCACCCGGGCGAAGTTTTTTCGGTTCAGAAGGCGGTTGATCACTGAGGACTTGCCCACGTTGGATCGCCCCGCAAAGGTGACCTGGGGCCGCCCGTCCCGCACAAAGCTCTGGGGCTTCACGGCGGACAGACGGAACTCCGCCTGGTTAAAGTTGATGACCACGGCGCACCTCTTTCTCTCCGTCCTTGGCCAGAATGGTCAGATGATCCACGGCGTCGGCCTTGCTCTGGGGCACCAGCGCGGCGGCAAACACCTGCTCCACCGTCTCCACCGGCACGAACCGCAGCGCCTTGCGCACCGTCTGGTCGATCTCCTCCAGATCCTTCTCGTTATCCTTGGGAATGATTACCGTCCGCATGCCGTTACGCAGCGCGGCCATGGTCTTTTCCTTCAAGCCGCCGATGGGCAGCACCCGGCCCCGCAGCGTCACCTCGCCGGTCATGGCCACCGTGCCCCGCACCTGCCTGCCGGTCAGCGCCGACAGCATGGCGGTGGTGATGGCGATACCGGCGCTGGGCCCGTCCTTGGGCACTGCGCCTTCCGGGAAATGGATGTGGATGTCCTTCGTCTTGTAGAAATCCTTCTCGATGCCCAGGGTCTCCCAGCGGCTCCGCAGGCAGGACAGCGCCGCCTTGGCGCTCTCCTGCATCACGTTGCCCAGGTTGCCGGTCAGCTCCAGCTTGCCGGCACCCTCCATCACGTTGACCTCCACCTCCAGGATCTCACCGCCCACCTCGGTCCAGGCCAGGCCGTTCACCACGCCCACCTGATCCCTGGTACTGTGGACAGAGTCGGTAAACTTCACCACACCCAGGAAATCTTTCAGGTTTTTCTCTGTAATGCCAACAGACTTTACATCGCCGGTGACAAGCCGCATTGCCGCCTTGCGGCACAGCTTTTGAATCTCCCGTTCCAAAAGGCGCACGCCGGATTCCCGGGTGTAGCCGGCAATCATCAGCCGCAGGGCGCCGTCGCTGATACGCAGCCTCTGGGACGTAAGGCCGTGGGCCTTGAGCTGCTTGGGGATGAGATGGCGTTTGGCAATCTGCACCTTCTCCTCGTCGGTGTAGCTGGTGAGTTCGATGACCTCCATCCGATCCAGCAGCGGCCGGGGAATGGTGGAGGTGGTGTTGGCGGTGGTGATGAACATCACGTTACTCAGATCCACGGGGATTTCCAGGAAATGATCCCGGAAGGCGTAGTTCTGCTCGCTGTCCAGCACCTCCAGCAGCGCGCTGGCGGGGTCGCCCCGCATGTCACTGGCCAGCTTGTCGATCTCGTCCAGCACCATCAAGGGGTTCATGGAGCCGCTGTGAATCAGTGCATCGATGATGCGGCCCGGCATAGCGCCGATGTACGTCTTCCGGTGGCCGCGGATGTCCGCCTCATCCCGCACGCCGCCCAGGCTCAGCCGGGCCAACTTGCGGTTCATAGCCTTGGCCACGGAGATGGCGATGGAGGTCTTGCCCACTCCCGGAGGGCCCACCAGGCAGATGATCTGCCCCTTGGTCTCCGGGTGGATCTGTCGCACCGCAACGTATTCCAGGATCCGCTCCTTCACCTTGTCCAGGCCGTAGTGATCCCGGTCCAGAATCTCCCGGGTTTTCTCCACGTCCGCCCGATCTCTGGTTTTCTTGTTCCAGGGCATATCCAGGCACACGTCCAGGTAGTTGCGAATCACCGAGGACTCGGCGCTGCCGAAGGGCTGCTTGCTGAGGCGATCCACCTCCTTCAGCAGCCGCTGCTGCACCTCCTCCGGCAGCTTCAACTGCCGGATTTTCGCCTCATATTCCTCAATTTCCTCGTCCTTGTCGTCGCCCAGCTCGTGTTGCAGCACCTTCATCTGCTCCCGCAGAATCATGTCCTTCTGCACCTGGCCCACCCGCTGGCGCACCTTCTGATCCAGCTCCATCTCCAGGGTCAGCACTTCCAACTCATGGGCCAGAATATCGTTGACCTTTTTCAGGCGCTGGGTGGGATGCAGTTCCTCCAGGATACGCTGGCGGTCATCGTGGCGCAGCGTCACATTCTGGGCAATGAAGTCCGCCAGGGCGCCGGGATCCCGCATATCCAGCACGGCGGCAAAGAAGTCGTCGTCCAGGTTGCTGACCACGTCCTTATACTCCCCGATGAGGGTATAGGTCTGCCGCAACAGCGCCTCCATCCGGGCGGTGACTCTGCCGGGGAATTCCTCCTCCAGCAGCTCCACGTTGGCCTGTAAAAAAGGCTTGGACTGCCACATCCGCCGCATTCTGGCCCGGGTCTCCCCTTCCACCACCACGCGCAGCGTGGTTTCGGAGGTTTTGATGATCTGTAAAATGTGGCAGATGGTGCCGATGGCATATAAATCGTTTTCCGTTGGCTTGGCGGTGGAAATCTCCCGCTGGGTCACCAGAAACACCCTGCGGTCTGATTCCATGGCGTGATCCAGGGCGAAAATGCTGATGTCCCGCTCCACGTCAAAGCTCAGTGTCTGATTGGGAAAGACGGTGAGGCCCCGCAGGGCTACCACCGGTATGTTCATTCTCGTGTTCTCTTCCATAGGGTACTCCTTATGCAAGGATAGTAAATGGGGAAAGAGGAGCGGCGATTCCGTCGCTCCTCTCCTGCTTGTTACGATGCCGGGGAATCCAGCGTCTTCGCTGCGCTTCCCGGCAGCTCCCGGGTGCGGGAGCCGTCGTGCTCCACCTCCGGGGCGGCGCCATCGCGGATGCACGCCTCCGTCACCGTCACCTTGGAGATGGTGGGATCGGAGGGAATCTCGTACATGATGGGCATCAATACGCCCTCCATGACGGCCCGCAGGCCCCGTGCGCCGATGTTGCGCTCAATGGCCTTGTCCGCCACCGCGCCCAGCGCCTCGGGGGTAAACTGCAAATCCACCTTATCGTAGTCCAGCAGCTTGCAGTACTGCTTCACCAGAGCGTTTTTCGGCTCGGTGAGGATGCGTACCAAATCATCACGGCTCAAGCCGTCCAAAGGCGCGATCACCGGCAGACGGCCCACCAGCTCGGGGATGATACCGAACTTCAGCAGGTCGTGGGGCTGTACCTCTTTCAGCAGCTCGCCGCTGCGGCGCTGTGCCTTGCTCTCCACCACCGCGTCAAAGCCGATGCCCTTGCGGTCGGTGCGCCGCTCGATGATCTTCTCCAAGCCGTCGAAAGCGCCGCCGCAGATGAACAGGATGTTGTGGGTGTCCACCTGGATGAACTCCTGCTGGGGGTGCTTTCGTCCGCCCTGGGGCGGCACGTTGGCCACGGTGCCCTCCAGGATTTTCAGCAGTGCCTGCTGCACGCCCTCGCCGCTGACGTCGCGGGTGATGGACGTGTTCTCGCTCTTGCGGGCGATCTTGTCGATCTCGTCCACGTAGATGATACCCCGTTCCGCCAGCTCCACGTCGAAGTCCGCCGCCTGCAAAAGCCGCAGCAAAATGTTCTCCACGTCGTCGCCTACGTAGCCGGCCTCGGTCAGCGTGGTGGCGTCGGCGATGGCAAAGGGCACCTTCAGCGTCTTGGCCAGCGTCTGGGCAAACAATGTCTTGCCGCTGCCGGTGGGGCCGATCATCAGGATGTTGCTCTTTTGCAGCTCCACGTCCTGGTCGTCGCCGAACATGATGCGCTTATAGTGGTTGTACACCGACACGCTCAGCGCCACCTTGGCGCTCTCCTGGCCGATGACGTACTGATCCAGCACGTCCTTGATCTCCCGGGGCGTGGGCAGCTCGTCCAGCGCCGTCCGGGCCACGGATTCTGCGGCGTTATACCCGTCGTCCAGGATGGACATACACAGGTTCACGCACTCGTCGCAAATCCGCACGCCGGGGCCCTGGATCATCCGGTGTACCTGCCGCTCCGGCTTGCCGCAGAAGGAGCAGCGCAGCGTTTTCTTCTCGTCTGCCATGGGATGTTACCTCTTGTAAATAACCTTATCCACCAGGCCGTAGTCCTTGGCCTCCTCGGCGGTGAGCCAGTGATCCCGCTCGGAATCCGCCTTCACCTGCTGGGGGGTCTTGCCGGTATTCTCGGCCAGGATCTTATTCAGGCGCTCCTTGATCTTCAGGAAATGCTCCACGTCGATTTCCATATCCGTCACCTTGCCCTGGGTACCGGCAGAGGGCTGATGGATCATGATCTCGGCGTTGGGCAGGGCGATGCGCTTGCCCTCGGCGCCGCTGGAGAGCAGGAAAGCGCCCATGCTGGCGGCCATGCCCACGCAGATGGTGGACACGTCGCACTTGATATACTGCATGGTGTCGTAGATGGCCATACCGGCGGTGACAGAGCCGCCGGGGCTGTTGATGTAGAGCTGAATGTCCTTGTCCGGATCAACGGATTCCAGATACAGCATCTGAGCCACCACCAGGCTGGCAGTAGTATCATTCACCTCTTCGCCCAGGATGATGATGCGGTCGTTCAGCAGCCGGGAAAAAATGTCGTAGGAACGCTCACCCCGGTTGGTCTGCTCGACAACATAGGGAACCAAACTCATAACGATACCTCCTGTAAAGACAGTTGAATTATACCCCGCCCTTATGTGATTTAATCTCTCTTACTCTGCCTTGTCCTCGGCCTTCTTGGCGGTTTTCTTGGCAGCGGGCTTCTTGGCGGGCTTCTCCTCACCGTCCTCCGCCTTCTTGGCAGTCTTCTTGGCGGCCTTCTCCTCCTCGGCAGCCTCGGGAGCCACAGCCTTGGCGCTGTCGGCCACTACGCGGATGGCCTTCTCACGCAGCACCTGCTCCTTCACCTCATCGGCGCGGAGATACTTCTTCACGGTCTCCAGATCCATGCCGTACTGCTGGGCCACCTTCTCCATCTCGGCGTCCACCTCGGCGTCGGAGGCCTCCAGCTTCTCTTCCTTCACGATGGCGGCCAGGGCCAGATCCATCCGCACCTGACCCAGCGCGGGTGCCTGGGCCTGGGCCTTGAAGTCGGCCTCGGAGGTGTTAGTCATCTTCAGATACTGCTCGAAGGGGATGCCCTGGGCAGCCATCTGCTGCTTGAAGTTGTTCACCATCTGCTCGGCCTGGGCGTCCACCATGGCGTCGGGGATGTCGGCCTCGATGCCGTCGGCCACCTTCTGCATCAGCACGTCCTCAAAGGCACGCTGGGCAGCGGTATTGCGCTCCTCGGTCAGCTTCTTCTTGATGTCGGCCTTCAGATCCTTCAGGGTGTCGAACTCAGACACGTCCTTGGCGAACTCGTCGTCCAGAGCGGGCACTTCCTTCACCTTCACCTCGTTGACCTTCACGTGGAAGACCACGGCCTTGCCGGCCAGCTCGGGGGTGTAATCCTGGGGGAAGGTGATGTCGATGTCCTTCTCCTCACCGGCCTTCATGCCGATGACCTGATCCTCAAAACCGGGCACGAAGCTGCCAGAGCCCAGTTCCAGGTCGTGGCTCTCGCCCTTGCCGCCGTCAAAGGGCACACCACCCGCAAAGCCCTCAAAGTCGATGTTGGCGGTGTCACCCTTCTTGGCAGCCCGGTCTACGCTGACGAGGCGGCTGTTGCGGTCGGCCATTTCATTCAAGCGGGCGTTCACATCGGCGGCCATCACCTTGACCTCCGCCTTGGGAGCCTCCAGGCCCTTGTACTGGCCCAGCTTCACCTCGGGGTACACAGGCACGGTGCACTTGAAGGTGCAGCCCTCGGCGTTCACGCCCTCCAGCTCCACCTCGGGATAGCCCACCACGTCCAGCTTCTGCTCCGCCACGGCGGCCTCATAGGCGTCGGGCAGCACGATATTCACGGCTTCCTCATAAAAGACCTCGGCGCCGTACATCTTTTCGATAATCTTGCGGGGGGCCTTGCCGGCGCGGAAGCCGGGCACGTTGATCTTGCCGCGCATCTTCAGATACGCCTTGTTGACAGCGGCCTCAAACTCCTCAGCGCCGACGGAAATGGTCAGTGCCACTCTGCTCTTCTCTACCTTCTCGCAGCTCTTGACATTCATGGTTGATGTTCCTCCAGTTTAATGTGACCGAATGGTAACGCGGTCATAATTTTCCATAATGCAGTTTGATATGATACCATATTAAAATTAAAATTTCAATCTTTTATTCTTCACTTTTTGGCTTAATCGCAAATTTTCAGCGGCTTGAAGCTCAAATAATCCGCCGCCACCAGGGCGAAATCCGTTCCGCCGCAGTCTCCCTCGATGCGCCGCTTGTGGCTGGCGCCGTGGAGATGGCCGTAAAAACACCGTTTTACGCCGTATTTCTGCAATAAAGCCAGTATTTCCGGGCAGCGATAGCCGGTGTAGAGGGGCGGATAGTGGAGAAAACACAGCTTTTCCGCCTCCCCGGCGGCTTGCAGCGACGCTTCCAGACGCCCTACCTCCCGGGCCATCATCTTGCCGTTGTGGGTGCCCTCGCTGTCCAATTCGTAGAACCAGCCCCGGGTGCCGCACAGGGCAATATCGCCGTAATATTTGCAGTTATTATGTAATATTTCCAGAGAATTCAGCCCGTTTTCCTTAAAAAAGTTCTCCATTTTCCGGGCCGTATTCCACCAATAATCGTGGTTTCCTTTCAGCAAAATCTTCCGTCCGGGGAGGGCATTGATGAATTGCAGATCCTCCAGGGATTCCTCCAGGCTCATGCCCCAGCTCAGGTCGCCGCACAGGACGGTGGTATCGGCCTCGGTGAGGCTGGAAAAGCCCTCCCGGATGCGCGCCACATAGTTGGCCCAGCCGGGGCCGAACACGTCCATGGACTTATCAGAATTCAGCGAAAGGTGCAGATCACCTATGGTGTAAAGTGCCATTCCTTTACCCCTTTTCCTTACAGAATACGGCGGAGATTTCCCCAGAAAATGTCGTACAAAAGGCCCGCGTCATAGCCCCGGCGGGCCATGGCGGCGTAGAGTTTCGGGATGTCCTGCACGCCGTTTATGCCTCCGGCAAGGCTTTCACAGCCGTCCAAATCGCCGCCAAAACATATCGTTTTCTGTCCATCCAGTATCAAAAAATGTTCAATGTGTCGCAAAATCTGATCCGTTTTGTTAGTCTGTCCGGCCTCCCCGGGGCCTACGAAGTCGGTATAGAGATTGATACCCACCACGCCGCCGCTGTCACGGATGGCCTTGAACATATCGTCGGTGAGATTGCGGCGATGGGCACACAGTGTGCGGCTGTTGGAGTGGCTGGCCACCACCGGGCGGCGGGCTATCTTCATCAAATCCCAGAAACCGGGGTCGGACAGGTGGGACACATCGGGATAGATATGGTGCTCCTCCAGCACGCGGATGAAATCCCGGCCCGCCCCCGACAGGCCACGGCCCGGCTCCTCGCAGTTGGTGCCGCTTAGCATATTGGCCCGGTTCCACACCGGGTTGAGAAGCCGCACACCCCAGGCAGCCACCTCCGGGATGCGGCGGGCGTCACAATCCAACAAATCCGCCCCCTCGATGGACAGAAGCGCGGCGGATCTGCCTGACGCCACCGCCTTGTCCACTTCCGCGCCGGTGGTACAATGGGACACCAAATCGGGATTGGCGGCGATTTCACGGCAATAGCGGTGATGGAGCCGCCGGCAAAATTGCCAGTGCTGTCCGGCGGGGATTTGGGCGGCGTCGCCGTAGAGGGCGAAAAACTGGGCACGGGGGGAGAAAGCGGCATTGCGCTGTAAGTCCACGTGGACGGTGTTTTCTCGCAGGGTCTCTTCCCTGCCCCGCCGGGACAGGTCATCCAGGCGGTAAATGGTGTCACAATGGGCGTCGAAATAGGGAATCATCCGCTCACCTCAATACAATTTACTGAAATGCGTCCTCTAAATAGACGATGCGGGGCGGCACGTCGGGGTTTTCAGCGTAGACCTCCGCCACGTCGAAGCGGCAGGGGCAGTCCAGATCGTTGTCCGCCAGGAAGAAAAGGGCCGTCTTTTTCAGCTTGGCTTGCTTTTTCTTCGTCACATACTCCCGGGGCAGGGCCATGTCCACATTGGTGCGGGTTTTGACCTCCACAAAGCACAGCATGGGGCCGTCCCAGGCGATGATGTCGATCTCACCGAAACGGCAGTGGTAGCCGGAAGCCTCCAGGCGGTAGCCCTTATTCCGCAGGTAATCCGCCACCCGGGCCTCGCCCCAGCGTCCGTTATTGGCCATGGGGCGCCTCCCATTTTTTCAGGAACGACAGTCGGTGTTCCGGGCAGGGGCCAAACTCGGCCAGCATGGCGTAGTGCAGCTTGGTGCCGTAGCCCTTATGCCGGGCGAACTGATACTGGGGGTACTGCCGATCCAGCACGTCGCAGACGTAGCGGTCACGGCTGACCTTGGCCAGAATGGAGGCCGCGGCAATGCTGGCGCTCTTGCCGTCGCCGCCTACCACCAGGCGGTGGGGCGTGGTGATGGCGGCGGACTTACCCTTGTCCCGGTTGCCGTCGATGAGGGCCACGTCCGCCGACCGGGAAAGGCCGTCGATAGCCAGCTGCATAGCCTTCATGCGGGCGCTTAAAATATCGGTGGCATCGATCTCGGCGGCCTCTACACGGGCCACCGACCAGGCCACGGCGTGGGCGGTGATCTCGGCATAGAGCTGCTCACGGCGCTTCTCCGTCAGCTTCTTGGAGTCGTTGAGGCCGGGGGCCGTCCAGCCACGGGGCAGGATCACCGCCGCGGCGTACACAGGGCCCATCAGCGGCCCGGCCCCGGCCTCATCGCAGCCGCAGACCCACCCGGCGCCCTGGGCAAAGCACTCGTCCTCTATGGCCCAGGGGTGTGTCATCTCACTCATTGCGCGTCCTCCACCGTTTCCAATGTAAAGGTACCCAGCTTGCCACCCCGGAATTCATCCAGCAGAATCCGGGCCATCCGCTCGGTGTCCACCTCGGCGCCCCGCATGAGGAAGCCCCGCTTGCGACCTGCCTTGATGAGCAGGTCATAGCCGCTGTCGCCGTCCTCAATGGTGATTTTATACCGCTGGGTGACGATATCGGCATAGTGGGCGGCCAGGTACGCCATCAGAGCGCAGGCCAGCTCCTCGATGTCCATGACGTCGTCCTTGATGGCCCCGGTAAAGGCCAGGCGCAATCCCACGTTTTTATCGTCGAACTTGGGCCACAGGATGCCGGGGGTGTCCAGCAGCTCCAGGGTCTGGTCCACCGGCACCCACTGCTTGGTGCGGGTGACGCCGGGGCGATCTTCCGCCCTGGCGGTCTTGCGGTGGGCCACCTTATTGATAAAGGTGGACTTGCCCACGTTGGGGATGCCCAGCACCATCACCCGGACGGTGCGGCCCACCTGGCCCTTGGCCTCCCAGGCGGCGATTTTATCCTGCAGCAGCGAGCGCACGGCTGCGGGGAACTGGCTCGTGCCGCCGCCGCCCTTGGCGTTGGCCTCCAGCACGGCGAAGCCCCTCTCCCGAAACCAGGCGGCCCAGCGCTTCGTCTCACGGGGATCGGCCTGATCCACCCGGTTGAGAACGATCATGCGGGGCTTGGCCCCCACCATGTCGTCCACGTCGGGATTGCGGGAGGACAGGGGGATGCGGGCGTCCACGATCTCACACACGGCGTCCATGTTGCCGATTTCGGCGGTGATCATCCGCTTCGTTTTTGTCATGTGGCCGGGGAACCAGCTCAGGCTGTCGATCTGCAAAAGATCACCTCCAAAAAAATTACAGTATAGTTTACCATACTTTTATAAAAAAGGAAAGAAAAAACCGTCTGCCGGTGAAAGCAGGCGGTTTCTCTTTGTTTGGCAGGCTTACAGCTTCTCGCGGATCTTGGCGGCCTTGCCGACGCGATCGCGCAGATAGTACAGCTTGGCGCGGCGCACGTAACCGTGACGCACAGCCTCGATATGATCGATAGAGGGAGAGTGCAGGGGGAAAACCTTCTCCACGCCCACGCCGTAAGAGATACGACGGACGGTGATGGTCTCCTCGATGCCGCCGTGCTTCTTGGCAATGACGATGCCCTCAAAGACCTGGATACGCTCGCGGGAGCCTTCCTTGACCTTGACGTGCACGCGGACGGTATCGCCCACCTCCACTGCGGGAGCCTCTTTGGTCAGCTGCTTTTCGTTGAATGCCTTCATGAGATCCATGGATATTATCCTCCTATATTATAGGCGTTCATGCTGCCATTTCAGCGGCGCCCACCCTTTTCGGAGCACCGGCAACAGAGGACCACCCTTTTAACGCCATGATAGAATACCATAAGGCAAAGAGAAATGCAAGTGTTTTTTTGAAAAAATGGGGAATTATCGGAAATCCTCGCCGTTTTCATCCATAATGCGGCGGCGGCGGACACGGACGAAGTCGGGTGTCAGGGCCGGGAGATGGGCGGCGATGGCCTTCTCCAACAGCTGGGGGTTGAGGCCGGGGTTCTGGGCCTGCACCACCACGGTGGCGTAAATGGCCTTATCCCCTGCGTGCAAGTCCACAGAGCGCAGCATGGGGGCAATGTCCACCTGGGCTTGCTCCTTGCGCTTGGTGCGCTTTTCGATAATGATTTCCTCCCGGGCGAACAGGGCTTGCAGCGCCTCCACCGCGCCCTGGGGCACACCGCCGTCATAGAGCAGCTCCAAATCGGCCTGGAGAAACGCCAATTCCCGGATGGGCCGCGTGGCCGCGTAGCAGTCCAGCACACGGATGCCGGTGGGCATGCCGGTATTCAGCTTCTCGGCGATGCCCCGGCCGTTGCTCTCTTGGGTCACCTCAAAGTCCAGCAGCTCGCAATCGCTCTGCTGGCCTACCGGCAGGGGCAGGACGATGGACAGAATGGGATGGGGGTGGAAACCCTGGGTGTGCTTGATCTCAAGCTCCGTCCGGGGGAAAACCCGCTGGAAGGTGCGCATCAGATCCAGATGGGAGATATAGGACGCCTGGGCCTCCTTGACAAACAGAAGACGCAGCTTAGACATCGCATTTCCCCCCTACCAGGCGATTGGCACCGCAGCCGTTGCAGTGGGTGCGGCAGTCCGGCGTGGTGACACCGGCTTTGGCGTTTTCATACTCCCGCCAGAGATAATTCTCGGTGACGCCGCTGGAAATCATGTGCCAGGGCATAATCTCGTCCTTTTCCCGGCGGCGGTAGGCATAGAAAGCGGGGTCCACGCCGCACTCAGCAAAGGCCTCCTGCCACCGCGCCAGGGAGAAATAGTCCTCCCAGGCGTCCAGCTTGGCGCCCTTGCGCCAGGCGCATTCCAGCACCTTGCCCAGGCGGCGGTCGCCCCGGGCCAGCACCGCCTCCAAAAAGCTGGTGTCGCCGTCATGCCAGCTATAGGTGACGGTTTTGGTGTTGATGGCCTCCCGCAGCAGCTTCACCCGGCGCTCGTATTCCTCCCGGGTGATCTGGGGTTCCCACTGGAAGGCGGTGTGGGGCTTGGGGACGAAATAAGAGGTGGAAACCGTGATGCGGACGCCCCGCTGCTTGTTGGCGGCGGACTCACGCCAGGCGTGCATCACACGGGCGGCCACGTCGGCAATGCCCAGCACGTCCTCGTCGGTCTCCGTGGGCAGGCCCAGCATGAAATACAGCTTCACGGCGCTGTATCCCCCGGCAAAGGCGGTGCGGCAGCTCTGGAGCAGGTCGTCCAGGGTCACATTTTTATTGATGACATCCCGCAGCCGCTGGGTGCCCGCCTCGGGGGCGAAGGTGAGGCCGGTTTTCCGGCCCTTGGCCAGACGCTGCATCAGCGACATGGAGAAGTTATCCGCCCGCAGGCTGGGCAGGGAGAGGTTCACGTGCCGCTGCTGACAGAAGTCCTCCAAATTGTCGCACAGCTCCGTCAGGGGCGGATAGTCGCTGGTGGACAGGGACGAGAGGGTGACCTCCTGGTAGCCCGAATCGTTGCAGGCCTCCAGGCAGTACTGAGCGCACAGGTCACGGCTGCGGTTGCGGACGGGGCGATAGACGTACCCCGCCTGACAGAAGCGGCAGCCCCGGATGCAGCCGCGAAACAGCTCCAGCATCACCCGGTCCTGGACAATCTCCGTGCTGGGGACGATGGTGCGGGTGGGGAAAAAGGACTTGTCCAGGTCGTGGACAATGCGCTTCACCACCCGCTCCGGCGCACCGTCGCGGGGGGTGATGGCGGCCACGGTGCCGTCGTCGTGGTAGGAAACATCATATAAAGAGGGCACGTAGATGCCGTCCAGCTGGGCGGCGGCCACCAGGAATCGGTGCTTGTCCCAGCCCTCCCGGCGGGCCTTGCGGTGGAGGTTAATCAGCTCCGGCGTCACATCTTCGCCCTCGCCCAGGGAGACAATGTCGATGAAGTCCGCCACGGGCTCGGCGTTGTACATGGCGGTGCCGCCGGCGATGACAAGGGGCGTCAGATGGGGTCGGTCGGCGCTGTGGAGGGGGATGCCCGCCAGATCCAGCATATTGAGAATGGCGGTGAAAGCCATCTCATAGCCCACGGAAAAGGCTACAATATCAAAATCGGCAACGGGGTCGCCGGACTCCAGGGCAAAGAGGGGCATATTGGCCCGGCGCATCTCCTCCTCCATGTCGCCCCAGGGGGCAAACACACGCTGGCACCACACGCCGTCCATGGCGTTCATGACGCCGTAGAGGATGCGCATGCCCAGGTTGGACATGCCGATTTCATAGGTGTCGGGGAAGCAGAAGGCGACGCGGGTATCCACGTCTTTTTTATCTTTGATGACCGCGTTATACTCGCCGCCCACGTAGCGGGCGGGCTTTTGCACGCGGGGTAAAATGCGTTCCAATCGCTGATCCACGGCGGTTCTCCTTTGCACTGTGCAGACTTAAGGCAATACCGCATAATTCGGCGAGAGCGGATCTTGAGAAAATTTGGGTTCTGGTGAAGGCGCTTTTTCGCAGGAATACTTTGTGTATTGCAAGAAAAAGTGACGAAACCAGGGCACAAATTTTCCAGGAGGCGCCGAAGACGAGTTGTGCGGTGTTGCCTTAAATTATTATTTTACCGAATTTCCGCTGTTTTGACAAGTCCTATTTCGCGCAAAGAGCGCCAGAAAAGAGCCGCGGCGGCCAGGAGGAAGAAGGGCGTGCCCCCTAAACGGAACAGAAGCCACGCCGCCAGGGCCGTCAGGGATAATGAAACGGCCAGGGACAGCGCGGCGCAGACCCGATCGGCGGCGTAGGGGCCGAAGCACCAGGCCAAGGCGATCCACGCCAGGCGCTCGCCATCCAGGGGCCGCACGGGAAGCAGATTATACAGACCCAGCACCGTGTGGACACCGGCGTGGAGATAGGCCCACTCCCAGCGGTGGCCCAGGGCGGCAAAGGCGGCGGCGCACAGCAGGTTCACCGCCGGGCCGGCGGCGGTGATGAGGGCCTCCGCGCCGTAGCTCATGACGTGGGTGAAGCGGATTTCCGCGCCGAACAGTGTAAAGGATAATCCCTTTAATGTGCCATTAAATAAACGTAAGACGGCGATGTGGCCCAGCTCGTGGAGGGCCGCGGCGCACAACAGCGCCGCCGTGAGACGAGGCTGGGCAAGGACGGCCACCGCCAGGGCAAACGCCCAGGTCAGCGGGGCCACGTGCAGGTCAATAGGAGACATAGTAGATGGGATTGAGATATTGTGTGTCACGGTGGAGCTCAAAATGGAGATGGGGGCCGGTGGCCTCACCGGACTCGCCCACTTCCGCGATGGGGTCGCCCAGGCGTACGCTCTGGCCGGAGGAGGCGGTGATTTTACTGCAATGGGCATAGAGAGTGGTGTAGCCGTTGGCGTGAGCCACCTCCACGTATTTGCCCAGGTCGCTGCTCTCCCCTACCGCCAGCACGGTGCCGTCAGCAAAGCTGCGGATGATGGCGCCGGTCTCGGCGGCGATGTCCAGGCCGTAGTGGAACCGCTGGTCGTTGCCGATGGGATGGGGGCGGTAGCCGAAGGCGGAGGACAGGGTACCGTCCACCGGGTCGGCGTAGTCGAAGCCCAGGACGGACTGGAGAAGCTCCGCCTGGGGCGGGGTGTTGTCCTCGGTGTAGGCCAGGGCGGTGCGGTCATTGGCCATGACAGCTACCGCCTCCGTCTCCTCGGCGGGGCCGAACACCGCCACATAGGCGTCGTTGATGGCCTGGCCCATCTCCTCCCCGCCCACAGCCCGTCCCACGGCGGAGAAGGCGGCGGCGAAATCGGTCTCGTCGCTGAGAAGCGCCCGGGCGCGGCGGCTGTACTGCTCCGCCACGTCGGGATAGGCCACCTTGACGCCTACCAGCAGGGCAAACAGCAGGGCGCTGGCCAGAAGCTGGCGCAGCCAGCGGCTGTTCTGCCGGGGCTCTTCCTCCCGTTTGCCCTGGGAATGGCGGCTGGCCTCGAACTGCTGGCGAAAGGGGACGTGGTCGCGCTCCACCCGGCGGCCTCCGGTATGATAATCGGACATGGCGATTCCTCCTTTGTCTTACAGGGTATGCGAACGGCAGGGTGTTTAGAAGCGGGAATTACCACTTGACAGCGCGGGATAAAGTCACTATAATGAAACGGCTGACGGGGTGTAGCGCAGCTGGTAGCGCGCTTGGTTCGGGACCAAGAGGCCGCGGGTTCAAGTCCCGCCACTCCGACCAATGACTCTGATTTTGATACAAAATCAGAGTCATTTTTTGCTTTCAAAGTCCAGAACTGTATGATACAATCCACTCGGTAAAACAGCATCCATAGAGGTGACGGACATGAAAAACAGAAAGACCCCTGACCCGAACGTGATCCATCCGATTGCGGGATATGAGAAAGAAATCTATGTTAAGCCGACGGTTACGAATCCCAACATCATTGTGGGAGATTTCACCTATATCGCAGATGTTGCGTTTGAGAGTCATGTCACGCACTTTTATCCCTGGAGCAGAGACAAGCTGATCATCGGAAAATTCTGTCAGATAGCAAGCGGCGTTGCATTTGTGATGAACGACGCCAATCACCAGATGAACGCCGTATCTACCTTCCCGTTCTATACTCTTGAGGGCTGGGAGATGGATGCGCCTGATGCAACGGATATGCCGTTCAAGGGCGATACCGTAATCGGCAATGATGTGTGGATCGGTCAAAATGCAGTAATCCTTCCGGGCGTTCACATCGGTGACGGCGCGATTATTGGCGCAAACAGCATCGTCGGCAGTGATGTTGATCCTTATACAATCGTTGTTGGAAATCCGGCAAAACCTGTAAGGAAACGCTTTGATGCTGAGCTGATCGAACTCTTGCTCCGTTTCAAATGGTGGGACAAGAGCATAGACGAGATAAACGAATTGATCCCGTTTCTGACCTGTAGCGAATTGGATAAAGTCAAGGATGAAATAAAGAAACGGACTGCGCGATAAATTCCCGTTTGTAGATGCACCCCACTTTACAAAGTTGCACCCTGGGAACGGGAAAAATGTACCGATCAGATGAGCGTTGTGGAGGAATGCACGGTGAATGATTTTAACGAATATGTACGCGAGTGTTTATCCCTGGGCGGCCACATTGCCATAAAATCCATGATGGGTGGCTATCTTGTGTACCTTAACGGTAAGCTGATCGGAGACATTGGCGACAAAGAGCTGTTTTTAAAGAGAACGCCCACGTCGGACAAGCTTCTTGCCGACGCAGAACTGCGCTATCCTTACGAGGGCTCAAAGACGCTGATGCGCGTATTTGACCGATTTGAGGATGCGGGTTTGATTGTAGAATTGCTCTCGGGCATGTACGCAGAGCTGCCTGAAAGGAAACCCAAAAAAGCCAAGTGAAGGATTGCTGTCTTTTGAAAAGCGGCAATCCTGTTTTCATTGTATACGCAGGAAGTATATGGTATAGTGTGATAGTAATGACAAACGCGGGGCGGTACTGCGATTTTTCAATGTGGTGGCGCTGTAGGCGGCACGGAAATTCTTTTACAAGGAGGCGCGGGTATGGCACTGGATACGTCTGTTACGCTGCGAAATAAGGTGATTTATTCCGTATTTGTGCGGAATTACAGCGAAAGCGGCACCTTTGACGGGGTGCGGCGGGATTTGGACCGCATACGGGGTCTGGGGGTGGACATCATCTGGCTAATGCCCATTCACCCCATCGGCAGGGTGCATCGCAAAGGCGACCTGGGCTCCCCCTACGCCATTGCCGACTACCGGGCCGTAAACCCGGAGTACGGCACCATGGAGGACTTTATCGCCCTGGTGGACGCCATTCACCAAAGGGGCATGCAGTGCATCATCGACGTGGTGTACAACCACACCGCCCACGACTCCGTGCTTCGGGAGACCCACCCGGAGTGGTTTTTCCGCCGCTCGGACGGCAGCTTTGGCAACCGCATAGGCGACTGGTGGGACGTGATCGACCTGGATTACCACCAGGCGGCGCTGTGGGACTATCAGATCGAGACGCTGCGGTACTGGGCCCAGTATGTGGACGGCTTTCGCTGTGACGTGGCGCCGCTGGTGCCTATCGCTTTCTGGCAGCGGGCCAGGGCGGAGGTGGCCCAGGTGCGGCCCGGGTGCCTGTGGCTTGCCGAGTCCGGCGACCCGGAATTTGAGCGGTACTGCCGCAGCGTGGGGGTGGATTTCGCCGACGATACGGCGCTGTACACCGCCTTCGACCTGTGCTACGACTATGACATTTACCCGGTATACCGGGACTGCGTCACCGGGGCGGACACGGCGGAG
>JAFSMA010000141.1 GCA_017448145.1 Oscillospiraceae bacterium | reverse complement strand
GTTGAATGGCAAACGGCTACGTCTCCCACCGTAGGGGCCGACGACTCGGCGGCCCGCGCCAGGGTAACGGCCACCACCAACGCCCGGTTGAATGGTATATGGTATCGTCAACCGTGCGTAGGGGCGGACGACTTACCCCAAGGACACTGGCTCCACAAGCCGCTCGTGCCTCGCGGTGTGTCGCTGGCGCTGTCCGCCCCCTTTGCAACGACGCACCCGGGCTGGGTCGGAGCAGCGTCCCGCCCCTACGGACAAAATCGTGCCCGCCCCCAACCGACGATACCTTTCCGCGACCCTGCCGCCCCGGCGGCCCGCGCCCGGGCGGCGATAACCGCCAATGCCCGGATGAATGGCAATCGGAAACAAAAACCACCAATGCCTTCCCCTTGGGGGGAAGGTGGCACGGCCGCAGGCCGTGACGGATGAGGGGACGTCTACCGATAACTTTTCGGAAAATCGCCCCCTCATCCGCTTCGCTTCGCTCAGCACCTTCCCCCCCAGGGGGAAGGCGGGCACAAGGGTGTAGGGGCGGACGACTCTGTCCGCCCCCACACCCGCCTATTCCGTCCGTGTCCTTCCATCCCGCCCCCACCCCAAAAAGAAAACCGCCCTTTCGGGCGGTTTTCTCGTTATACCGTAAAGCCTGACGCCTTACTTGTACATCTCGATGAGCTTCAGCAGGTGCTCGTACCGGGCCTTGGCCTCGTCCTCGTTGCGCTGGAACAGGTCGCCGGCGCGGTCGGGGAACTCCCGGGTCAGACGGCTGTAACGGGCCTCGTTCATCAGGAACTCCTGATAGCCGCCGGCAGGGGCCTTGGAATCCAGGGTGAACTTCTGCTCGGCCTCGGGATTGAAGCGGAACAGGTTCCAGTAGCCGCAATCCACGGCCTTCTTCATTTCCTTCTGGCAGTTCATCATGCCGCCCTTGATGCTGTGCATCTCGCAGGGGCTGTAGCCGATGATCAGGGACGGGCCGTGATAGGCCTCGGCCTCGGTGATGGCCTTGATGGTCTGGGCGGGGTTGGCACCCATGGCGATCTGGGCCACGTACACGTAGCCGTACTGCATGGCGATCTCCGCCAGGCTCTTCTTCTTGACCTCCTTACCGGCGGCGGCGAACTGTGCCACCTGGCCGATGTTGGAAGCCTTGGAGGCCTGACCGCCGGTGTTGGAGTAGACCTCGGTGTCGAACACGAACACGTTCACGTCCTGCTTGGAGGCCAGCACGTGGTCCAGTCCGCCGTAGCCGATGTCGTAAGCCCAACCGTCGCCGCCGAAGATCCACATGGTCTTCTTGGCCAGGTAATCCTTCTTGTCCAGAATCTGCGCCACCAGGCTGCAGGCGCTGCAATCGCAGAACTGCTCACCGGCGGCCTTGCGCTCCTGGGCGTGGGCGAGCATCTCGGCGGCCTTGTCGCCGAAGATCTCCTTGCCCTTCTCGCTGCCGAACAGGGCGATGTTCTCGTCCACGGTGGAGATGTTGGCCATCAGGGCCTTCACGTACTCCCTGGCGGGCTCGGCGTTGGCGTTGCCGTCGTCCATGGTGTCCAGCCACTTCTGGGCGGCGTCCTTCAGCTCAGGACGGGTCTGGGGCTGGGCGATCAGCTCCCGGGTCATGGCGGCCAGATCGTCGCGGATCTTCTGCTGGCCGATGTACATGCCCAGGCCGTGCTCGGCGTTGTCCTCAAACAGGCTGTTGCACCAGGCGGGGCCGTGGCCTTCCTTGTTGGTGCAGTAGGGGGAGGTGGCAGCGGGGCCGCCCCAGATGGAGGAGCAGCCGGTGGCGTTGGAGACATACATTCTGTCGCCGAACAGCTGGGTCACCAAGCGGGCATAGCTGGTCTCGGCGCAGCCGGCGCAGGAGCCGGAGAACTCCAGCATGGGCTGGCGGAACTGGCTGCCCTTGACGGTGTTGTCCTGCATGTCCTTCTTGTCGCTGACCTTCTCCACGCAGTAGTCAAAGACCTTCTGCTGGGGCAGCTCGCCCTCCTGGGCCACCATGCTCAAAGCGCTGGTGGGGCACACGCCCACGCACACGCCGCAGCCCATGCAGTCCAGGGGGCTGATGGCCATGGTGAACTTGTACACGCCCTTGCCCTTGCCGGCCTTTACGTCCACGATCTTGGCCTCGGCGGGCGCCGCAGCGGCCTCAGCCTCGGTGAGAGCGAAGGGACGGATGGTGGCGTGGGGGCAGACGTAGGCGCACTGGTTGCACTGGATGCACTTGGCGCTGTCCCAGGCGGGGACGGACACGGCCACGCCGCGCTTCTCATAGGCGGAAGCGCCCAGCTCGAACTGGCCGTCCACGTGATCCACGAAGGCGCTGACGGGCAGGCTGTCGCCGTCCATCTTGCCCACGGGGTCGAGAATGTCGTTGACCATCTTCACAAGCTCCGCCTTGCCATGGCGCTCCACGGCGGGCTTGTTGTCCTGGGCGTCAGCCCAGTCGGCGGGCACGTCGATCTTCTTGAAGGCGGAGGCGCCCAGATCGATGGCCTTGTAGTTCATGTCCACGATGTCCTGGCCCTTCTTCAGGTAGGACTTCTTGGCGGCCTCCTTCATGTAGCCGATGGCCTCGGCCTGGGGCATGACCTTGGCCAGGGTGAAGAAAGCGGACTGGAGAATGGTGTTGTTGCGCTTGCCCATACCGATCTCAATGGCCAGATCAATGGCATTGATGGTGTAGAGCTGGATGTTGTTGCGGGCGATGTAGCGCTTGGAGGCGGCGTCCAGATGGTGGTTCAGCTCGTCGAAGTCCCACTGGCAGTTGATCATGTACACGCCGCCGGGCTTCACGTCCTGCACCATCTTGAAGCCCTTGGTCACGTAGCTGGGGTTGTGGCAGGCCACGAAGTCAGCCTTGTTGATATAGTAGGGGCTGCGGATGGGCTTGTCGCCGAAGCGCAGGTGGCTGATGGTCACGCCGCCGGTCTTCTTGGAGTCGTACTGGAAGTAGGCCTGCACGAACTTGTCGGTGTGGTCGCCGATGATCTTGATGGAGTTCTTGTTGGCGCCCACGGTGCCGTCGCCGCCCAGACCCCAGAACTTGCACTCGATGGTGCCTTCCGCGGCGGTGTTGGGGGCGTGGGGATCCTCAGGCAGGGACATGTTGGTCACGTCGTCCACGATGCCGATGGTGAACTGGCGCTTCATCTCGTCGCGCTTCAGCTCGCTGTACACGGCGAACACGGAGGCGGGAGGCGTGTCCTTGCTGCCCAGGCCGTAGCGGCCGCCGATGACCTTTACATCGTTGCGGCCTGCGTTGGCAAGAGCGGTGACCACGTCCTGATACAGGGGCTCGCCCAGAGCGCCGGGCTCCTTGGTGCGGTCCAGGACGGCGATCTTCTTGGCGGTGGCGGGGATGGCCTCGAGCAGCTTCTCGGGGGCGAAGGGGCGGAACAGGCGGACCTTCACCAGGCCCACCTTCTCGCCGTGGGCGTTGAGGTAGTCGATGACCTCCTCGGCCACGTCGCAGATGGAGCCCATGGCGATGATGACCCGGTCGGCGTCGGCAGCGCCGTAGTAGTTGAACAGCTTATAGTCGGTGCCCAGCTTGGCGTTGATCTTGTCCATGTACTTCTCGACGACGGCGGGCAGGGCGTTATAGTAGCTGTTGCAGGCCTCGCGGTGCTGGAAGAAGATGTCGCCGTTCTCGTGGGAGCCGCGCATGTGGGGATGCTCGGGGTTCAGGGCGTGCTCGCGGAAGGCCTTCACGGCGTCCATGTCGCACATTTCCTTCAGGTCCTCGTAGTCCCACACGGCGATCTTCTGGATCTCATGGCTGGTGCGGAAGCCGTCGAAGAAGTTGATGAAGGGCACCTTGCCGGTGAGGGCGGCCAGATGGGCCACGGGGCTCAGGTCCATGACCTCCTGCACGTTGCCCTCGCACAGCATGGCAAAGCCGGTCTGGCGACATGCCATCACGTCGCTGTGGTCACCGAAGATGTTCAGCGCGTGGGTGGACACGGTACGGGCGGACACGTGGAACACGCAGGGCAGCTGCTCAGCGGCGATCTTGTACATGTTGGGGATCATCAGCAGCAGGCCCTGGGAGGCGGTGTAGGTGGTGGTGAGAGCACCGGCGCCCAGAGAGCCGTGCACCGCGCCGGCCGCGCCGGCCTCGCTCTGCATCTCCACAACCTTCACCTGGGTGCCGAAGATGTTCTTCAGACCATTGGCGCTCCACTGGTCCACAAAGTCAGCCATGGGGGAGGAAGGGGTGATGGGGTAGATGGCTGCCACTTCGCTGAAAGCGTACGATACGTGGGCCGCAGCGTTGTTGCCATCCATGGATTTCATTTTTCTTGCCATGAAATGAACCTCCTAATTGTTATGTCACCGTGCCATTCTACACGGCAGTATACATTGTACAGAATACCACAATTCCCTCCCCTTGTAAATCAAAAAATGCACCGATTTCACAAGTTTTGAAAGAATTATTAAAATGCGAAAAATCCCTTAATTTTTGGCCCCATTCCCTGTGAAAAATGGCGAAGGGCAGGGGAGAGGGGGCAAATCTTTCGCAAAAAATCATTCACAACGGCGGCGGAATATGGTACAATTACCCGGATAGGTATTTTTTGTATAAAGGAGGCGGGGGATATGGTGGTGACGGTGCGCTCTCTGGGCCTTTCCGGCATGACGGGCTACGAGGTCAGCGTGGAGTGTATGCTCTCCGGCGGTCTGCCCGCCTTTGACGTGGTGGGTCTGCCCGACGCGGCGGTGAAGGAGGCCCGGGAGCGGGCCCGTGCCGCCGTGAAGAACTGCGGCGCCAAGTTCCCAGTCAGCCACATCACCGTCAACCTGGCCCCCGCCCGGGTGCGGAAGGAGGGCACGGTGTACGACCTGCCCATCCTGCTGGGCATCTTAACGGCGGCGGAGGAGATTCGCCGTCTGCCGGAGGACGCCGCCTTTCTGGGCGAGTTGAGCCTCACCGGGGCCCTGCGGGGGGTGACGGGGGTGCTGCCCATGGCCCTGTGGGCCCGGCAGCACGGCATACGGCAACTGTTCGTCCCCGCCGCCAACGCCGCCGAGGCCACGTTGGCCCAGGGCCTGACGGTGTACGGCGTGGAGGACGTGAAGGCGCTGGTGGCCCACTTGAAGGGGGAGGCGGAGCTGACCCCCGCCCCGGCCTGGCACCCCGCTGCCGCCCCCGCCGCCACGTTGCCGGACATGGCGGAGGTCATGGGCCAGGAGACGGTGAAGCGGGCCCTGGAAATCGCCGCCGCCGGCGGCCACAACGTACTGATGGTGGGCTCCCCCGGCGCGGGCAAGTCCATGCTGGCCCGGCGTCTGCCCTCTATATTGCCGGATATGACCGATGCCGAGTCGCTGGAGACCACGGAGATCTACTCCGTGGCGGGCCTTACCGACCCCCATCACCCCCTGGTGGACGTGCGGCCCTTCCGCTCGCCCCACCACACCGCCTCCACCGTGTCCTTGAGCGGCGGCGGCACCGTGCCCCGGCCCGGCGAAATATCGTTGGCCCACAACGGCGTGCTGTTTTTGGACGAGCTGCCGGAGTTTGACCGCTCGGCGCTGGAGACGCTGCGCCAGCCCCTGGAGGACGGGGAGGTGACCATCACCCGTGCCGCCGGGTCGCTGACCATCCCCAGCCGGTTCATGCTGGTGTGCGCCATGAATCCCTGCCGCTGCGGCTGGTACGGCCACCCCTCCGGGCGGTGTACCTGCTCCCGCCAGCAGGTGGAGAGCTATCTGCGCCGCATCTCCGGGCCGCTTCTCGATCGCATGGACATCCACATCGAGGTGCCCTCGGTGGCGTACAGCGCCATGCGCCGCCGTGACGCGGTGGAGACCTCGGCGGACATCCGCAAAAGGGTCAATGCGGCCCGGGAGATACAAAAGCAGCGCTACGCCGGAACCGGCGTGTCCTGCAACGCCTACATGACCCCCGCCATGATCGGCAAGTACTGCGCTCTGGACGAGGCGTGCGACGCCATCATGGGCCGGGCCTTCGACCGGCTGGGCCTCACGGGCCGCAGCCACGACAGGATTTTGCGCCTGGGCCGCACCATCGCGGATCTGGCGGGCAGCGAGGCCATCCGCCCGGAGCATCTGGCGGAGGCCATCCAGTACCGCAGCCATTCCATTTTGAAATAATTAAGGGGCAATTTGCCCCACAGGAGGTATTTTGTTATGAAAAAAGTCACTTTTATCATTTCCTGCGTGCTGCTGGGCGTAGCCGTGGGCAACTTCGTGGTGTGCCTGCTGAATATGGCGCACCGCAGCCGCCGCACCTTTGACATGTGAGGCCGCCCATGCAGGAAATCATCCTTTGCAAGCTGGGCGAGGTGGTGTTGAAGGGCCTCAACCGCCGCAGCTTTGAGCAGAAGCTCATCAGCAACATCCGCCGCCGCACCAATCGTTTCGGCAATTTCAAAATCTACTCCCGCCAGTCCACCATCTACGTGGAGCCCCAGGGGGAGGACTGCAACGTGTCCGCCGCCTACGATGCCTGCCGTCAGATTTTCGGCATCATCGCCATCGCCCGGGCCGTGCCCTGCGAGAAGGACAAGGCGGCCATTTTCAAAACCGCCAAAACCTATCTGGGGGACGTCCTGCGCAGCGCCAAGAGCTTCAAGGTGGAGTCCAAGCGGGCGGACAAGAGCTTCCCCATGAGTTCCATTCAGGTGAGCCAGTGGGTGGGCGGGGCCCTCCACGACGCTTTCCCCCACCTGACCGTGGACGTGCACCACCCCGAATTGACGGTGTACGTGGAGATCCGGGAGGACGCGGCCTACGTCCACGCCCCCTCCCAGAGTGCCGCCGGCGGCCTGCCCATCGGCATGGGCGGCACGGCGGTGAGCCTCCTCTCCGGCGGCATCGACTCCCCCGTGTCCTCCTACATGATGGCCAAGCGGGGCGTGCAGCTGGAGATGATCCACTTCGCCTCGCCCCCCTACACCAGCGAGTTGGCCCGGGAAAAGGTGCTGCGTCTGGCCAAAGAGCTGACCCCCTGGACGGGGCGGCTGAACGTGTACATCATCCCCTTTACGGAGATTCAGGAGGCCATCCGGCAAAATTGCCCCGAGGATCATTTCACCCTTATTATGCGCCGCTTTATGATGCGCCTGGCGGATCAGCTGGCGAAAGAATTGCACTGCAAGGCGTTGGTGACAGGCGAATGTCTGGGCCAGGTGGCCAGCCAGACCATGCAGGCCCTGGCCGTCAGCGGCGACGTGACGGATTTGCCTATCCTGCGGCCCCTCATCGGCATGGATAAGGAGGAGATCGTCCGTCTGGCCCGGCATATCGGCACCTTCGACACCTCTATCCTGCCCTATGAGGACTGCTGCACCGTCTTCACCCCCCGCCACCCCAAGACCCGCCCCGACGTGGCGGAGGTGCGGGAGCTGGAGAGCGTGCTGGATGTAGGCGGCCTGTGCCAGCGCGCCATGGCAGGCCGGGAAATGGTGCGGGTGCGGTTTTGACGGCGGCGGAGGTGCTGGCCCTGTGTAAGCAGCGGGGCCTGACGCTCACCACCGCCGAGAGCTGCACCGGCGGTCTCGCCGCCAAGGAGCTTACCGACGTGCCCGGGGCATCGGCGGTGTTCGTGGGCGGCGTGGTCAGCTATTGGAGCGAGATCAAGGCAAAGGTGCTGGGGGTGCCCCGGCCCCTTTTGGTGGAATACGGCGCCGTCTCCGAGCCGGTGGCCCGTGCCATGGCGGAGGGGGCCCGCCGCCTCACCGGGGCCGATATCGCTCTGGCCGTCACCGGCGTGGCGGGCCCGGATCGGGACGACCGGGGCAACGCCGTGGGCACGGTGTTCATCGCCCTGGCGGCGGAGAGCGCCACGGTGTGCCGCCCCCTTTCCCTCTCCGGCAGCCGGGACGCCATTCGCGCCGCCGCCGTGTCCGCCCTGTGGGCGCTGCTGGCAGACTATATCAACAAGGAGATTTGACCGATGGCAAAAAAAGAGCTGGACTACAATCCCATCGCTGACCGGGAGGAGGCCCGCCGCAAGGGCCGGGGCAACCCCAACCGGAACAACCACACCAAGCGGAAAAACAGCAACTACGGCGGCTACGACGCCCCGGTGAAGAAAAAGGTGGCCGCCGTTACCGGCGAGGGCCGGGCCAAATCCAAGCGCCGGGAGCTGCCCACCTGGGGCAAGGTGCTGCTGATGGTGGACTTTGTGGCGGTGCTGGTGCTGCTGGTGCTGCGCCTGGCGGTGTTGCCGGACAGCGTGGTGCTGAACCACTTGACCACCGTGGTGCTGGGCATTTCGTGCCTTGCCGTGTTCGCCACCCGGCGCTACCAGTACCAGTTCACCGAGAAGAAGGGCGGCTACACCTTTTTGCAGGTGTTGCTGGCGGCCATCGGCGCGCTGTATATCGTCATGGGCGCCGCCGGTATCCTCATGGATTTGGGCGTTATCACCGCTTAAAAACGGCGAAAAAACGCCATATCCCCCCATTTTGCTGTTGACAAACAGGCGGAAAGTTTGTATATTGTTCTGTGCATAACGACACATACGATGAAGGGGATCCAGTACCCTGCCGCGTCCACGCGAAGAGAGCCGCCGTTTGGTGCAAGGCGGACGGGGGGCGGCTGCGGGAATATCACCCCGGAGTATCCGGCTGAACACAGCAGTAAGCCAGGACGGCGGAGGGCCGTTACCATCCCTCGCCCCATTCCGGTGGGGCACGAGCGGCCGCGTTTTATCGGCGCGGCAACGAGAGTGGTACCGCAGAGGAGCACACGCCTTTGTCTCTTGAGAGGGACAAAGGCGTTTTTCTTTTTCCCGGCTAAAAAGTGTATTCATTATTTGATATTGTCATCAGGAGGAACAACATGGACTACAAAAGCACCCTGAATATGCCCAAGAGCGGCTTCCCCATGCGGGCGGGCCTGCCCGTGCGGGAGCCGGATATGCTTGCCCGCTGGCAGGAGATGGATTTGTATAACGAGCTGCTGAAGAAGAACGAGGGCAAGCCCCGCTTCTCCCTCCACGACGGCCCTCCGTTTTCCAACGGCAACATCCACATGGGCCACGCCCTCAATAAGGCCCTGAAGGACTTCATCGTTCGCAGCCACGCCATGCGGGGCTGTTATACCCCCTATATCCCCGGCTGGGACAACCACGGCATGCCCATTGAGAGCGCCATCATCAAGGAGCAGAAGCTGAATCACAAGGCCATGTCCACCTCCGACTTCCGCAGCGCCTGCCACGACTACGCCGAGAAGTACATCCAGCTCCAGATGGCGGGCTTCAAGCGCATGGGCGTGGTGGCGGACTGGGAGCACCCCTACCGCACCATGGACAAGACCTTTGAGGCCCAGGAGGTGAAGGTCTTCGGCCAGATGTATAAAAAGGGCTATATCTACAAGGGCCTGAAGCCGGTGTACTGGTGCCCCAAGGATGAAACGGCTCTCGCCGAGGCGGAGATCGAGTACCAGGACGACCCCTGCACCACCGTCTACGTGAAGTTCGCCATGGAAAACGATCAGGGCAAGCTGTCCCACCTGGATTTGAGCCGCCTCTACTTCGTCATCTGGACCACCACCATCTGGACGCTGCCGGGGAACCTTGCCATCGCCATGAACCCGGCGGAGGACTACGCCGTGGTGAAGGCCCCCAATGGGGAAATGTACATCATGGCCCTGGCCCTCACCGAAAAGGTGATGAAGATCGGCGGCTTTGACTCCTGGGAGATCGTGGAGACCCATCCCGGCGCCTTCTATGAGAATATGCTGGCCCGCCATCCCTTCCTGCCCAAGACCTCCCGCCTGGTGCTGGCGGACTACGTCACCATGGACTCCGGTACCGGCTGCGTCCACACCGCCCCCGGCTTCGGCGCTGACGACTACCAGACCTGTATGCGCTACGGCATGGACATGGTGGTGCCCGTGGACGACCAGGGCCGCCACACCGACTACGCCGGCAAGTATGCCGGTATGCGCACCGAGGAGTCCAACCCCGTCATTCTGGCGGACATGAAGGCCAGCGGCGCTCTCTTTGCCAGCCAGGACATCGTCCACAGCTATCCCCACTGCTGGCGCTGCAAGCACCCCATCATCTTCCGGGCCACCCCCCAGTGGTTCTGCTCCGTGGAGTCCTTCAAGGACGACGCCACCGCCGCCTGCGACGACGTGCGCTGGCTGCCCGCCTGGGGCGAGGATCGCATCAAGGCCATGATCGCCGAGCGCAACGACTGGTGCATCAGCCGCCAGCGCCGGTGGGGCCTGCCCATCCCCGTGTTCTATTGCAAGTGCTGCGGCAAGCCCGTCTGCACCGATGATACCATCAATTCCGTCTCCGCCGTCTTTGAGGAAAAGGGCTCCAACGCCTGGTTCGACCTGCCCGCCGCCGACTTGCTGCCCGATGGCTTCACCTGCCCCCACTGCGGCAAGGCC
>JAFSMA010000140.1 GCA_017448145.1 Oscillospiraceae bacterium | reverse complement strand
TAGGGCTCCCCGGGGCGGCGGCCCCAACCGGCACGGCTTCCAGCGGCCCCAGAACATGGGCGGCACGGTGAAGCGGCTGCTGCAATACGTGGTGAAGAGCAAGGGGGCGCTGGTGCTGGTGGTGGTCTGCCTGGCGGTCAGTTCCCTGGCCAGCGTGGCCACCAGCTATCTGCTCAAGCCCATTTTGAACGACTACGTGATTCCCGGCAACTTCAAGGGTCTGCTGCGGATGCTGCTGTTGCAGGGCGGGCTGTTTGCCCTGTCCGCCATCTGCTCCTACACCTACGCCCGGATCATGGTGCATATCTCCCAGCGGTCTGTGGCGGCCATCCGAAAGGATCTGTTCGCCAAATTGCAGACCATGCCGCTGCCATACTTCGACACCCACCAGTCCGGCGATCTGATGAGCCGGTTTACCAACGACATCGACACGGTCAGCGAGCTGATCAACAACAGCTTTGCCAACATCATCTCCAACACCATTACGTTTATCGCCACGGTGGCTATGATGCTGTACCTCAACTGGCTGCTGACGCTGATTACGTTCTTCTTCCTGTTTATGATGGGCTTTGTGGTGAAGACCGTGGGCGGCCGCAGCCGCGTGAATTTCCAGCGGCAGCAGGCGGCTCTGGGCGCCCTCAACGGCTACATCGAGGAGATGATCGAGGGCCAGAAGGTCATCAAGGTGTTCAACCACGAGGAGAAGGCCATCCGCCACTTCCGGGAGCTGAACACCGCCTATCGGGACGCCGCCGTGTCGGCCCAGGCCTATGCAGGCTCCATGATGCCCGCCATGGGCAACCTGAGCAAAATCAACTATGCCGTCACCTGCTGCATCGGCGGCCTGCTGGCCATCGGCGGCATGTTCGACGTGGGCTCGTTGGGGGCGTACCTGCTGTACGTGCGGCAGGTGGGCCAGCCGGTGGCACAGCTGAGCCAGCAGGTGAACACCATGCTGGCGGCCATCGCCGGCGCCGAGCGGGTGTTCGCCGTGATGGACACCCCCTCGGAGGAGAACGAGGGCAAGACGGTGATCGTGCGCCTGGAAAAGGGCGGCGACACCCTGAAGGAGACCACCGAGCGCACCGGGCGGTGGGGCTGGAAGCGGCCCGATGGCAGCCTGGTGGAGCTGCGGGGCGACGTGCGGCTGCACAACGTGGTATTCGGCTACGTGCCGGAAAAGGTGGTATTGAACGACGTATCGCTGTGGGCCGAGCCGGGGCAGAAAATCGCCTTCGTGGGCTCCACCGGCGCGGGAAAGACCACCATCACCAACCTGATCAACCGCTTCTACGACATCCAGCAGGGCACCATCACCTACGACGGCATCGACATCCGGGAGATCGACAAGGACTCCCTGCGGCGGTCGTTGGGCGTGGTGCTGCAGGACACCCACCTCTTTACCGGCACCGTGGCCGACAACATCCGCTACGGCAAGCTGGACGCCACCGACGAGGAGGTCAGGGCGGCGGCGCGCCTTGCCAACGCCGATACCTTTATCCGCCACCTGCCCCAGGGGTACGACACGGTGATCACCGCCGACGGCGGCTCTTTGAGCCAGGGCGAGCGGCAGCTGCTGGCCATTGCACGGGCGGCGGTCAGCGATCCGCCGGTGCTGGTGCTGGACGAGGCCACCTCCTCCATCGACACCCGGACGGAGAAATTGATCGAAAAGGGCATGGATCACCTGATGGAGGGCAGGACGGTGTTCGTCATCGCCCACCGTCTCTCCACCGTGCGCAACGCCCAGGCCATCCTGGTGCTGGAGCAGGGCCGCATCATCGAGCGGGGCGACCACCAGGCGCTTCTCGACCAGAAGGGACGGTATTATCAGCTGTACACCGGACAGGCGGAGCTGGGTTGACGGACGGGGCCCGAGGGCGTACAATAGGAAAAACGGAAGGAGTGGTACCCATGACGGAAAAAGAGCTTTGCCAGAAGGCCATCGACATGCTGGACATGGCCTACATCCCCTATTCCCACTTCCCGGTGGGGGCTGCGCTGGAATGCAGCGACGGCACCGTGTTTACCGGGTGCAACATTGAAAACGCCGCCTACGGCTGCACCATCTGCGCCGAGCGCACCGCCATTGTCAAGGCGGTAAGCGAGGGGCACAGGGATTTCGTGCGCATCGCCATCGCGGGACGGTCGGAGGACTACTGCGTGCCCTGCGGCTCCTGCCGCCAGGTGATGATGGAGTTTGCCCCGGAGATGGAGGTCATCTGCCTCAACGGAAAGGGCGAGGCGAAGAAATTTGCCCTGCGGGAATTGCTGCCCTATGGGTTTGACCAGTCGTGGCTGTGAGAGCAAGGCTGCGCGTATTGTGTAAAAAAGGAACCGCCGCATCAGCGGCGGTTCCTTTTTTTGGGGGGTATAGGGTAGGTCGGTAGTCGTCGCCCCCTCATCCGTCATGGCCTTTGGCCGTGACGCCTTCTTCCCGAGGGGAAGGCGGGGCGTTTTAATGCCGCCGTTTGCCACCCACCCTCCCCCGCTGCTTGTCAACGCCGTCATGCGGGCGCTTCGTGAAGCGCCCCTACGGAGATAATTGGCAGGTGTTTGCAGCCGACCGGGCGGGTTTATCAAATCCGCCGGGGTGCGGGCCGCCGAGGGCGGCGGCCCCTACGGGGGAAACGGTGACCTTTCGCGGCCAACGGGCCTTTTATCAAATCCGCCGGGATGCGGGCCGTCGGGCGCCGGTGACGGCCCGCGAGGTACGAGCGGCTGCCGGAACCAGTGCCCTTGGGGTAGGCGGCGGCCCCTACGGGGAAACGTTGTTTCTTTTGCGTAGGGCGGCACCTGTGTGTGCCGCCTTTGCCGGGGGCGTAGTTGAGGAAAGGACGGTGCCGGGTGCGTGGTCGCCCCCTCATCCGTCACGGCCTTTGGCCGTGCCACCTTCCCCCCGAGGGGAAGGCGGGGGCGGACAGAGTCGTCCGCCCCTACGGTGTTTCTCGGGTGTTTTCTTTGTTATATTGGGCAAAAAAACATCCCGCCGTTTGGCGGGACGTTTTTTATGGGAATCAAAGCTCCGGGCTGCTCTTTTGGCGGTCGGGCTTATAGAGGAGGGGCTTGCCCTCCTGGTCTACCAGCACCGTCAGGCCGCCGCCGTAGCCGGACAGGCGAAAGAGGTACTGGACGGAGGTCTCGGTGTCCACCCAGATTTCCAGGCCGCCCAGGGCGCCCTGGGCATAGACCTTGGTGAAGCGCTTTTCCTTGGCCATTACTTCTTATCCTCCACCAGCAGGGCCTGGGCGGAGGCGGCGAGGCCGGCAAGGCCCTGGATCTCGCTGGGGATGATGATCTTGGTGGCCTGGCCGTCGGCCACCTTCTGCATGGCCTCCAGGGCCTTGAGCTTGATGACCTGGTCGTTGGGGGCGGCCTCGTTCAGCAGCTTCATGGAGTCGGCCAGGGCCTGCTGCACCTTCATGATGGCGGTGGCCTCGGCCTCGGCGGCCATGATCTTGGCCTGCTTGGCGGCGTCGGCCTTCAAAATGGCGGACTGCTTCTCGCCCTCGGCCACCAGAATCTGGCTCTGCTTCTGGCCCTCGGCCTGGAGGATGGCCTCCCGGCGCTCGCGCTCGGCCTTCATCTGCTTCTCCATGGCGTTCTGAATCTCACGGGGGGGCAGGATGTTTTTCAGCTCCACGCGGTTGACCTTGATGCCCCAGGGGTCGGTGGCCTCGTCCAGGATGGAGCGCATCTTGGCGTTGATCACATCGCGGGAGGTGAGGCTCTGGTCCAGCTCCATGTCGCCGATGATGTTACGCAGCGTAGTGGCGGTGAGGTTCTCGATGGCGTTCATGGGATACTCCACGCCGTAGGTGTACAGCTTGGGGTCGGTGATCTGGAAGTAGATGACGGTGTCGATCTGCATGGTGACGTTATCCTTGGTGATGACGGGCTGGGGGTCGAAGTCGGCCACCTGCTCTTTCAGGCTCACCTTTTTCACCACCCGCTCAATGAAGGGCAGCTTTACGTGGAGGCCGGTGCCCCACACGCTGTGGAACGCGCCCAGGCGCTCCACCACGTAGGCCCGGGACTGCTGCACCACATGGATATTGCTGACCACAACCACCAGAATCAGCACGATGAGAACGATTAACGCAATAATGGGACCCATAACTTTTTCCTCCTTTTATTCACTCACTGATGTGTTGGGGACGGACAAACAGGCGGACGCCCTCCATGCGCGCCACGGTGACCAGAGTATCGGCAGGGATGGGGTCGCCGCTTTCGCTGCGGGCTGTCCAGGTCTTGCCCTGGACGTACACCGCGCCCCGGGGCACGGTATTGTCGATGGCCTCGGTGACACGGGCGGTCTGGCCGATGACCTGATCCAGGTTGGTGGGGCGGACGGCCCGCTGGCTCCACTGCTTCACCAGGGGGCGGGTGGCGATGAGGGCGGCGATGGACACCACGAAGAACGCGATGACCTGCACCCAGATGTTGCCGCCGCACACCGCGGCCACCAGACCCGCCACGCTGCCCAGCACGAACCAGATGGACACCAGGCCCGCTGTGGCGGCCTCGGCAATGCCGAACACCACGATGAGGCCGATCCAGATGTATAGTGTCATGTCATTGGTGCCTCCTTTCAGAAACAGGCCGATGAGCAGGCTCAGCACCGCGGCGGCAACCACACCGGCGGCGATGGCGGCCTTGTTCTTCGGCGACAGGTTGGCGAGAAAGGCGGAGAGGGAGCCATGCAGCGACTTGTCCGGCAGCGCTGCCGGGGGCGGAGGCGTATCGGGCACCGCGGCCAGGGGGCCGCCGGATGCCGCGGGCACCTCCTGGGCAAAGAGCTGATTGGGCGTGACGCCGAAGCGGTTGCAGATATAGAGAATCTTCTCTATCTCCGGGTAGCCCCGGCCGGACTCCCATTTGCTCACCGACTGGCGGGAGACCTGCAGTTCCGCGGCGAACTCCTCCTGGGTCAGGCCTGCGGCGCGGCGCACCTCCTGTAACTGCTGGGCAAAGGCCATGTGCTTCCCTCCGTTTCTCTTTGGCCACAGAATACGACATTTTTGCCCCGGCGTCCACCAACTTGAAGTTGCAGCGGGCGAAATTTCGCCGCAACCCCAGGTTTACATGGGGGCGATTGCCGGTTTTCGTTGCTATTATACCCCATGGCGGCGAAGATTTCCACCGTATTTTTGCAGTTGCGTTTTGGGGCGAAGTTGCGTATACTTTGGGGTAGTAAAAAACGAGGTGCAAACTATGTTTACCTATTACATTCCCTGCCTGCTGGGGCTGGAAAAGCCGGTGGGCGACGAGGTGAAGCGGCTGGGGCTGCGGGACGTGCAGGTGGAGAACGGGCGGGTGCTCTGCCGCGGCACGGCGGAGGACTGCGCGCGGCTCAACATCAACCTGCGCTGCGGCGCGCGGGTGATGGTGGTGCTCTCGGAATTTGAGGCCCGGTCCTTTGAGGAGCTGTTCCAGGGCACCCGCGCGGTGGCCTGGGAGGACTATCTGCCCCGTGACGCCGCCTTCCCGGTGAAGGGGTACAGCATCAACAGCCAGCTCCACGCCGTCAGCGCCTGCCAGAGCATCATCAAAAAGGCCATGGCCAGCCGCCTGGGCGCGGCCTACGGCATGGAGACACTGCCGGAGACGGGGGCGAAATACCAGGTGCGGTTTGCCATCTTCAAGGACAGGGTGTCCATTGGGCTGGACAGCAGCGGCGAGGGCCTGTACAAGCGGGGCTACCGTGCCGTGGGCGTGGAGGCGCCGCTGCGGGAGACGCTGGCGGCGGCCATGGTGACCTTCAGCCGCTTCCGGGGCAAGGATCCCTTCTGCGACCCCTTCTGCGGCAGCGGCACCATCCCCATCGAGGCGGCCCTCATCGCCAAAAACAGGGCGCCGGGCCTTGATCGGCGGTTTGACGCCCAGCACTGGGGCTTTATCCCCGCCAGGGCCTGGATGGACGCTTGCGACGAGGCCCAGGACAAGGAGTTCCACGGCACGTACGACATCTGGGGCGGCGACATCGACCCCCGGGCGGTGGACATCGCCCGGGCCAACGCGGTGAAGGCCGGGGTGGAGGACACGGTGCGCTTCGATGTGGCGGACATGCGGCAGTTCCACAGGGACAGCCCCTACGGC
>JAFSMA010000139.1 GCA_017448145.1 Oscillospiraceae bacterium | reverse complement strand
CAGCCCGACGGCTCCGTGAAGATCCCCAAGGTGTTGCAGCCCTACATGGGCGGCAAGGAAGTGCTCATTCCCCTGCACGACTGATTCCAAACGGTATAATTTGAAATTAATTATACAATTTGTTTTAAGGAGAGAAAGAAAATGAAAAAATTTTTCCAGGAATTTAAGGATTTCGCCATGCGTGGCAACGTGCTGGACATGGCCGTCGGCGTAGTCATCGGCGGTGCCTTCGGCAAAATCACCACCTCTCTGGTGAATGACATCATCATGCCCTTCGTGTCCATGCTCACCGGCGGCATCGATTTCAGCCAGTGGAAATGGGTGCTGAAAGCCGCCGACGAGGCCACCGAGACCGCCGAGGTGGCGGTAAACTTCGGCAACCTCATCACCGTGGTGCTGGACTTCATCATCATCGCCTTTGTGATTTTCAGCCTGATTAAAGCCATGAACAAGCTGAAGAAGAAGGAAGAGGAGAAGCCCGCTGAGCCCGAGGCCCCCGCCGGCCCCACCACCGAGGAGCTGCTCACCGAGATCCGCGACCTGCTGAAAGAGCAGAAGTAATGGAAGCCCTGCTGAGGCAAGGTTTGGCCGCCATGGGGCTGCCGGAGACGGCGGCCCCCGGCCTGGCGGACTACGCCGGGCGGATGCTGCGGCAAAATGAGGTGATGAATCTGACGGCCATCACCGACCCCGCCGCCGTGGCCCAGCTCCACCTGCTGGACAGCGCCGCCGTGGCCCGGCATATCGACCTGGCGGGCAAGCGGGTGGTGGACGTGGGCACCGGGGCGGGATTGCCCGGCATGGTGCTGCGCATCCTCAATCCCGACTTCGACCTGACGCTGCTGGACAGCCTGGGCAAGCGGGTGGACTGGCTGGCCACCGTGTGTCGGGACATGGGCCTCCAACGGGTGGAATGTGTCCACGCCCGGGCGGAGGACTTCGCCGGGGAGCGCCGGGAGGGCTACGACGTGGCCGTCAGCCGGGCGGTGGCACAGCTGAACGTGCTGTGCGAGCTGATGCTGCCCCTGGTAAAGGTGGGCGGCGTGATGGTGGCCATGAAGTCCGTAGGCAGCGACCAGGAGATCGCCGCCGCCCGTGGCGCCATCGGCCAGCTGGGCGGCAGGGTGCGAAAGACGGTGGATTACACCATCCCCGGCACCGACGTCACCCACCGGCTGGTCATCGTGGACAAAGTAAAGCCCACGCCCCAACAATTCCCCCGACCCTTCGCCAAAATCAAAAAACAGCCGCTGAGATAAAGTTACCTTCCCCTTGGGGGGAAAGGTGGCGCGGCCCAACGGGCCGTGACGGATGAGGGGGCGATGGCCGCCCACCTGCCGTAAGTTGCTGCAAAATCATTCCATGTAACGGGCGCTTCGTGAAGCGCCCCTACAAAGAACACCGATGCCGTTATGATTACGCCGTAGGGGCCGACGCCCTCGGCGGCCCGAAACCAGGCGGCAACCACCTTCATTCCTTCATTTCATCATTCCCCGGAGGTGCTTCCTATGAGCCATATTATCGCCGTTGTCTCCGGCAAGGGAGGCACCGGCAAGACCTCCTTCTCCGCCAACGTGGGCCTGGCCCTGGCGGTGATGGGCTACCGCACCCTGTGCCTGGACTGCGACATCACCCTGCGCAACCTTGACCTGGCCCTGGGCCTCAGCGATAGGACGCTGATGGATTTCACCGACGTGGTGGAGGGCCGCTGCACGCTGCAAGAGGCGGTGGCGGTGCCGGAGAAGTACCCCAAGCTGGCCCTGCTCTCCGCCCCCCTCACCCGTGGCGAGCTGCCCATCACCGTGCAGCAGATGCAGGATCTGGGCCGCCAGATTCGGGAGGAATACGACTACTGCCTGGTGGACGCCCCCGCGGGCCTTGGGCAGGGCTTCCTGTTTGCCACCGCCATGGCCGATCGTGTGGTGGTGGTCACCACGCCGGAGGCCCCGGCGCTGCGTGACGCCCAGCGCACCGTCATGACCCTGCGCCGCTTCCCCACCGGCAGCGTACACCTGGTGGTAAACCGGGTGGACAAAAAGCTATTGCGCGCCATGCGCACCAACATCGACGACGCCATCGACGCCGCCGGTGTGCCCCTCATCGGCGTGGTGCCGGAGGATGAGGACATCCCCTACGCCATCAACCGGGGCATCCCCCTGCGGGAGTGCAACTATTTCGCCCAGCGTGCCTATGAGAACATTGCCAAGCGCATCGTAGGCCGCCGGGTGCCCTTAATGAAAATCTGATTCTATACTATATTAAAATAGTCCATTCCACCGTCCGCAACCGAACGATGTGCTATATTTACCGAAGGAGGTACCACATGAACATTGCAATCCTGGCACACGACAACAAGAAGGATCTGATGGTGCAGTTCTGCACGGCGTACTGCGGCGTGCTGGCCCAGCACACCCTCTGCGCCACCGCCATCACGGGCCAGCTGGTGTCTGACACCACAGGCCTGACCGTACACCGCTTCATGAGCTTTGAGCACGGCGGCGGGCAGCAGATCGCCGCCCGGGTAGCCTACAACGAGATTGATCTTGTGCTGTGTTTTGTGGACCCCGCGGACCGCGTGCCCCACGAGGACATCACCGAGATCATGCGTCAGTGCGATAAAAACAGCGTCCCCTTTGCCAGCAACTCCGCCACCGCCGAAATGCTGGTGCTGGGCCTGGCCCGGGGCGACCTGGCATGGCGCGACATCGTAAACCCCAAGAATAAGCCCTTTACCGCGTAACTTCCCCCATTTTCGGAACAAAAGGAGACCTTTCCCCATGGAAAAGCTAAAACCCCGGACCCTGTCCGGCTTTATGGAGCTGCTGCCGGCGCCCCAGCAGCAGATGGAGCGGATGATGGACATCCTCCGCCGCACCTACGCCCTCTACGGCTTCACCCCTCTGGATACCCCCCTCATCGAGGCCAGCGAGGTGCTGCTGGCCAAGGGCGGCGGCGACACCGAGAAGCAGATTTACCGCTTCACCAAGGGCGACGCCGACCTGAGCCTGCGCTTTGACCTGACGGTGCCCCTGGCCAAGTACGTGGCCCTCCACTACAACGACCTGGCCTTCCCCTTCCGCCGCTACCAGATCGGCAAGGTCTACCGGGGCGAGCGGGCCCAGCGGGGCCGGTTCCGGGAGTTCTACCAGGCCGACATCGACGTGATCGGCGACGGCAAGCTGGACATCGTCAACGAGGCGGAGATCCCCGCCATCATCTACCGCACCTTTACCGCCCTGGGGCTGCGCCGCTTCCAGATTCGGGTGAACAACCGGAAAATCCTCAACGGCTTCTACGCCATGCTGGGCCTCACCGACAAGTCCGGCGACATCATGCGCACCGTGGACAAGCTGGACAAAATCGGCCCGGAAAAGGTGGCCGCCTGCCTCCGGGACGACTGCGGCCTGACGGACGACCAGGCGGCGGAAATTCTCCGCTTCATCGCCATCACCGGCGACAACGCCGCCGTCCTCGCCGCCCTCCGGGGCTACGCCGGGCGCAATGACACCTTTGACCAGGGCCTTGCCGAGCTGGAAACCGTGGTGCGCCACCTGGGGGCCTTCGGCGTGCCGGAGGCAAACTTCGCCGTGGATCTCACCATCGCCCGGGGCCTGGACTACTACACCGGCACCGTGTACGAGACCACGCTGCTGGATTACCCGGAGATCGGCTCCGTCTGCTCCGGCGGCCGGTATGACAACCTGGCGGAGTATTACACCGACAAGCAGCTCCCCGGCGTGGGCATCTCCATCGGCCTGACCCGCCTTTTCTACGTGCTGGGCGAGCAGAACATGCTGAACGCAGACCTGCCCACCGCCCCGGCGGACGTGCTGGTGCTGCCCATGACCGACGACCTCTCCCCCGCCGTGGCCCTGGCCACCGCGTTGCGGGACAACGGCGTCCGCACCCAGCTCTACACCGAGGCCAAAAAGTTCAAGGCCAAAATGGCCTACGCCGACAAGCTGGCCATCCCCTACGTGGTGTTCCTGGGGGAGGACGAAATCGCCGCCGGCACCGTCACCTGCAAGGACATGGCCTCCGGAGAGCAGACCAGCCTGCCCTTTGCCGACACCCTTGATCGCATTCGTGAGGGCCTGCGGCAGCGGGAAATGGGCACCGTTATCCGGGAAAACTAATTACTGTTTGTAATAATTATTATAAATAATACAATACATAATCATTCTAAATCGTGAGGAGCGAGAGAACATGATGCAAATGCGTACACATACCTGCAACGAGCTGCGGCTTTCCGACGCGGGCCGCCAGGTGAAGCTGGTGGGCTGGATGGAGAACGTCCGCACCGTGGGCAGCAACTTCGCCTTTGTGGTGCTGCGCGACTTCTACGGCACCACCCAGGTGGTCGTGGAGGACGAGGCCATGATGGCCATCATCCGCGACCTGAACAAGGAGTCCACCATCTCCGTGGAGGGCGTGGTGCGAGAGCGGGCCAGCAAGAACCCCAAGCAGGCCACCGGCGACATTGAGGTGGTGCCCCAGAAGATTGAGGTGCTGGGCCGCTGCCGCTACAACAGCCTGCCCTTTGAGATCAACCGCAGCCGTGAGGCCGACGAGACCCAGCGGCTGAAATACCGCTATCTGGATCTGCGGAACCCCGCCGTGAAGAGCAACATCGTGCTGCGCTGCCAGGTGATTGCCGCCCTGCGCCAGGCCATGATGGCCCACGACTTCCTGGAGATCACCACCCCCATCCTCACCGCCTCCTCCCCCGAGGGCGCCCGGGACTACCTGGTGCCCGCCCGGAAGCACCCCGGCAAGTTCTACGCCCTGCCCCAGGCCCCCCAGCAGTTCAAGCAGCTGCTGATGACCTCCGGCTTCGACCGCTATTTCCAGATCGCCCCCTGCTTCCGGGATGAGGATGCCCGGGGCGACCGCAGCCCCGGCGAGTTCTATCAGCTGGATATGGAGATGGCCTTCGCCACCCAGGACGACGTGTTTGCCGTGCTGGAGGACGTGCTGCCCCCCATCTTTGCCAAGTACGGCAAGTATAACATCGCCTCCCAGCCCCCCTTCCGCCGCATCCCCTACAATACCGCCCTGGCCACCTACGGTTCCGACAAGCCGGATTTGCGCATCGACCTGACCTGCAAGGACGTGACTTCTCTCTTTGCCGACAGCGAGTTTGACGCCTTCCGGGGCCAGACCGTGAAGATGGTGGACATCACCGACTGCGCCCTCACCCGCAAGCAGGTGGAAAAGCTGCTCACCGACTGCGAGGTCCAGTCCGGCAGTAAGGGCTACTGGTTCAAGGTGGACGAGAACGGCGCTCTGGCCGGCGGCATCGCCAAGTTCGCCGCCCCTGTGGAGGACGAGCTTCGCAAGGTGCTGGATCTCCGCCCCGGCACGCTGGTGGTGGTGTCCGCCGGCGAGTACGCCACCAAGAGCGTGGGCGTGCAGATCAAGACCTTCGGCGCCGCCTGCGAGGGCCACATGGACAAAGAGCGTTACGAGTTCTGCTGGATCGTGGACTTCCCCATGTACGAAATCGGCGACGAGTCCGGCGAGCTGGAGTTCTGCCACAACCCCTTCTCCATGCCCAACGGCGGCATGGAAGTGCTGCTGAAGGCCGAGCGGGGTGAGATGGACCCCCTGGACATCTACGCCAACCAGTACGACCTGGTGTGCAACGGCGTGGAGCTCAGCTCCGGCGCCGTCCGTAACCACGACCCGGAGATCATGATCAAGGCCTTCGAGCTGGTGCGGCTGGGCGAGGAGGACGTGAAAAAGAAGTTCCCCGCCATGTACAACGCCTTCTGCTACGGCGCGCCTCCCCACGCCGGTATCGCCCCCGGCGTGGATCGCATGGTGATGCTGCTGGCCGGCGAGAGCTCCATCCGCGAGATCATCCCGTTCCCCATGAACAAAAACGCCCAGGACGTGATGATGGGCGCTCCCTCCGAAGTCACCCAGAAGCAGCTGGACGAGCTGCACATCTTGGTGACGGCCAAGGAGGAAGACTGACAGCACAAGAAAAGTCGGCGTAGCCGCCTTTTCTTGTATGGGGTTGCCCTCGTTGCGCCTCGCCGGTTTCCAGCCCCTTACGGGGCATGAAAACCGGGGCGCTGCCTCGCGGCGGGCACGCTTCATCCGCCACAGGCGGCGCTGTGCCCGCACGCCCCATGAACAAAAACGCCCAGGACGTGATGATGGGCGCTCCCTCCGAAGTCACCCAGAAGCAGCTGGACGAGCTGCACATCCTGGTGACGGCCAAGGAGGAGGAATAAACACATCATTGACCGTGGAAAAGGAGGTTCCTCGCATGGACGAAAGCAATCGCGTCAACCCCGTTCGCATCGACTATGACGGGCCTGTGCGGCTGTACAGCGTCGAAGCCATTCCCGGCGCGGAGTGGGAGGCGCTGGGTCTGGTACAGGGCTCCGTGGTGCAGAGCAAGCACATCGGCCGGGACTTCATGGCCGGGCTGAAAACCATCGTCGGCGGTGAGATCGTGGGCTATACGGAGATGCTCACCGAGGCCCGTGCCATCGCCACCCGCCGCATGGCGGAGCAGGCGGAGGCCCTGGGCGCCGACGCGGTGGTGGGGGTGCGCTACAGCAGCAGCGCCATCATGGAAAGCGCCGCCGAAGTGCTGGCCTACGGCACCGCCGTACGCCTGCGGTAACATCCCAACAGGAAAACGGGCGGCCCCGCGCCGCCCGTTTTTTGGTATGCGTGGTGGGACGCAAAAGGCCGGGTGAATGGTGGGCGGTATCGATAGCCCTCCGTAGGGGCGATTCACGAATCGCCCGGGGCCAGGTAACGATAACCACCCAGGCCGGGTGGATGGAAAACGGTATCATCAACCACCCGCAACCAACGATACCATTTATCATTACCGCCACCGGGTAACGGCGCGCCGAGTCGTCGCGCCCTACGGGCAAAATCGTGTCCTGTCCGCATCCAACGATACCTTTCATCAAAACCCCGCCGGGCATGCGGGCGCTTCATGAAGCGCCCCTACGGAAATAACCGAAACCTGCGGTTACATTGTAGGGGCGATTCACGAATCGCCCGGGGCCAGGTAACGATAACCACCCAGGCCGGGTGGATGGAAAGCGGTATCGTCCCCCCCACCGTAGGGGCCGACGCCCCCGGCGGCCCGATGCCAAAGTAACGACGACCATCAAACACCGGGTGAATGGTAATGCGGTATCAACAACCACCCGAAACCAACGATACCATTTATCATTACCGCCACCGGGTAACGGCGCGCCGAGTCTGTATAGACTGGTAACATAGGTAACAGAATGTCCAACGACATAGGTAACAGTTATCAAGTATAATTAAGGGCAAAAAGAGACGAAGGAGATGTCTTGAAATGCCCTGGAAAGAGATAACCGCT
>JAFSMA010000019.1 GCA_017448145.1 Oscillospiraceae bacterium | reverse complement strand
TGACACATAGCGGTTATCTCTTTCCAGGGCATTTCAAGACATCTCCTTCGTCTCTTTTTGCCCTTAATTATACTTGATAACTGTTACCTATGTCGTTGGACATTCTGTTACCTATGTTACCAGTCTATACAGACCCCGGCGCGCCGCTTCACGGCCCCGGGGCGTGACGGATGAGGGGGCGATCAGGCAGCCCGCCGCCCGTCATCTGCTGCCGTATTCCGCCCTAATCCGCGCCAATATGGTCTCGTCCGCCGGGCAGAAATCGTATTCGTCTATCTCCCCCGGTGTGATCCACGCCATGGCCTCATGCTCCAGCAGCCGGGGCGTGCCGCCGGCGATGGCGGCGTGGAACAGCGTCAGATGCACGGTGATGTCCGGGTATTGGTGCACCACGTCCATGAATACCTCCCCCACCGCCAACTGGATGTCCAGTTCCTCCCGGCACTCCCGGATGAGGGCCTGCTCCTTCGTCTCTCCCGGCTCCACCTTGCCGCCTACGAACTCCCACAGGTGCCCCCGGGCCTTGTGTCCCGGCCGCTGGCAGATGAGAAACCGATTGTTCTCCCAGATCAGCGCCGCCACAACCTCTACCATTTGCGCCACGCTCCTTTCCTTTTCCTCATCATACCACGTTTTTTTCCATAAAAAAAGATGCCCCGCAGGGCATCTTTTTAACGCGATAATTTGGCGCGGCACCATCAGTCGCCGATGGCGATGGTGGTCTTCTTGGGCAGAGCCTTGGGATCCTTCTTGGGCAGCGTCAGCCGCAGCACGCCGTTTTCAAACCGGGCGGACACGTCCTCGGCGGTGAGCTGCTCGCCCACGTAGAAGCTGCGCTGCATGGCCCCGGCGTACCGCTCCTGACGGATGACCTTGCCGGCGTCGTCGGTCTTGGTGTTGTCCAGGCCCTTGGCGGCCTTCACGGTCAGGTAGCCGTTCTCCAGATCCAGGGTGATTTCGTCCTTGGTGAAGCCGGGCAGATCCATGTCCAGCTCAAAGCGGTCGCCGTGCTCCCGCACGTCGGTCTTCATCATGTGGTCGGCCCGCTTGCCGTACAGCTTGCGATCCATGTCCCGCAGCTCGGGGAAACCGGGGAAGCCAAACCAATCGTCAAACAAATTCTCACCAAAAATACTCGGCAACATACTTCATTCCTCCTTAAAAGTCTAACGCCTGTTGTTACCTGAGCAGGGGGTGCGGTCGCTGCTCGTCAGCGCCCGTTCCTTTTGTTCAACACGTAGTATACCACGAAAATTAGCACTGTCAAGGGGAGAGCGCTAATTTCCCAGTGAACAGAATGTAAACAATTTTGCGTGAAAATATGAAGTCAATTTCTGGAAACCGAAAAGGGCTTGCACCGGGGCGCGGAAAGGAGTATGGTATAGAAAACTGCCTGTTGATAAGGAGGGTCATCCCATGCAATACCGTACCGACCGCTACGGCAACCCCATCTCCCAGCTGGGCTTCGGCTGTATGCGCTTTGCCCAAAAGGGCGCCGCCATCGACTATGAAAAGGCCCAGCGCCAGGTGCTGCTGGCCATTGACCGGGGCGTCAACTATTTCGACACCGCCTACATCTACCCCGGCAGCGAGGAGTGTCTGGGCCGCATTTTGCAGGAAAACGGCGTCCGGGACAAGGTAAACATCGCCACCAAGCTGCCCCAGTACGTGATGCGCAGCCAGAAGGCCATCGACAAGACCTTCCGCGAGGAGCTGCAACGCCTCCGCACCGACCATATCGACTACTATCTTATGCACATGTTCACCGATTATGCCCAGTGGGAAAACCTGAAAGCCCTGGGCATCGAGGACTGGATCGCCGCCCGCAAGGCCGAGGGCAGCGTCCGGCAAATCGGCTTTTCCTACCACGGCGGCACCGACGCCTTCTTGCAGATTTTGAACGCCTATGACTGGGATTTCTGCCAGATTCAGTATAATTATCTGGACGAGCACTCCCAGGCAGGCCGTGCCGGGCTGGAGGCCGCCCAGGCCAAGGGCATCCCGGTGATCATCATGGAGCCCCTCCGGGGCGGCAAGCTGGTGCGATTGAGCCAGGAGGCCCGCGAGGAGCTCTCGAACAGCGGCACCGGCTATTCCGCCGCCGAGCTGGGCCTGCGGTGGCTGTGGGATCAGAGCGGCGTCACCTGCGTCCTCTCCGGCATGAACAGCGAGGACATGGTGGAGGAGAACTGCCGCATCGCGGACAGCGCCCGTCCCGGCTGCCTGACGGAGGCTGACCACGCCCTGGTGGGCCGCATCCGGGCCATTTTGAGGACCGGGGAAAAGGTGGGCTGCACCGGCTGCCGCTACTGTATGCCCTGCCCCCAGGGGGTGGATATCCCCGCCATTTTCCACTATTATAATCTGATGTATCTGGAGAAAAAGACGGCGGCCCGGTTTGAGTTCGCCCGCAACGTGGGCATCCGCCGGGGCAACAGCTTTGCCACCGCCTGCGTGGGCTGCGGCAAGTGCGAGAGCCACTGCCCCCAGCACCTGCCCATCCGGGAGCTGCTGCGCCAGGCCGACCGGGACCTGCGCCCCGCCCCCTACCGCCTGGGCATCGACATCGCCCGGAAGGTAATGAACAGATAATTTTCGATTGACGAACGCCCGTCTTTCGACTATGATAGACAGGTCGAAATGCGACGAATATTACCGGCGCGGCCCTGTGGCCCCGCCGCGAGAAAGCAGGAAACAGCATGATTACTGCCAAGACCCCCTGGGCCCCCTACGTAGGGGACGTACCTTTGCATCTGGACTACTTTGACGGCTCCATGTGCGACATGGTGGAGGACGTGGCCCGCCGCTACCCCACCAACGTGGCCTTCGACTTCATGGGCAAGTCCACCACCTACCGGGACCTGGTGCAGGAGATACACCGCTGCGCCAAGGCCCTGAAGACCATCGGCGTCCGGGAGGGCGACCGGGTCACCATCGCCATGCCCAACTGCCCCCAGGCCATCTATATGTTCTATGCCGTCAACCTGGTGGGCGGCATCGCCAACATGATTCACCCCCTGTCGGCGGAAAAGGAGATTGAGTTCTACCTCAACGAGTCCCAGTCCGTCACCGCCATCACCCTGGACCAGTTCTACCACAAGTTTGAGTCCATCCGGGAGAACACCCACGTGGTAAACATCATCATCGCCTCGGTGAAGGACGCCCTCAGCAAGCCGGTGCGGGCCGGGTATATGCTCACCGAGGGCCGCAAAATCAAGAAGATTCCCAAGGACGCCCCCGTCATCCGCTGGAAGGAGTTCATGAAGCTGTCGGACCACTGCTTCTACCACTACCGGGTGCGGCGCAAGAGTGAGGACCCCGCCGTCATCCTCTATTCCGGCGGCACCACCGGCACCACCAAGGGCATCGTCCTCACCAACCGCAACTTCAACGCCCTCTCCGCCCAGATTGTGGCCACCAACCCCATGTTCCGCCCCGGCGACAAGATGCTCTCCGCCATGCCCCTGTTCCACGGCTTCGGCCTGGGCGTGTGCATCCACTCCATGCTGGCCCAGGGCGGCCGCTGCATCCTGGTGCCCCGGTTTACCGCCCAGAGCTACGCCAAGCTGATTGTGAAATACCGCTGCAACTTCATCGCCGGCGTGCCCACGCTGTACGAGGCCCTGCTGCGGCTCAAGAGCATGGACGGCGCCGATTTGAGCTGCCTCAAGGGCGTGTTCTCCGGCGGCGACAGCCTCAGCATCGAGCTGAAAAAGAAATTTGACAAATTCCTCTATGACCATAAGGCGTCCATCCAGGTCCGGGAGGGCTACGGCACCACCGAGACCGTCACCGCCTGCTGCCTCACCCCCATCCACATGGCCAAGGAGGGCTCCATCGGCGTGCCCTTCCCCGATACCTATATCAAAATCGTGGAGCCGGGCACGGACAACGAGCTGCCCTACGGCCAGGAGGGTGAGATTCTCCTGGCGGGCCCCACGGTGATGAAGGAATACATGAACCATCCCGACGAGACCGCCCAGACCCTCCGCACCCACGCCGACGGCCTCACCTGGGTCTACACCGGCGACCTGGGCACCATGGACGACCAGGGCTTCATCTACTTCAAGGGCCGGGCCAAGCGGATGATCATCTCCTCGGGCTACAACGTCTATCCCGGCCAGCTGGAGAACATTCTGGACGCCCATGAAAAGGTGCAGATGAGCTGCGTCATCGGCGTGCCCGACCCCTACCGGATGCAGAAGGTGAAGGCCTTCGTCATGCCCGCCCCCGGCGTGGCCCCCGACGAGGCCACGAAGCAGGAGCTGATGGACTACTGCCGCAAGCATATCGCCAAGTACGCCATGCCCTACGACATCGAGTTCCGCGCCGAGATGCCTAAGACCCTGGTGGGCAAGGTGGCCTACCGGGTGCTGGAGGAGGAGGAGCTGGCCAAGGAAGCTGCCAAAGGGGAATAAAGCCACCTTTTTTCCGCATTTTGCCATAAATCAGCAAAATAACGGTGGAAATCCCCGCCTTTCTGTGATATCATATCGCCCTGTCGGAGTTTTTTCCGGCAGGGCGCTGCCCTTTACCGACGTTTTTTCAAAATCGAGGCGATTTTCTATGCATCAGCAACATGACCTGACGGTGGGCGTGGTGTGGAAGCGGCTGCTGGTCTTCTTCCTGCCCATCGCCGCCGGCACCTGCATCCAGCAGCTCTATAACGCCGTGGACGGCCTTATCGTGGGCCGCTTCGTAGGCACCGTGGCCCTGGCCGCCGTAGGCGGCAGCGCCGCCCAGATCATCAACGTGCTCATCGGCTTCTTCGTGGCCATGACGGCGGGGGCCTCCGTGGTCATCGCCCAGGTCTACGGCGCCGGCCGCCGGGAGGCGGTCCGCGCCGCCGCCGGCAACGCCATGGTGGCCTTTGCCCTGCTGGGAGTGGCGCTGATGGCGGTGGGCCTCATGGCCGCCCCGGCCATGCTGCGGCTGCTCCAGACGCCGGAGGACACCATTGCCGCCTCGGTGCTCTACCTGCGCATCTACTTCCTGGGCGTGCCCTTCATCCTGGTGCTGAACATGGAGAGCAACATGCTCCGAGCCGTAGGCGACTCCGTCAGCCCGTTTTTGTACATGGTGGTGGGCTGCGTCACCAACATCGTGCTGGACGCAGTGTTCGTCATCGTGTGCCGCTGGGGCGTGGCGGGGGTGGCCGTGGCCACGGTGCTGGCTCAGGTGGTGAATATG
>JAFSMA010000138.1 GCA_017448145.1 Oscillospiraceae bacterium | reverse complement strand
GGGCTCTGCTCCGCCCTTTTTTCGTTCACCGCCGGGGCATCGGGCGGAGCAGAGCCCCGCCCCTACACACCGTTGCCGTTGCCCTTGCCCATTCACCCGGCCCTTGGCGGAAATCGTCACCTGGGCACGGGCCGCCGAGGCGTCGGCCCCTACGGTGGAAATTGCCGCCGTGTGACATTCATCCGGCCATGGCGGTATTTGCCACCTGGATTCGGGCGATTCGTGAATCGTCCCTACAATGTAACCGCAGGTATCGGTGTTCTCCGTAGGGGCGCTTCATGAAGCGCCCGCTTGCCGGTTGGCGATGATGATAAAAGGCACCGTTGGTTGGGCATGGGGTACGATATTCTCCGTAGGGCGGGACCTATGTGTCCCGCCTTGCACGGCAACAATGATATAAAAGGTATCGTTGGTTAAGGGTGGTATCGGTGTTCTCCGTAGGGGAGGACGACTCTGTCCTCCCCAGCCCAGGGTGGGTGACGCACAGAGGGCGGACAGCGCCAGCGACACCCTGCGAAGAATGAGCGGATGGTGGAGCCAGTGCCCTTGGGGTAAGCCCCGCCCCTACGCGCCGTTGTCAATACCGTTTTCCATTCACCCCACCCTGGCGGTGGTTGTTTCCTGGGTTCGGGCGATTCGTGAATCGCCCCTACGGTGGGTATCTTTATCGCCCAATCCTTCCTTTACGCCTTCAGCCGCACCGGCAGCACCATGTACAGGAAATGGTCGCTGCCGTCGGTGGGCACGATGATGGCCGGGGAGATGCCGGAATTCAGCTCCATGTGCACGGTGTCCGCCGGGGCGTACCGCAGGGCCTCCATCATGTACCGGTTGTTGAAGCCGATCTCCAGCCCCTGGCCGTCGCCCCGGATGGGGCACACGTCCTTGGCCTCGCCGTTGCCGGTTTTGGCGCTGAAAAATACCTTATCCGTGTCGAAAAGGCACTTTACCGGGCTCTTCAGCTTCTCGCTGATCACCACGCTGACCCGGTCCAGGCTGGTGAGCATGGTCTTGGTGTCCACCTCCACCACAATGGGGTTGTTCCGGGGGATGGCGTTCTTGTAGTCCAAAAACTCGCCCTCCAGCTTGCGGCAGATGAGCTGGGTGTCCCCGGTCTCAAAGAGAAGATGCCGCTTACCCAGGATGATGGTGATCAGGTCGTCGGTATCGGCGCAGATGTTCTCCACCTCCCGAAGGGCCGCCCCCGGGGCCACGAAGCGGAAGGCGCCTCCCTCGATCTTCTCCAAAGGCTCCCGGCGCAGCGCCAGCCGGAACCCGTCCACCGACACCACCGTCAGGCCCATGTCCGCGATCTCAAACAGGCTTCCCGTGTGCACCGGGCGGCTCTCGTTGGTGCTGACGGCAAAGGAGGTCTGGCCGATCATGGCTTTCAGCACTCCCTGCTGGATGGACACGCTGTACTCGTCGTCCACCTCCGGCAGCTCCGGGAAATCGTCGGCGCTCATGCCCAGAATGTCGTAGCTGGCGTCGCCGCACTGCACGTTGACGGTGTAGCGCTCGCTCTCGGTGAACACCACCACGTCGTCAGGCAGACGGCGGATGATGTCGGTGAGCAGCCGGGCGGAGATCACCAGACGACCCGCCGAGCGCACGTCGGCGGCCACGGTGGTGCGGATGCCGGTCTGCATATTGTAGCCGGACAATGTCAGCTTGGTGTCGCCCTCCAGCAGCACGCCCTCCAGGGCGGGGATGGTGCTCTTGGTGGCCACGGCCCGGGCGGCGGTCATTACGGCGGCTTGCAGCAGCGCCTTTTCGCACATGAATTTCAGCATGACGGCACGTTCCTTTCTGTCTCTAAAAAAAGATGAACCCAGCGGGAATATTTTTCTCCCGCAAAACATAAACTAAAGTTTTTAAGAAGTAGCAGCAGTAGGGGATTTTATTGTGGAAACAGGGGGCAAACCCTGATGGCACCACGTTTTTTTCTCCACAGCCAGATGGGGAAGAAACGGGGCCTTTCCACACGGGAAGCCCCCTCCCCCCTCTTTCCACAGCCTTTCCACGTGGAATCCACAGATGGTGTGGAAAATGAAAACGGAAGAATGCGTCATTGCGGCATCCGCTTCGCGGATAGATTGGAATTACATTAGTCCCATGGGCCGCAGTGCAAATCATGCCGCAAGGCAATTCATTTTGGCATTCATCCGGCCTTGGTGGTGGGGGTTGGCTATTTTTTAATGAATTGGCTGCCGCCATGATTTGCCGCTTTGCGGCATGATTTGGCTTCGCCGTGAATTGCCGCGTCGCGGCATTTTTGAGCAACTCACTTATGGGCGTTGATATTGGTGGTGATTTCCTTCACCGTTTCGGCAAAGGCGGGGTCGGTGCGCATCAGCTTTTCCACCTTGTCCAGGCTGTGGAGAACGGTGGTGTGATCCCGGCCGTCGAACTCCTTGCCGATCTCCTTCAGGGCCATGGAGGGGATCATCCGCCGCATCAGGTACATGGCCACCTGCCGGGCGTTGGTCACGTCCTTGCGGCGCTCCTGACCCCGGAGGGTGTCCTCGTCCAGGTTGAAGAACCGGGCCACGCTCTGGATGACGTAGGTGGGGGTGATGTAGTCGTTGGCCTTGCGGACGGTGTCCATAATGGCCTTTTCCAGAGATTCGGTGTCCAGCTGATCCCCCAGCAGATCCCAGTAGGCCAGAATCTTGTTGAGGATGCCCTCGATCTGCCGCACGTTGGCGGTGACGTTCTCGGCGATGTAGTCCATGATCTCGTCGGTGAGGCTCATGCCCAAAATCTTGGACTTGTTGCGGATGATGGCCAGCCGGGTCTCGTAGTCCGGGGGCGCCACGTCCGCCATCAGGCCCCATTCAAACCGGGTGCGCAGCCGGTCGTCCAGCAGCGACATCTCCCGGGGGGGCCGGTCGGAGGTCATAACGATCTGCTTGCCCGCCTCATACAGGGTGTTGAACGTATGGAAAAACTCGTTTTGCACCTGCTCCTTGCCGGCCACGAACTGAATATCGTCCACCAGCAGCATATCCGCGTCCCGGTACTTGGCCCGGAACTCGTCGCCCCGGCCGGAGCGCACCAGCTCAATGAACTCGTTGATGAACTCCTCACCCTTGACGTACACCACGTTGGATTTGGGCCGCAGGCGCTTGGACTGGTAGCGGATGGCGTAGAGCAGATGGGTCTTGCCCAGGCCGCTGTCGCCGTAGATGAACAGGGGGTTATACCGCCGGGCGGGCAGATCGGCCACGCTGGAGGCGGCGGAGTAGGCCAGGCGGTTCTGGGGCCCGGCCACGAAGGTCTCAAAGGTGAACGCCTTGTCAAAATCGGGGCTGGTGCCGGGGTGGTCGGGCCGCACGCCGTGATAGGCGGCCAGCTGGTCGTCGTCCAGCACTTTCACCTCCAGGCCCTGGGAGAAAACGTCCATGGTGGCCAGGTAGATGGGCTGCAAAAACCGCCGCTTAATGGTGCTGCGCTTGAAATCGTTGGGGCAGTGCAGCACCAGGGCCTGATCCTCCACCGCCACGATGCTCACCTCGTCAAACCAGGTGTTGATGGTGGTGGGGGACAGCTTCACCGCCAGCGCGTCCAATATGCGCTGCCACAGATCGGCCAGTGAATTCATGTCCTTCCCTCCTCACGCCCCAACGGGGCACAGTCTATCGCATAATACATTATCGGTATTATAACAAAAAATCCTGACGCCGTAAAGGGTAAATGGGTACAATTATTATAATAATGTATCGGGGGATTTTTGAGAGAAGAGAAAAGAGAAAAGGTGTCCGCTGCGGGGACGGCATTGAAAACGGCGGACGGTGAAATATGGAGGCTGTTATCATCCACCCGCCCTCGGCGGTGGACGTTACCGGGTCGCGGGCGATTCGTGAATCGCCCCTACGGTGCAACAGGCGTCGGTTTCCTCTGTAGGGGCGCTTCATGAAGCGCCCGTTTGCCAGCAGCGGGATTGATACAAGGCAGGATGGTTGTTGCGGGGCGCGATACTATCCGTAGGGGCCGACGCCCCCGGCGGCCCGATTGCCGGCGGAGGGTTTGATAAAAGGCGTCGTTGGTTGTGAACGGGCACGTTTTTCTCCGTAGGGCGCGACGACCCGGCGCGCCGCTTTCCCGGCGGCGGGTTTGCGGAAAGGCACCGTTGGTTGCGGACGGGTATGGATTTTCTCCGTAGGGGAGGACGACCCTGTCCTCCCCAGCCAGGGGTAAGTAACGCACAGGGGGCGGAGCAGAGCCCCGCCCCTACGCATGGTTTGTCGATGCCGCACACCATTCATCCGCCCTTGGCGGGTATCATGGCCGTGTTGCGGGCCGCCGGGTCGTCGGCCCCTACGGTGGTTACCGTTGCCGTTTGCCATCCATCCGGCCTTGGCGGTTATCGTTACCCCCACGGGCGATTCGTGAATCGCCCCTACGGACACAACAGGCATGGGTTTTCTATGTAGGGGCGCTTCATGAAGCGCCCGTTTGCCGGTTGGCAATGACGGGAAAGGTGTCGTTGGTTGCGGAAAGGCACGCTAGGTCTGCCTTCCCCTCGGGGGGAAGGTACCCCAGTGCGCACACTGGGGGGAATGAGGGGGCGATTTTGCTGCGACTTTCGGTGCGTTGGCGGTCATCGCCCCCTCATCCGTCACGGCCTTTACAGGCCGCGCCATCTTCCCCCCAAGGGGAAGGCGGGGGCGGTTCATTGCCACCGCACACCATCCACCCGCCCTCGGCGGTGGACGTTACCGTGTTGCAGGCCGCCGGGGCGTCGGCCCCTACGGTGGTTACCGTTGCCGTCTGCCATCCACCCGGGCTTGTTAATTATCGTTACCGGGTCGCGGGCGATTCGTGCATCGTCCCTACGGTTTTTATGCTACCATATGTTGTATACTGTTCCCCTTTTCCCCCACAAGGTTCCAAATTTACATAAAAACTCATTGACAAAAGCCGCATCTTGCCTGTATAATACCGTTTGCGCCGTTTTCGGCGATGCAATTTGTCCACTGCGGCAGGGCCACGGCTCTGCTGTCGAGTAAGAGCGGCGTATCGCCGCCGGAGATTCTATTAAAAGATGGAGGTGTCACGCAATGTTCCGTACCTATCAGCCCAAGAAGCGCCAGCGCTCCAAGGTGCACGGCTTCCGTAAGAGAATGGCTACCGCCAACGGCCGTAAGGTCCTGGCCCGCCGCCGCGCCAAGGGTCGCATCCGCCTGAGCCACTAAGAGGCCGCGGAAAATGCGTCGCGTATAGCGTAGATACCCCAGGGACGTCACGAGCGTTAGGCTCTGCCGTCCCTATTGGTCTATGCGCGATGAAATGAGGAGGAGTCCATGAAAGCGTCTTGCACGGTGAAGGAAAACCACATCTTCCGCCGTATGTACCGCAAGGGCAAATGCGCTGTGCGCAGCGGCGTGGTGGTGTACTGCGCCAAGACCAATCGTCCCCGCAGCCGCCTGGGCGTCACCGTCAGCACCAAAGTGGGCAAGGCGGTGGTGCGCAACCGGGTGCGCCGCCGGTTTCGGGAGCTGTTCCGGCTCCACGCCGGGGAGATTCACGGCAGCTACGATGTGATTCTGGTAGGCCGGGGCCGCAGCGCCGATATGCCCTGGGCCCGTCTGGAGAGCCAGTATCTGGCCTGCCTGCGGGAGCTGGGCATGGTGGAGGACACGCCATGAAGCGGGCCCTTCTGATGCTCATCCGGTTCTATCAGGCCGCCGTGTCCCCCTTCACCCCGCCCCGCTGCCGCTACATCCCCACCTGCTCCCAATACGCCCGTGAGGCCATTGAGAAGTACGGCGCAGGCAAGGGCAGCTATCTGGCGGCAAGGCGACTTTTACGCTGCCATCCGTTTCATAAGGGTGGCTACGACCCCGTTCCTTAAAAAACTGCATAATTCCCCTTAAAAAGTCAGTAAATTTACGGAGGAACCCCAATATGTTCGCACAACTCGGATACTATATCTGTGTTCCCTTCGCATGGCTGACGCGCCTTTTCTACAGCGTCACCGGCTCCTACGGTCTGGCGCTGATCCTGTTCACCCTGGTGGTGAAGATCGTGCTGCTGCCCTTCCAGCTCAAGAGCAAGAAGAGCATGCTGCGGATGAACCGCATGCAGGGCAAGATCAAGGACATTCAGGTGCGCTACGCCAACAATAAGGAGAAGCAAAACCAGGAGATGGCCGACCTGTACGCCCGGGAGGGCATCAACCCCATGGGCGGCTGCCTCTGGTCCTTCCTGCCCTTCCCCATTCTGATTGCGCTGTATTACATCATCCGCGTGCCCCTGCGGTACTTCATGTCCATGAGCAGCGAGGCCATCGAGGGCGTCCGGGCCCTGGCCGAGACGTTGGGCTATGAGACCGCCACCACCGGCCAGTCCGTGGCCTACGAGCAGATTTACCTGGCCAAGTTCGTCCATGAGAACTGGGCCAGCTTCCAGGGGAAGTTTGACCGCCTCATCGACCTGGACTACAATTTCCTGGGTATGGACCTGGCCAACACCGTGTCCAACGTGATCCACAACTTCAAGGACGCCGGCTGGTCCGGCTGGGGCCTGATTCTCCTGCCTATTCTGGCCGCCGGCACCCAGTTCGCCATGAGCCTGGTCACCATGAAGCAGCAGGGCGACGCCGCCCAGAACGGCACCAGCAAGGCCATGATTTACATGATGCCCCTGATGACCCTGTGGTTCGGCTACATGCTGCCCGCCGCCTTGATGATCTACTGGATTGCCAACGCCGTGTTCTCCCTCGTCCAGGAGGTGCTGCTGAACAAGTACTTCAACAAGATTCTGGACCGGGAGGAGACCGACAAGGAGCGGGAGAAGCGGGAGGCCCGTTACGCCAAGCGCCAGGCCGCCATGGCCAACTACAACCGTCAGATGGCGGAGCAGCAGGCCAAAGGCGACAAGAAGATCAAGCAGAAGCAGGCCGAGAAGAAGGTCCAGCAGGCCGAGCGCAAGGCCCCCGGCACCAATGAAAACGGTCGTGTGGGCCAGCGGCCCTACGCCCGGGGCCGGTCCTTCAGCGAAGACCATTACAGTGAATAAGGAGTTTTGTCTATGAGTTATATCGACGTAACAGGCAAGACGACGGAGGAGGCCATCGCCAACGCCCTGGCCCAGCTGGGCATGAGCCGTGACGACGTGTCCGTGGAGATTCTGGCCCAGGCCAAGAGCGGCTTCCTGGGCCTGGGGGCCAGCCCCGCCAAGGTGCGGGTCACCTACGGCCCCGACGAGGCCACCATGGACGACGTGGTGCTGCCCACCTTTGAAAAGCCTGTGAAGAAAGAGGCCGCCCCCAAGAAGGCCGCCCAGCCCCAGCCCAAAAAAGAAGAGCCCAAAAAGCCCGCCGAGAAGAAGCCCGAGCCCAAGAAGCAGGAGCCCAAGAAGGCCGAGCCCGCCGAGAAGCGGGACGGCGCCCCGGTGAAGGCGGCGGCGGAGAACCTGCCGCTGTGCGAGGATAAGAACGCCCAGCGCATCACCGCCTTTTTGACGGGCCTGCTGGCCCACCTGGAGTCCGACGCCCAGGTGAAGGTCTACGAGATGGAAAAGGGCCGCTACAAGGTGATTCTGGACGGCGACAAGCTGGGCCAGCTCATCGGCCGCCGGGGCGAAACCCTGGACGCCATCCAGCAGCTCACCAACTACGCCCTCAACGATAAGGGCGAGAAGCGCATCCGTGTCCAGGTGGACGCGGAGAACTACCGTGCCAAGCGGGAAGCCAGCCTGGAGAGCCTGGCCCTCAAGGTGGCCGCCAAGGTCACCCGCTACCGCCGCAGCGTCACCCTGGAGCCCATGAACGCCTACGAGCGCCATGTGATCCACTCCGCGTTGCAGGACACCGCCGGTGTCACCACCTACTCCATCGGCACCGAGCCCAACCGCCGCGTGGTAGTGGCCTATGACCGGGAGAGCCGGTAAAAAGGTTGATAAAAAGGAAACGCCCGATTTGGGCGTTTCTTTTTTCGTGCGGGTATGGTAGAATGGGAATACCCAATGCCGCGAAGCGGCAATTCACGGCGAAGCCAAATCATGCCGCAAAGCGGCAATTCATGGCGAAGCCAAATCATTTGAAAACCCGGTAACGACCACCGCCAAGGTCGGTTGCATCGGAAACGAGAACGACAAATCGTTCGTAGGGGCGGACGACTCTGTCCGCCCTACCCGGCATCACCTACCCCCAAGGCCGGTTGAATGGCGAGCGATATCAAATATCCGCCCCGCCTTCCCCCTCGGGGGGAAGGTACCCCAGTGCGCACACTGGGGGGAATGAGGGGGCGATGACCACCCGCCTACCGTAAGTTGCTGCAAAAACTCGTGCTCTCGTTGCGGCAAACCGATTTCCAGACCCTTCAGGCCGTGAAAATCGGGCCGCTGCCTTGCGGCGGGCACGCTTCATCCGCCCCCGGCGGCGCTGTGCCCGCACGCCCCCTCATCCGTCACGGCCTTTACAGGCCGCGCCACCTTCCCCCCGAGGGGGAAGGCAGGCCAATATTGTACCCCATCCGCAACCAACTATCCTTTCATCAGTCCCGCCAACCGGCAAGCGGGCGCTTCATGAAGCGCCCCTACGGAGAGAATCGGCACCTGCGGTTACACTGTAGGGGCGATTCACGAAGCGCCCGTGACCGGGTGACGATTATCGCCGGGGGCGGAGGAACGGAAAAATGATTTGCGCCATGCGGCGCATGAATTGCGCCTGACGGCGCGTGAATTGCCTGACGGCATGAATTGCGCCGGTGGCGCATGAAAAAGCAGAAAGGAGGCCCCGCCATGTTCAACCGCGCTTATGTGGAGATCACCAACGTGTGCAATCTCCATTGCGACTTCTGCCCCGGCACCGCTCGGCCCGCCGGGTTTATGACCGTGGCGGACTTCGCCGCCACTGCCGCCGCCCTGCGGCCCTACACCGATTACCTCTACCTCCACGTCATGGGCGAGCCCCTGCTCCACCCCCACCTGGAGGACGTTCTCAAAACCGCCGAAGAGCAGGGCTTTCGCGTCTGCCTCACCACCAACGGCACCCTGCTCCCCCGCCGGGGCCCGGCGCTGCTGGCCGCCCCGGCCCTGCGCAAGGTCAGCGTGTCCCTCCACTCCTTTGAGGGCAACGGGGGAAAAGACGCCACGGACTACGTAAACGGCGTGTGGCACTTTGCCGCCGCCTTTGCCGGAGCGGGCCGCCTCTGCGCCCTGCGGCTGTGGAACGAGGGGGGCAAGGAGACCCAAAACCAGGCCATTTGTCGCCTTTTGTCGGAAAAATGCGGACAGGATGTGGAAAACCTGCCCGCCGACCCCCTGGGCAACCGCCGTCTGGCCCCCGGCCTCTATCTGGAGCGGGCGGCGAAATTCGACTGGCCCGCCCTGGACGCCCCGGCCCAAAACGTCACCTTTTGCCACGGCCTGCGGCGGCAGATCGCCGTGCTGTGGGACGGCACGGTGGTGCCCTGCTGCCTGGACGGCCAGGGCGTCATGGCCCTGGGCAACCTGTTCACCACTCCCCTGCCGGAGATTCTCCAATCCCCCCGGGCCAGGGCCATCTATGACGGCTTCTCCCGCCGTGAGGCGGTGGAGCCCCTGTGCCGCCGGTGCGGCTACGCCGCCCGGTTTACGCCGTGACCGCCCCCGCCCCCCTGCAGCAGCTGCCGGCGGCGCTGCTGGGGTGGTACGATGAAAACCGCCGGGATCTGCCCTGGCGGCGGCAGGTGTCGCCCTACCGCACCTGGGTGTCGGAAATCATGCTGCAACAGACCCGGGTGGCGGCGGCTGAGCCCTATTTCCTCCGCTTTATGGCGGCCTTCCCCACGGTGGAGGCGTTGGCGGCAGCCGACACGGAACAGGTGCTGCGGCTGTGGCAGGGGCTGGGGTATTACAGCCGGGCCCGGAACCTGCAAAAGGCAGCCCGTGAGATCATGGCGCGCCACGGCGGCGTCTTCCCGGACACCTATGAGGCCATCGCCGCCCTGCCCGGCATCGGGGACTACACCGCCGGGGCCATTTTGTCCATCGCCTTCGGAAAGCCTTACCCGGCGGTGGACGGCAACGTGCTGCGGATTTTGAGCCGCCTCACCGCCTGGGAGGGCAACGTGCTGGACGGTGCCACCCGCACGACGATGCGGGGCTGGCTCTCCGCCGTGCTGCCCGCAGACCGCCCCGGCGACGTGAACCAGGCCCTGATGGATTTAGGGGCCACCGTCTGTTTGAGCCACGGCCACCCCCTGTGCGAGAGCTGCCCCGCCGCAGCATTTTGCGCCGCCCATAGCCTGGGCCGGGAGCAGGACTTCCCCGTGCGCATCAAGAAAACCACCCGGAAAACCGAGACCCTCACCGCCTTTTTGCTGCTGCGAGAGGGGGAAATCGCCCTGCGGCAGCGGCCCGACCACGGGCTGCTGGCCTCCCTCTGGGAGGTGCCCCACACGGCGGGGGAGCTGGACGAGCAGCAGGCGGCGGAATGGCTTTTGCAAAATGGCGTCATTCCCCACCGATGGGTCAAAAAGATACATTGGAAGCATTTATTCACCCACATTGCGTGGCAAATCACGGGATATATCGTAGAAATACAGGGAGACGGCGACAGCGCATGGCTGTGGTGCAGCCCCGAGGAAAGGTCCGCCCACCCGGTGCCCTCCGCCTTTTCCCCCTTGATAAAGGAGATTGACAATGGCACAGCTTTACTTTAAGTACGGAGCTATGGGCTCCAGCAAGACCGCCAACGCCCTCATGGCCCGGTTCAACTACGAGGAGCGGGGCCAGGCCACGCTGCTGGTGAAGCCCCAGATGGACACCCGGGACGGCGACCATATCGTCCACTCCCGCATCGGCCTGGAGCACCCCTGCGTCTACTTCCACGAGATGCAGGCCATGCCTGACGCCGACTTGCAGAAATACGCCTGCATCATCGTGGACGAGGCCCAGTTCCTCACCCGGGAGGAGGTCTACTACCTGGTGCATCTGGTGGACGACTGCAACATCCCCGTGATCTGCTACGGCCTGCGGGCCGACTTCCGGGGGGAGCTGTTCCCCGGCAGCTACCATTTATTGGTGCTGGCGGACAAGCTGGAGGAGGTAAAAACCATCTGCTGGTGCGGCAAAAAGGCCACCTTCAACGCCCGGTTTGACGCCCAGGGCCATGTCCTCAAGGAGGGCGCCCAGGTGGTCATCGGCGCCAACGACCAGTACATCGGCCTGTGCCGCCGCCACTGGATGCGCGGCGACCTGGGCCCCGACTTCGACATCCACAAGGTATGATCTGCCACCTCTGCCCCCGCCGCTGCGGCGTGGACCGGGCGGTGCAGCGGGGCTTTTGCGGCATGGGCGAGGGGGTGCGGCTGGCCCGGGCCGCCCTCCACCACTGGGAGGAGCCGGTGATCTCCGGCACCCGGGGCAGCGGCGCCGTGTTCTTCTCCGGCTGCACACTGCGGTGCGTCTACTGCCAGAACCATGATATCTCCGCCGGCGGCTTCGGAAAGGAGATTTCCACCGCCCGCCTCCGGGAGATTTTTGAGGAATTGATTGCCCAGGGGGCCCATAATATCAATCTGGTGACCCCCACCCATTTCCTGCCCTGGATTCTCCCGGCCCTGACGCCGAAATTGCCGGTGCCGGTGGTGTTCAACTGCGGCGGCTACGAGCGGGTGGAAACGGTACGGGCCCTGAAGGACACGGTGGACGTGTGGCTGCCGGATCTGAAGTACGCCGACGGTGCCCTGGCGAAACAGCTCTCCGCCGCGGAGGACTACTTCCCCGTGGCCACCGCCGCCATTGAGGCCATGGCGGCCCAGGCCGGCCCGCCGGTCATCGAAAACGGCCTCCTCCGCCGGGGCGTCATCATCCGCCACCTGGTGCTGCCGGGGCAGCTGGACAACACCCGCTCCGTCATCGACTACGTGTCCCGCCGCTTCCCCCACGGGGAGGTGCTGTTCTCCCTCATGGCCCAGTACACCCCCCAGCCGGGGCTGACGGGCCCCCTTTCCCGCCACGTGACGGCGGCGGAGTACCGGGCGGCCGTGGCATATATGGAAAACTGCGGCATCCGGGATGGCTTCACCCAGGAGCGCACGTCCGCCCGGGAGGAGTACACGCCGCCCTTTGATTTAACCGGCGTTTAACGCTTCTCAAAAAATGACAGTACCGTAATTGTTAATTTTCTCTAAAATATAAATGATGGTCTATACAAAACTGTGCAAATGTGATAGAATACCGTCACAGGGATGAGGGGAACCTCCTCTCCGACCCCTGCCTGACCCACCCAGAGGAAAGGAGCCATCAATATGAAGTTCACATTCGCCTGCAAGAAAGTCACGCTCAACGACTCCATCAAGGCCTACGCCGAGAAGAAGATCGGTAAGCTGGACAAGTATTTTCCCCAGGAGGCAGACGCCTTTGTGACCTTTGCCGTGGAGAAGAAGAACCGCTGCGTGGTGGAGCTGACCATCCGCGCCGCCAACGGCACGTTGTTCCGCGCCCAGGAGGAGGATCCCGACGGTGATATGCGGGGCGCCATCGACGCCGCCGTCAGCTTCATCGACCGCCGCATCCGCAAGAACAAGACCCGCCTGGCCAAGAACCTGCGCTCCGAGGCGCTCATCAGCGAGGTGCCCGCCGAGTTCGACGTGGCGGAGGACACCGAGTTCGACGTGGTGCGCACCAAGCGCTTCGCCGTCAAGCCCATGACCGCCGACGAGGCCATTTTGCAGATGAACCTGCTGGACCACTCCTTCTACGTGTTCCGCAACGTGGACACCGACGAGATCGACGTGGTCTACCGCCGCAACAACGGCGGCTACGGCGTCATCGAGACCGAGCAGTAACATAAAAAACCGCCTGGCGGCGGTGACATAGATGGCATAACAATCCCCCCGGAGTTCACTCCGGGGGGATTTGCTGTGGGGGGTCAATAAGGGGAGTGTATTGTGAGGCGAATGGGAGGCGGTATCGACAACCGTTCGTAGGGGCCGCCGCCCCGGCGGCCCGTACCCAGGCGCCGCCCACCGCCAAGGGCGGGTGAATGGTGCGCGGCATCGACAACCACCGTAGGGGCGGACGACCCTGTCCGCCCTCTGTGCGTCACCCACCCCGGGCTGGGGAGGACAGAGTCGTCCTCCCCTACGGACAAGATCGGTACCGCTCGCAACCAACCATACCCTTCATCAAAACCCCGCCGCGCAAGCGGGCGCTTCATGAAGCGCCCCTACGAAAAAAACCGATGCCGCCGTGATTACACCGTAGGGGCGATTCACGAATCGCCCGCAGCGAGGTGATGATTACTGCCAAGGGCGGGTGAATGGTAAACGGTATCGACAACCGTTCGTAGGGGCGGGGCTCTGCTCCGCCCTTTTCTCGTCAATTGCCGGGGCATTGGGCGGAGCAGAGC
>JAFSMA010000137.1 GCA_017448145.1 Oscillospiraceae bacterium | reverse complement strand
CGGCACCAGGCTGCTGGGCTGCACCGTGGTGGGCGGCACCGTGTGGGTGGATTTCTCCGAAGCCTACGGCCAGCTCAGCGGCATGGACCTGACCACCGCCGACTACTGCGTCACCCTGACGCTGACCCAGCTGGAGGGCGTACACGTGGTGCGCATCACCGTGGCGGGCCGGGAGCTTGCCTACCGCGACACCAACCTGCTGCTGGCAGGGGACGTGTTGCTCACCTCCACGGACGACGTGGTGCGCTCCCTGGCGGTGCAGCTCTATTTCCCGGATGGCGACGGCGTGCTGACGGCGGAGGACAGGCTTTTGAACCTCTATGAGGGTCAGAGCCGGGCCGGCGTGGTGATAGACGCCGTTCTGGCCGGCCCGGAGAGCGACGGCCTGCTGCCGCTGGTGCCGGAAGGCTTTGCCGTTGTTTCCGCCCGGCTGGACGACGAAATGTGCTATCTCAACCTCTCTGCCGAGTCGGCGGTGCTGCTGCCGGAGGATGCCGTCGCCCAGGAGACCGTTTTGCTGGGTCTGGTGCGCTCACTGCGCTCCGTAGAGGGTGTGTCGGCGGTGCAGTTCCTGGTGGATGGCGAGTACAGCCGCACCTTCGGCGAGGTGGACATCTCCGCCCCCTGGACAGGTGAATAAACGGATGATTGCCCGGGGATGGTTTGTACAGCCTTCCCCGGGCCGCTCTTTTCATGCAGCGGCGGAAATGCCCGGTTGTGAAATCCATGGAAATGGTGTATAATACCCATTCAGGAAAAAATGAGGAGGGTGCCCACCCATGAAATTGATGGTTCTTGACGGCAACAGCATCATCAACCGCGCCTATTACGGCATACGCCCCCTGTCCACCAAGGAGGGGCTGCCCACCAACGCCATCTATGGCTTCATCACCACCTTGCAGCGATTGCTGGACGAGGAGAAGCCGGAGGCCCTCTGCGTCACCTTTGACCGCCGTGAGCCCACCTTCCGCCACAAGGCGGACGCGACCTACAAGGCCACCCGCCACGGCATGCCGGAGGAGCTGGCCATGCAGATGCCGGTTTTGAAGCAGGTGCTCTCCGCCATGGACATCCCCACCTACGAGTTGGTAGGCTGGGAGGCCGATGACCTGATGGGCACCATCTCCCGCCGCTGCGAGGCCGATGGCTGGGATTGCATCCTTGTCACCGGCGACAAGGACAGCTTGCAGCTCATCACCGACCACACCATGGTGAAACTGGTGACCACCAAAATGGGCCAGACCAACACTACCGATATGACCCCCGCCGCCTTCCGGGAGAAATACGGCTTCGACCCCATCCATATGATCGACCTGAAGGCCCTTATGGGCGACAGCAGCGACAATATCCCCGGCGTCCCCGGCTGCGGCGAAAAGACCGCTACGGCTTTGGTGCAGGAGTACGGCTCCATCGACGCCCTCTACGCCGCCATGCCCGATGTCCACGCCAAGCCCGCCATGCTGAAAAAGCTGGCGGAGGGGGAGCAGAGCGCCCGCCACAGCTACTGGCTGGCCACCATCGTCACCGACGCCCCTCTGGATTTCCGCCCGGAGGACAATCTGCGCCGCCCCTTCAAGCCGGAGCTGTACGACCTGTTCCTGCGCCTGGAATTTGCCAAGCTGATTGAGAAATACGGCCTCACCCCGGCGGGAGATACCGCCCCTGCTGTACAGCAGCGGGAGGTCACCGTCACCGCCGAGGAGGTCACCGACCCCGCCCGGGCGGAAGAGCTGCTGCGTCAGTGGCGCAAAGCGGAATTTGTCACCGTCTACGCTACCCCGGACCTCTCCGCCATCGCCGTGGACTGCGACACCGGCGCGGACAGCGCCATTACTGCCAATTTGCTGTCCCTGTGCTATACCGGCGACTGGCAGGCCCTGCTGCAAGCCCTGTTTGCCGCCGACATCCATAAGGTGTCCCACCAGGTCAAGGAACTGACCCGCACCCTGCTGGCCCAGGGCATCGACCCGGAGGGCTTCGTGTTCGACACCGCCCTGGGCGGCTACCTGTTGGACGCCACTGCCGGGCAGTACGGCATCGACAGGCTTTTTATGGCCTACTACCATGCCGAGGTGATGAAGCCCCTGCATCTGGCTGCAGACGCCTTTTCGCCCCTGGGCGACCACCACGAAGCCCTGGCCGCCCTGGACAGCTGGTGCAGCGCCATCGCCGCCCTGCGGGAATACCAGCTCCCCCGGCTGACGGAGCAGGGGATGCTGCCGCTGCTGAACGACATCGAGCTGCCCCTGTGCCGCGTTCTGGCGGACATGGAACTGGCCGGCATGGCGGTGGATGCCAAGGCCCTGCGCGCCTTCGGCGACTGGCTGCAAGGGGAGATCGACACCCTGGAGCAGCGGATTTATGACGCGGCAGGGGAGAGGTTCAACATCAATTCCCCCAAGCAGCTGGGCGTCATCCTCTTTGAGCGGCTCCGGCTGCCCCACGGCAAAAAGACGAAAACCGGCTGGTCCACCAATGCCGACGTGCTGGAAAAGCTGCGCTTCATCCACCCCATGGTGGACGACGTGCTGACTTACCGCCAGTATACCAAACTGAAATCCACCTATGCCGACGGCCTTTTGAAGGTCATCGATCCCGACGGCCGGGTGCGCACCAGCTTCCAGATGACCGTCACCGCCACCGGCCGCCTCAGCTCCACCGAGCCCAATTTGCAGAACATCCCCACCCGCACGGAGCTGGGCAGCCAGATTCGCAAGCTGTTCCCGGCGGCGGAGGGCTGCGTGCTGGTGGATGCCGACTATTCCCAGATCGAGCTGCGACTGCTGGCCCATATCGCCGGTGACGAGGCCATGATTCAGGCCTTCCGCTCCGGCGAGGACTTCCACACCGTCACCGCCGCCCGGGTGTTCCATGTAGACGCCGCGGACGTGACAAGTGAGATGCGCCGCAGCGCCAAGGCGGTGAATTTCGGCATCGTCTACGGCATCTCCGCTTTCTCCCTCAGCCAGGACATCGGTGTTACGGTGGCGGAGGCCAAGTCCTTCATGGAGCGGTATTTCGACACCTACCCCGCCGTGCGGCAGTATATGACCGACGTGGTGGAAAAAGCCCGGGAAAAGGGCTATGTGGAGACGCTCTGGCACCGGCGGCGGGAGTTGCCGGAGCTGAAATCGTCCAACTTCAACCTCCGGGCCTTCGGCGAGCGGGTGGCGCTGAATATGCCCATCCAGGGCACGGCGGCGGACATCATCAAGCTGGCCATGGTGCGGGTGCACCGTGAACTGCGGGCCCAGGGCCTGCAAGCCCGTCTTATCATGCAGGTTCATGACGAGCTGATCGTGGAGTGCCCGGTGTCCGAACAGGCCCAGGTCACGGCGCTGCTGCGCCGGGAGATGGAGCAGGTGGCATCGCTTTCCGTGCCCTTGAGCGCCGAGGCCCACGCGGGCAAAAACTGGTGGGAGGCCAAACAATGACTGACAAGAAAATGAAAGTACGCATCGTACCCATGACGGCGGATCATCTGGATGATATTGCCCGCCTGGAGCAGATTTGCTTCTCCCGTCCCTGGTCCCGGCGTATGCTGGCCGAGGAGCTGGAGAACCAGTGCGCCGCCTTTCTGGTGGCGCTGGAGCCGGGGACGGAGAAGGTCATCGGCTACGCGGGCCTTCTGGTGATGGCCGACGAGGGCTATATCACCAACGTGGCCGTGTTCCCGGAGTACCGCCGCCGGGGCGTGGCGGAGCAGATCATCCAGGTGTTCTGCGACTTTGCCCAGGGCAACCATCTGGCCTTTCTGACGCTGGAGGTGCGGCCCAGCAACGCTCCCGCCATCTCCCTGTACAACAGCTTTGGCTTTGAAGAGGTGGGCCGCCGCAAAAACTATTACGACCTGCCCCGGGAGGATGCCCTTATCCTCACCCGGTATTTCCTCTACGAGGAGGACATGAAATGATTATCCTTGCCTTTGAATCCTCCTGCGATGAAACCGCCGTGGCGGTGGTGCGTGACGGTCGGGAACTGCTGGCTGACGCCATCTTGTCCCAGGCGGATATGCACGCCCTCTACGGCGGCGTGGTGCCGGAGATCGCCTCCCGCAAGCACGTGGAGGCCATCGCCGCTCTGACGGACAGCGCCCTTGCCCAGGCGGGCATCACCCGCCGGGAGGTGGACGCCGTGGCCGTCACCTACGCCCCCGGCCTCATCGGCGCCGTGCTGGTGGGCGTCAGCTTTGCCAAGTCCGTGGCCTACGCCCTGGGTGTACCGCTGATTCCCGTCCACCATGTCCGGGGTCACATCGCCGCCAACTATCTGGCCTTCCCTGACCTGGAGCCCCCCTTCCTGGCCCTGGCCATTTCCGGCGGCAATACGCTGATTGTGGACGTGCAGGACTATACCCACATGACCATCCTGGGCGCCACCCGTGACGACGCGGCAGGGGAGTGCTTTGATAAGGCCGCCCGTGTGCTGGGCCTGCCCTATCCCGGTGGCAAACCCATGGACGACCTGGCCCGGCAGTCCCAGGGCGGCAAATACGAGCTGCCCTCTGCTCATGTGGAGGGCGCGCCGCTGGATATGAGCTTCTCGGGGTTGAAAACCGCCGTGGTCAACCTGGCCCACAACGCCCAGCAGAAGGGGGAGCCCCTGGACGCCGCCGCCCTGGCCCACGACTTCACCCGGGCCGTCAGCAATGAGCTGGTGCCTCGGACCATGGAGGCCCTTGCCCAGACCGGCCACACCAAGCTGTTGGCCGCCGGCGGCGTGGCGGCCAACTCCATCATCCGCGCCGATTTGGAGCGAGAGTGCCAAAAGCGGGGCGTCAAGCTCTATCTTCCGCCCCTGCGCTGGTGCGGTGACAACGGTGCCATGATCGGCGCCCAGGGCTACTACGAGTATTGCGCCGGTCACACCGCGGATCTCCATCTCAACGCCTACGCCACTATGGACATTGATAAATAACGCCATATGTAACCCGCAGCCGAGAACGCTGCGGGTTTACATTTTCCTTTTCTGCCGAAAGAATGAAGGCAGACTTGCAAAAATGTGACAGATTCCGACATAAGCCGAATCGATAATGGCTTATGTAAACCAAACAGCCGCTTTTCAACAGCTGCAAACCCACTTTGCGGGTTTGCGATTTTTTGTCAAACTGTAAAAAAACGGCTTAATAAAGGGATTTACACCCCTGTGGAAAACTCTGTGGAAATTGTGGATAACTTTTTGTAGAGATTATTGGATAGAGAATTATGTCAAATATCCGTAAAGGAAAAATGCCGTCGCCTTATGGCAGGTATAATCCCCTAATATCCCTTATTTGTCGAATTTTGGGTTATTCTGCCGTCCTGTCCCGAAAGGGGATTTTTCTTGCATTTTCAGATTTTATGCAAGTATACATCGCATTTTGCCGGGCTGATTACGTTATGTATATTTCCCGACAGGAAATAAAATGAACAGTTGACGCGGCGCGGGATTTATGGTATAGTATTCAGCGTCGTAAAAATGCTTGTGTGGCTCAGTTGGTAGAGCAGCTCACTCGTAATGAGCAGGTCGCCGGTTCGAGTCCGGCCACAAGCTCCAATAGGAAAGGCCGCCCCAAAGGGGTGGCCTTTCCTATTGGAGCTTGTGGCTTCGCCATTTTATTTGAAATATTGGGAAGGGCATACCCTCCCTTCCCAAACCCAACCCATGCAGACCGGGCAGCGGCAGCAACGCAAGGCAGCTTTTCTCTCCATAAAAAAAGCACTGCTTACGCAGTGCTTTTTTTATGGAGCTTGTGGCATCACCATGATACCTATAACGCCGTCTCTGCCAAAATCACCAAATTTCCGTTGCAATTTCCGCTAAACAGTAGTAAAATTGCTGATGTGATAGAAGCGGACGGCTATGCCCTCCGCAATAAAGGAGGGGTTAGCACCATGGTTACCATCCATGCCGAGGGGCAGGAGTGGCGTCTGAGCCTGGACGGCGAGGCCGTCATCGTCCACACGCCGCTGCAGCCCTTCGCGGTGATGATTCATCGGGAGAAGCGCTACGAGGCCCAGCGGGGCACCGTCAAGACCACCGTGGTGGAGACGGAGCGGGTGGCCCTCTCGGACTATACCGCCGACGATGCCGGCGTCACCTTCCGGGGCGGCGGTCACGCCCTCCGCGTTGCCATTACCGAATGTGAGGGCGGCGCGGAGCTGCACTTCACCGGGGAGGAGGGCTGGTCGTACCAGTTCACTTTGCAGGGTTATCCCGGCGAGGCGGTGTTTGGCGGCGGCGAGCAATACCGCCAGACCAACCTCCGGGGCGAGCAGGTGGTGAACTTCGTCTCCGAGCACATCAAGGCCACCACCATTCTGGAAAAGGCCCTGCTGCCCCGGGGCCGCTATAAGGAAAAGCCCCACAGCAGCATCGGCAGCTATTCCCCCATGCCGGTATTTACCACCGACCGCCGCCGTCTCTTCCTCTTCGATACCGATTGGGACGGCATCTCCGACTTCCGCACCGACAACTATACTTTCATTTTTGACCGCTGCCCCCGTGGCGCGGTGCTGCTCCACGGCGACAGCTACGCCGACCTCTCCGCCATGCTCGCCCGCCGCATTCCCAACCGCCAGTACATCCCCGACTGGTGCCACGACGGCATGATCCTGGGCATCCAGGGCGGTACCCAGGCCATTCTGGACAAGACCTTTGCCATGCTGGACGCCGGGGCCAAGATCTGCGGCGTGTGGAGCCAGGACTGGTCCGGCGAGAACCGCACCGTCATGGGCAAGCAGGTGTGGTGGAACTGGGAGGTGGACGAAAAGCTCTACCCCGACTTAAAGGGCGCTATCGCCAAGCTGAACGCCCGGGGCGTCCGCTTCCTGGCCTACATCAACCCCTATCTGGTAAAGGACAGCCGCCTCTACCGCTACTGCCGCCACAAGGGCTACCTCATCACCCGCACCGACGGCACCGTTTACCACATCAAGTCCACCACCTTTGACGCCGGCATGCTGGATCTCACCAATCCCGAGGCGGTACATTACATAAAGGAAACGCTGATCAAGCGGAATATGCTTGACCTGGGTATCTCCGGCTGGATGGCAGACTTTGGCGAATATCTTCCTGTGGACTGTGTCCTCCATGACGGCGACCCCGCCGTGCTCCACAACCGCTGGCCGGTGCTGTGGGCCAAGGTGAACCGGGAGGCCATTGAGGAATACGGCGCAAAGGACGCCATGTTCTTCACCCGCAGCGGCTATCTGGGCATCCAGACCTACGCCCCCATTATGTGGAACGGCGACCAGCACACCGACTATACCCGCGACTACGGTATGCCCTGCGTCATGCCCGCCAGCTTCTCCCTGGGCTTCTCCGGCGCGCCTATGGTGCACAGCGACGTGGGCGGCTTCTTCTCCTTCGGCAAGCTGAAGCGGGACGATGAGCTGATGACCCGCTGGACGGAGATGAACACCTTTTCTCTGCTGATGCGCAGCCATGAGTCCATTCGCCCCTGGGCCAACAGCCAGTTCGACGCCCCCGGCGTCAAGGCCCACACCGTGGCCCTGACCCGCATCCACGCCGCCCTGAAGCCCTATATCGCCCACTGCGCCGCCCAGGCCGGGGAGGGCCTCCCCGCCATGCGGCCCGACTTCTGGTTCGCCGGCGACTATCGCGCCTCCCACGACCCCTATTCCTACTTTCTGGGGGATGACCTGTACGTCTGCCCGGTGATCCGCCGGGGCGAGCACCGCCGCCAGGTCCATCTGCCGGACGGGGAGTGGGTGCATTTCTGGAGCGGCACCGCGTATCCCGGCGGCACCGAGCACATGATCGCCGCCCCCCTGGGTAAGATCCCCGTTTTCTACCGCAAGAACAGTCCCTTCGCACCGCTGTTCCGCGAGGCAGCGGGAATTCATAAGTAAGAGAGGTATCGAGATGGAGAATTCCTACATTTCCCGCACCAGCGGCATCAAGGCCAAGGATAAAATCGGCTATGCCATGGGCGACCTGGCCTCCTGCCTGGTGTTCGGCCTGACCCAGAGCGTGCTGAACAAGTACTATACCGACGTGCTGGAATTGAGCGTCCTCAGCGTCATGGTGATGACCATCATCGCCCGCATCTGGGACGCCATCAACGACCCCCTGTGGGGCCGCATCATCGACGGCGCCCGGGTCCGTCCCGATGGCCGCTATCGCCACTGGCTGAAGGTGTTCGCCGTGCCTGTGGCGGTGTCCGCGGTGTTGATGTTCGTCAAGATTCCCGGTCTCAGCGGCAACGGCTACCTGGCCTATGCCTACGTGACCTACATCCTCTTCGGCATGCTCTATACCTGCATCAATATCCCCTACGGCTCCATGGCCCAGGTCATCACCTCCGACGATAAGGAGCGCTCGTCCCTGTCGGTGTTCCGTTCTATCGGCTCCACCTTCGGCGCCATGCCCGCCATGGTGCTGGCCTCCCTGTGCTACGTCACGCTGGCCGACGGCACCAAGCGGATGGATGACCGCCGCGTCCTCATCGGCGTATGCGCCATCGCCGTGCTCAGCGTCATCGCCTACCTCCTCAGCTACGCCTGGAGCCGTGAGCGCGTGGCTTCCCGGCCCGCCCCCCGACAGAAGGGCCAGACCATGAAGGTGGTTCGCACGCTGCTCAAGAGCCGTCCCTTCATGGCGGTGAGCCTGGCCAGTATGCTGTTCCTGGCGGCCCAGATGTTCGGCCAGGGCTACAACAGCTACCTCTTCCACCACTATTTCAACGCCCCCGGCCTTACCATGCTGCCCACCGTGTTCCAGTACCTGCCGGTGGCGGTCATTATGTTCTTCGCCACCCGCCTGGGCAACAAGTTCGGCCGCCGTGAGGTCTGCTCCTACGGCGTGCTGCTGGCCGCCGTGTTCTACCTGGTGCTGTTTGTGCTGGCCCTGTTCGGCTTCACCAACGTGTGGCTGTATCTGCTGGCCTGCCTCATGAGCGGCATCGGCACCGCCTTCATCTTCTTGCTGGTGTGGGTACTGGCCACCGACGCCATCGACTACAACAAGGTCACCTACGGTCTCAACGACGAGGCCACCAGCTACGCCTTCTACAGCTTCATGCGCAAGCTGGGCCAGACCGTGGCCACCATCCTCATCAACGTGCCCCTGCTGCGCATCGGTTACAGCGGCAGTGAGCTGAAAACCGAGGGCCTCAGCGCCGCCGCCCTCAAGACCATGTATAACTTCTCCGTCATGATCCCCGCGGTGCTGTTCCTGCTGGTGTTCATCATCCTCCGCTTCGTCTATCCCCTCAGCAAGGCCCGCGTGGCCCAGCTCCAGGTGGAAAAGGAGAAGATGATGCAGGCCCAGAGCGACCAATAATCGCCTTTGAAAAAGAGTTCCAATTAATAAGGAGCCGCGGCCCTCGGGCCGCGGCTCTTCAGATTGTCAAAAAAGCATCGCAGATTTCGCGCCCGCAGGCGCGAACCCATGAAATCCGAAAAAAGTGACGACATGTGCGTCACTTTTTTCACTTCTCAGGCTACGAAGTGTGCGAATAGTGCGCCAAAGGCGTACTATTCGTGCGCGTAGTAGACTGCCATCCCATTGTCAAAAAACGGCGGAGCCGTTTTTTGACAGGCTCAGCCGCGGCCTTTAGGCCGCGGCTCTTCGCTATGCAGATGAGATTTGTAAACGGTCAATACCGATACACGGCAAAGCCCATCAGCTCCGCCAGCATCTCCAGCGCCCTGCCGTACCGTCCCTGGATGACCACATAGTGTGGCTCAAAGCCCGCCTTGACGCTGCGCTCCACAATGTCCCGGCTGTCGCCGTCCGTCCGAACCACGATGGACGTGCCGGTGAACTGCTTGGGCTTGTCCAGTGCCTCACCCTCCAGGATGAAGAAGCGGAAGGAGCCGTCGGCCTCCCGGCCGATGCGGAACACGGTGGCCTCCGGGAAGGCCTCACAGCCGAAGTCCATGGCCGGGCCGATTTTCCGGTTGGGGTGAACGCCCACGGTGGCGCCGGTGTCCCGCCGTGCCATAGAGCAGGCGGCGGCGCCGCAGTGCCAGAAGGTGATGGTGTTCTCGCCCTCGTCCAGAGAGACCGGGTCGCCGAAGAACACCGGCTTGCCCGACAGCGCCATGCCCACCCACATGGACAGTGCGCCGTAAATGTCCGCCTCGCAGGCCGCCGCCACGCCCTCGTCGTTCAGGAGGGACAGCACCGTGCACACCGGCGTTCCGAAGGCGGTGAAGAAGTCGGGCCAGCACCGGGAGGCCAGGGCCTTGATGCCCTTTTCCCGCACATACTCGGTGTATGCCTTATAGAGCCGTGCGTGATCCAGGGCGTTTTTCTCCGGGGTGGTCTCCAGGCCGCAGGTGGCTCGTCTGGTGCGCTCCAGCCATTCCCGGCACTCCTCGTCGCTGTACCCCTTGGCCCGGTCGATGAGCTCCCTTGCCTCGATGGCCTCCAGCTCCACGCCGAAGGTGTGCATCAGCTCGCTGTCCAGCGCCCGGCCAAAGCCGAAGCCCTGGGGCGTGTGGCCCACCGCCGCCATTTTCAGGGAGGTCATCTCTTTCTTGATTCGGGCTGCCGCCACAAAGGCGGCAATATCCCGGCCCACGTTCTCCTCCTGGGGCCCACCGAACACATAGCCAAAGGGCCTGTTGCCGAAGGCGCGGAGGGTGTTGGCGGCGGAGTATGCCCCGGTGAGGGAGTTGAGCCGCAGCCGCCCGCCGTCGATGACAGGCTCCCGCAGCGTCCACAGCAGAATGGGGCAGTCAAAATGTCGCAGCACCTCCGACATATAGGCGGCGTTGGCAAAGGTGAGATTCTGGAACACGATCATGTCCGGGTGCAGAGGGGCGAGGAAATCGTGGAGGGCGTCCACCCCCAGCAGCATCTCCTCCGGGCACACGAAGTCGCCGCAGATGCCTTTCAGCAGCGCCCGGCTGCGGTCAAACTGGGCCTGGGCGCTCTCCATGTGAAAGGTGGGCACGCCCACGCCCACGTATACAGGTACGAAGTCGCTCATAGAGACCTCCTATTATTATATGTGCCCTCATCATATCGCCACAGAGCACATTTTGTCAATACGTAGATGATACGCCGCAATTTAGGTTGACAAAGGCGGCGTCAGCGCCTAAACTCAATGGTGAAAAATCTCTGTTTCATGGAGGCGATTACCGTTGCAAGAGGATTTGAAAGCCCTGTGCCGCGACCTGCGTTGCGACATTATGACCGCCATCGGCCATCTTGGCGTGGGTCACGCCGGCGGCAGCCTGTCCATCGTGGAGCTGCTGGCGGTGCTGTATTTCAAGGAGATGCACATCGACCCCGCCCGGCCTGATATGCCGGGCCGTGACCGCTTCATCTGCTCCAAGGGCCACGCAGGTCCGGCGGTGTATGCGGCGCTGGCCCGTCGGGGCTACTTTCCCCGTGACCTGCTCATGACGCTGAACCAGGGCGGCACCAGTCTGCCCAGCCACTGCGACATGCTCCGCACCCCCGGCATCGACATGACCACCGGCAGCCTGGGCCAGGGCTTTTCCTGCGCCGTAGGCGTGGCCCTGGGCTCCCGCCTGGCGGGGGACGGCGCCACCGTCTATACCGTCATCGGCGACGGCGAGAGCCAGGAGGGGCAGATCTGGGAGGCCGCCATGCTGGCAGGTAACAAGCACCTTGACAACCTGATTGCCTTTACAGACTATAATAAGCTCCAGATCGACGACCCTGTGGCCCTCATCAACGATATTGCCCCCCTGGGCGCCAAATGGCGGGCCTTCGGCTGGCACGTCATTGAGGTGGAGGACGGCAACGACGTGGATCAGGTGGCCCAGGCCGTGGCCCTTGCCAAACGCAACCGGGGCTCCGGCAAGCCCACCATGGTCATCCTCCACACGGTGAAGGGCTGCGGCGTCAGCTTCATCATAGAGCGGGGCTGCGGCAACCACAACACCAAGGTGACGGAAGAGGAAGCCCGCCGTGCCGTGGCGGAGATCAGAGGGGAGGCGTAAGGAATGGAAATGCGCGCTGTCTACGCCCAGTGCCTGGGCGAGCTGATGGAACAAGACGAGAAAATCTGTCTCCTGGACGCCGACCTGTCCAAGGCCAGCGGCACACGGGGTCTCTATGACCGCTTCCCCGACAGAACCTTCAACTGCGGCATTGCCGAGCAGAACATGGCCTCCGTGGCCGCCGGCCTTGCCAGCTACGGCTTCAAGCCCTGGATCGAGAGCTTTGCCCCCTTTGCCACCCGCCGCATCTGCGATCAGATCACCCTGTCCATCGCCTACGCGGGGCGGAACGTGAAGATCGTGGGCACCGACCCCGGCATCACCGCCGAGCTCAACGGCGGCACCCACATGAGCTTTGAGGACATCTCCGTGGTGCGGGCCATCCCCGGTATGGTGATCTTCGAGCCGGTGGACGAGGTGCAGCTTCGCGCCGCCATGCCGGTGCTCAATGCTTACGAGGGCTGCCTCTACCTGCGCCTGGCCCGCAAGGAGATGCCCCGGGTCTTTGGTGACGATTACCGCTTCGATCTGTTCCGGGCCGACACCCTCCGTGAGGGAAGCGACGTCACCGTTCTCACCTCCGGCTATCCCACCGCCGACGTGTTGGCTGTGGCGGAGGAGCTGGCAGGGGAGGGCCTCTCCTGCCATGTGGTGAACGTCCATACCATCAAGCCTATCGACAGGGAAACCGTGGTCGCCGCCGCCCGTAAAACCGGCGTGGCCGTCACGGTGGAAAATCATAACGTCATCGGCGGCCTTCACTCCGCCGTGCTGGAAGCCCTGGCCCATGAGCGCATCCCCGTCTATGCCGTGGGCATCGAGGACCGCTTCGGCGAGGTGGGGAAGCTGCCCTATCTCCGCCAGGCCATGGGCCTCACCCCCGAACACATTAAGGCGGTTATCAAAGAGGCCGCCAGCGCCAAATAACAGGAGGAGTTTACCATGAAAATTGCCATCGGAAGCGATAAGTCCGGCTTTGCCGCCAAGGAGGCCGTCAAGGCGTACCTCACCGAGATCGGCGCCGAATTTGACGACCTGGGTACCACCGATCTGGATCACGTCATTCCCTACTACGCCGTGGCCGATAAGGTGGCCCCCCTGGTGCAAAGCGGCACCTATGACCGGGCGGTGCTGATCTGCGGCACCGGCGCGGGTATGTGCGTGGTGTCCAACAAGTACAAGGGCGTGTACGCCGTGGCCTGCGAGAGCGTCTACGCCGCCAAAATGGCCCGGGCCATCAACAACGCCTCCATCCTCTGCATGGGTGGCTGGATCGTGGGCCCCGAAATGGCGGTGGAGATGGTGAAAACCTTCCTGGCCACCGACTGGTGCCAGGATCTGGAGGACTGGCGCAAGGAAAATATGAAGAAGTTCGCCGTTCAGGTCAGCGCCATTGAGGACAAGATCTATGATCGCTGATTTTCTGTACCGCCAGCCGGTGGAGATCCACTTCGGCAGAGGCAAATTTGATGGCTTGCCCGCCCTGTTGGCGGAAAAAGGCATCCGCCGGGCCCTCATCGTCTGTGGCAGCCACTTCGCCCCCAAGGCGGAGGCGCTGGCGGCAGCGGGGCAGGGCGTCTGCGGCGTGTACAGCCACATCCAGGCCGACCCCCAGCTGGCGGACGTCCAGGCCGCGGCGGCGCTGGCCAGCCGTTTGGAGGCTGATGCTATCATCGGCGTGGGCGGCGGCAGTGCCATGGACAGCGCCAAGTTTGCCGCTGCCATCGTGGATGATTTTGACAGCGCCGACGCCTATTTTACGGGTAAGCGCCCCTTCCCGGCCCGCCGCCTGCCGGTCATCGCCGTGCCTACCACCTCCGGTACCGGCAGCGAGGTCACCCAGGTGTCCGTCATCAGCAGGGGGGAGGAGAAGCGCACCATCAACGATCCCGCCTTCATGCCCGCCCTGGCCCTGGTGGACCCCGCCCTGGGGGACACGGTGCCGCCCCACGTGGTGATGTGTACCGGTCTGGATGCCCTGGCCCACGCCCTGGAGGGCTATTGGAGCCGCCACCATCAGCCCATTTCCGACCTGATGGCCGTGGAGGCCGTTCGCCGTATCTGGGCCAATCTGGAGCGAGCCTGGCGTGACCGCACCGATACGGAGGCTTGCGACGAGATGGCCTTTGCCGCGCTGCTGGGGGGCCTGTCCTTCGCCCTGCCCAAGACGGCGGGCTGCCACGCCTGCAGCTATCCCCTCTGTGAGCACTTCCACATCAGCCACGGCGAGGCCTGCGCCTTCACACTGGATAGCTTCGTCCTCGCCAACGCCGATGACCGCCTGGCCTGCCTCTGCCGCGCCGCCGGCGTCGGCACTGTGGAGGATTTAGCCGCGCGTATCCGGGAGTGGAAGGCTATGGCGGGCCTTCGCACCCGTCTCCGCGATCTGGGAGACACGCCGCCCCGGCAGCTTGCCCGGGAGGCCGCCGCCCACCCGCTGATGGGCAATAACCCTGTGCCCATGGACGAGGACGCCCTCTGCGCCCTGTTCACCGCGCTGCAATAAGACCATAGCCAACCAAAAGCCGCCGGGGCAGGGAAGTCCCGGCGGCTTTTTTGCGAAAAAAGTAAAATCCCCATACCATTTTTCTGCGGTATATACTATAATGAGAATCAGAATGATAACGAGGGAGGATTTGCCATGATCACCGTTGAGAACCGCCTCTTTATTCTGGAGACCGAGCGCACCGCCTACTGCTTTCGTGCCCGGGAGGATGGCGTGCTGGAGCACCTTTATTACGGTGCCCGCCTGGGCCGGAGGGAGGACTACGAGGCTCTGGCCCCGGTCTACCGCCATCAGCCCGGCAACGCCGTGGTGCTGGAAAGCGGCGCCGCCCTGGAGCGAATGGATCAGGAGGTGGGCACCGCCGGCTGGGGCGACAGCCGGGAGTGTGCTGTGGACATTACATTTCCCGACGGCGACAGCAGCGCCTCCTTCCGCTACTTCCACACCATGCGCCCGGAGCTGGACGCCCCCTCCGGCCTGCCCGCCGCGGCAGGGGAAGGGGAGACGCTGCAAGTGGTGTGCAAGGACGCCCGCCACGAGGTGTACCTTAATCTTTACTACACTGTCTTCCCGGAGACGGATGCCATCGTCCGCTGGGCCCGGCTCAGCAATGATACCGACGGCGCCGTCACCATCCGCCGCCTGATGAGCCAGCAGCTTGACCTGCCCCGTGGCGACTATCTCCTCCACACCTTCCGGGGTGCTTGGGCCCGGGAGATGGATCACATCATTGCCCCCGTTACCGGCCGCCAGACATGGGGCGCCAAGGTGGGGGTCAGCTCCAGCCGGTGCAATCCCTTCGCCATGGTGTCCGCCGCCGACGCCACCGAGCGCTTCGGCGCCGTGTGGGGCCTCAACCTCCTGTATAGCGGCAACCATCTGGGCGTGGCGGAACGTGGCCCCTTCGGCGGCGTCCGGGTCGTTCAGGGCGTGGAAGGCCTTACCTGGCATCTTGCTGCCGGTGAGAGCTTTGACACGCCCCAGGCCGTCAGCGTGTTCTCCGTCTCCGGTTTTGGCGGCATGAGCGTGCAGATGCATCGCTTCGTCCGCCGCCACATCGTCCGTGGCGAGTGGCAGTACCGTGAGCGTCCCGTGCTGGTGAACAGCTGGGAGGCCATGTATTTCAAGGTGGACCGCCGCAAGCTGCTGGCCCTGGGCAAGGAGGCCAAGGCCCTGGGCGCGGAGCTGCTGGTGCTGGATGACGGCTGGTTCCGGGGCCGCAAGGACGACACCGCCGCCCTGGGCGACTGGCAGGAGGACACCGGCAAGCTGCCCGGCGGCCTGGGCGGCCTGTGCAAGGACGTGCAGGCTCTGGGCCTTGACTTCGGCCTGTGGATGGAGCCGGAGATGGTCAGCGAGAAGAGCGACCTGTTCCGTGACCACCCCGATTGGATTCTGGGCCACGCCGACCAGGCCCTGGGCCGCAACCAGTACGTGTTGGATCTGAGCCGCGCCGACGTGTGTGACTACGTGTATAACGCTGTGGTAAGCGTGCTGTCCTCCGCCGACATCAGCTATATCAAGTGGGACATGAACCGCATCTTCTCCGATACCTGGTCCTCCACCGCCGCCCCGGAGCGCCAGGGGGAGGTGTGCCACCGCTACGTCCTGGGTCTTTACAGCATCCTGCGCCGCTTAAACGCCGCCTTCCCCCACGTGCTGTTCGAGGCCTGCGCCAGCGGCGGCAACCGCACCGACCTGGGCATTCTCTGCTTCATGCCCCAGGTCTGGGCCAGCGATAATACGGACGTGTTGTGCCGCGTGGGCATCCAGAACGGGTACAGCTACGGCTACCCCCAGTCTGTCCTGGGGTGCCACGTCTCCGCTTCCCCCAATCACCAGACGCTGCGCCGCTCCCCGCTGGACAGCCGCTTGCAGGTGGCCTGCTTCGGTCTGCTGGGCTTCGAGCTGGATTTGGGAGACCTGCCCAAGGGCCAGCGTGAGTCCTTAAAGCAGCAGGTGGCGTTCTATAAGGCCCACCGCCGTACGCTGCAATTCGGCCAGCTCTATCGCGGCAATGTCAGCGAGAACGAGACTGTCTGGACTGCTGCCGCCACCGACGGCAGCGAGGCCCTGACCCTCCATTTCTGCGCCCTCAACGGCCCCAACGAGCCCATGCGCAGGGTTCGCTGCGGCGGCCTGACCCCTGACGCCCTTTACCACGTCACCAACCTGCCCGTCACCCCCCATCTCCACGATTTCGGCTCCCTGGTGAACATGATGTCCCCCGTGCCCATCAAGCCCGACTCCCTCACCGCCCAGCTTGCCGAGCACTTCGTCAAGCTGGAATGCGACAGCATCGACCTCACCGCCTCCGGCCTGGGCCTGATGCGCCAGGGCTTCGTCCCCGTGCAGCATTTCTCCGGCACCGGCTACGACGGCGGCACCGCCGTCATGCGTGACTTCGACAGCCGCCTCTATCTCCTGGAGCGGCAGGAGGAGCCCAAAGCCGCCCCCACTGCAGAAGAATAAAAGAATCCCGCCTTACTACTCCGTAAGGCGGGATTTTCATGCCTAATATGATGGAATTACTCCTCAAAATGCACGTGGGTAAAAATGTGATCCTGGCAGAAGCAGTGGTATCCGGCGCACTTGCTGCAATAGCGGAACTGGAGGTCGGGGTACTCCGCGTCCGTCCGCCCGCACACGGCGCACTTGTGGGTGTAGCCCCGCTGCTGCTGTTGCTGCTTCACCGCTTTTTTGAACTGCACCGTCTGGGGACTGTGGCGGTAGGCCGCCTTTTCCCGCAGATACCGCACCTCCGGCCAGATGAAGACGGCGAAGTTCAGCAGCGCCACAATGGGCAGCACCACGCCGCTCCATAGGCCCAGTCGTATGGAGTTGATGATGTCGAAGCCGAAAAGCGCCGCGTCCAGATAGGCCAGCCACTTCATCTTCACCGGAATGACGAAAAACAGCATCACCTGTGTGTCGGGGAAGAGGCAGGCAAAGGCCAGGAACATGGACAGGTTCACATAGGTGGCCCCGGCGATGTAGAAATGGCTGCCCTGCACCAGCCCCGCCAGCACGGCACCGATGATGGTGGCCACCATACCGCCGAAGTAGTAGAGGTTAAATTTGGCCGTGCCCCACTTATTTTCCAGCACCGAGCCGATCCAGTAGTAGAAATACAGGCTGATAGCCAGGAAAATAATGCTGCTGTCCTGGGGCACCAGCACAAAGGTGGCGATTCGCCAGATTTCGCCCTTCAGCACCGCCGGCCAGTAAAAGGTGAGGAAGCTGAGGGCACTGGCGTCGTTGGCCCGTGTGAACATCATCAGCACGTACACGATCACATTGCCGATGACCACATAGCGCATCAGGTTGGGAATACCGAATCGGGGATGGCGTGCGCAGAACCGATCCACCGCCTCATAAATGGCTTTCAAAGGGGAGACCCCTCCTTTTCATACACGTTGCCATGAATGATACCACACTATTTGCCAAAAGTCATGTCATTTTTATAAACATTCCCGTGGGGCGACAGGGCAGGGGAGGCCCACTTTGAAAATTAGTTGAAAATCTGGCGGAAATTCGCTATAATCATTCCGAACATCCGCCCGGAGGCCTCTGCCGTCCGGGGAGAAATACGAGGAGGTCTTTACATGAAGAGAATAACGGGCAATAAACTGCTGGGCATTCTCCTGGCGCTGGTCCTGGTCATAGGTCTGGTGCCGTGCGCCGGCATGACGGCCAACGCGGACGATCTGATTCGTATCGGCTCGGCGGACGAGCTGAAAAAGATAGGCCAGGACGCCGCCTATCCGCTGTCCGGCAACTACCGCCTGACGGCAGACATCTCCATGGACACCATGATTGCCGGGGAGTTCACAGGCGTGTTTGACGGCTACGGTCATACCGCCACCCTGAGCATCAGCCATACTGATAATTGGAATACGGGCCTGTTCGAAAACGTATCCGGCACCGTCCGGAACCTGATTACCGACGGTTCCGTTACCGGCGTTAAGGGCAACGTGGGTGCCGTTGCCGCCTATGGAAGCGGCACCTTCATCCGCTGCTGGAACCGGGCCTCCGTCAGCGGCTTCGGTGCCCAGGGCGCCTCGGGCATCGTGGGCTTTGGCGGCTCGGCCACAGACTGCCTGAATACCGGCGTCATCAGCGGCAATATCCGGGTGGGCGGCATCACCTGCTCCAACGCGGACGTGACGGCCACCGTAATGCGCTGCTTCAGCTCGGAGTGCTCCGATTTCGAAGCGACCGCTGCTGACAATGGCGCCTTTTATATCGTGGGCGGCGATTCCCCCAAGATGCAGGTTACTGACTGCTATTTCGCCGGCGACGTGGATCATGCCGGCAGCAATCGGGGCAAGGGCACGAAGCTGTCCGGCCAGGACGTGGCCAATGCCGAAAAATACGCCAACTGGGACTTCGCCAATACCTGGATGATAAAGGACGGCAGCCCCAGGCTGAGAATGCCTGTGGAAGCCCCTGTGTTCACTCCTGATGGGGGTGAGTTTACCTCCTCTCAGAGCGTGACCCTGTCCTGCGCCACCAAAGATGCCGTGATGTATTACACCACCGACGGCACCGAGCCCACCACCGGCAGCACCGTGTATACCTCTGCCATTACGCTGAGCGCACCGGCCACCGTTAAGGCCATCGCGGTGAAGGATGGGGTCAGCAGCGAGGTTGCCTCCGCCACGTTCACCCTCCCGGTGCCCGAGCCCTTTGAGACCGACAATACGGTGACCGTCTCCGGCACGGCGACGGAGGACGGCGTTAAGGTGGAATCCCTCAGCAATGAGCAAATCAACGAGATTAAAAGAATGCCCATAGATCAGTCTGTCAACCTGCGTCTTTCAGGTAATCCCAGCCAGGTTGAGATTAAACCCGAGGCAATCGAGCCGCTGGATTTGGCCCGGGACAGACGGGTGAGCGTGTGGATGCGTAAGGAGAGCGGCGGTACAGAGGCCTGGTACAGTCTGGATTCGTCCGTCAATATGTTGCGCAACGGCGTAACGATGAAGATCGATCCCATCGTTAATCCCATCAATTCCGACAAACTGACGCTGCAGCAGGCAAACGCCCTCGCCCAAAATCTGGAGACTGCCAATGATTATCGCGTATTCAATATTGAGGCGTCGTTTCCCACCACAGACGGCAGGAAGCTGGAAGAGCCGGTCAATTTCAATGTCGGCGACATTGCGATAAATAGCTGGCCGTCTGCCAACGTTGGCGCCTACTATATGGATGATGGGGGCGAGTTTGAGAAGGTAGGGCTGTCATTCAAAAAAACGAGTACGCTTACCGGCAGCGTGGGAAGCGCCATGACCTCCCTGACGCTGGATCATTTCTCCGTCTACGTGCTGGTCAATAAGGGCCAGACCGCCAGCGTCACCGTGGCGCCGGAGGCGAGGACGCTGACCTATACCGGCTTTGCCCGCAGCCTGGTAACGGCGGGTGAGGCCGAGGGCGGCACCATGTACTATGCCCTTACCACCACCGCCGCAGCCCCCGATGCGTCGGCCTATTCCGAGACCATCCCCACCGCTGCCAGCGCGGGCACCTACTACGTGTGGTACAAGGCGGTGGGCGACGTCAGCCATGCCGACACGGATTCCCTCAGCGTCATGGTCACCATCTCCGGCGATGATTCCACCGGCGCCTCCGCCCCCGGTGCCCTCACCGTCACCTCTCAGATCGGTGCCATCACCCGCGTCACCGTGGATGGCAAGACCGTGGACAGTAAATACTACACCGTCAGCGGCAGCAACGTGGTGCTGTCTGATGCGTTCATGGCCGGTCTGTCCAACGGCACCCACACCATCCGCCTCTACGACGGCGCCACCTACGCTACCGCCACCTGGACGGTGACCGGGAACGCCGCCACCATCACCGCACCCAAGACCGCCGACCCCGGCGTGGCCCTTTACGCCGCCCTGGCCGTCAGCGCCGCCCTGGGCCTGGCCTGGACGGGCAAAAAGAAGGCGCGATAAACCCTTCCAACGCACCTTTCAATCCTGCCAGCGGCGGGAGTTCCGTGCTCCCGCCGCATTCGTCCCAAAATCTTTGGAAATGGTGTTGACAATCGCCGTAAATCTGGTAGAATACCATCCAGCGACACCACAATTGAATACCTTATCAAGAGTGACGGAGGGAACGGCCCGATGAAGTCACGGCAACCTGTTATTTCAAGGTGCCAAATCCGGCGAACGAATCGAAAGATGAGGGAAGGCAAGCAATCCAGCGTCCCACCGGTTCGGCGGGGCGCTTTCGCATTCCCGGGAACAAAAGAAAGGAAAGACTATGGCAAGACGTTTATTTACCTCTGAGTCGGTGACCGAGGGTCATCCCGACAAAATCTGCGACCAGATCAGCGACGCTGTGCTGGACGCCATTCTGGAGCAGGATCCCAACGGCCGCGTGGCCTGCGAGACCTGCGCCAGCACCGGCCTCATCCACATCATGGGTGAGATCACCACCTCCTGCTATGTGGACATCCCCCGCATCGCCCGCCAGGTGGTGCTGGACATCTGCTATGACCGGGCCAAATACGGCTTCGACGGCAATACCTGCGCCGTCATCACCAACATTGACGAGCAGTCCGGCGACATCGCCATGGGCGTGGATAAGAGCCTGGAGGCCAAGGAGAGCGGCGACAGCGAGCTGGACAACGGCGCCGGCGACCAGGGCATGATGTTCGG
>JAFSMA010000136.1 GCA_017448145.1 Oscillospiraceae bacterium | reverse complement strand
GATGAGGTAGGGCACCGCCTCCACCGCCTTGTCCAGCGCCGCGATCAGCACCTTTTCGTCCTCCCGGGAGGGACGGCTCGTCACCCAGTCGATGGTGTCGGCCCCCACGTCCTGGGGGATGCCCACGCCGATTTTGATGCGGGGGAACTGGTCGCTGCCCAGGTGGGCGATGATGTTCTTCAGCCCGTTGTGGCCGCCGGCGGAGCCGCCGGGGCGGATCCGCAGCTTGCCGGCGGGCAGGGAGATGTCGTCGGAGATCACCAGCACGTGGTCGGGGCTCACCTTGTAAAACCGGGCCGCCTCGCCCACCGCCTCGCCGGACAGGTTCATGTAGGTCTGGGGCTTCATCACCAGCACCTGCTCGCCGCCGCAACGCCACAGCGCTGTCCAGGCCCGAAACCGCAGCTTGTTGAATTGGAAGCCCTCCTTGTCCGCCAAGCCGTCGGCGGCCAGAAAGCCCATATTGTGGCGGGTGGACTCGTAGCTCTTGCCCGGGTTGCCCAGGCCCACCACGATCCAGCTCACGCCGCCGTTTCCGCGGGAAAAAATCATGTTGCTTCCTCCTTTGCGCCGCCTTGACATAGAAAATGTGGGTAACGCTTACGCCCCCTCAGTTAGCCAAAAAGCATCGCAGATTTCGCGCCCGCAGGCGCGAATCATTCCAATAAATTTCTGACGACATGCGCGTCAGAAATTTCACCTCTCAGGACACGAAGTGTGCGAGCGCAGCGAGTGCGCGCAGTGGCCTGCCAGCCTGTTATCAGAAAACAACGGAGTTGTTTTCTGATATATAATAGGGGGACCGCTTACGCAGTCCCCCTATTATATCACACGATGTCAATCAGTTGAACAGCTTTGCGATGGAAATTTCCTGATAGGTGCGCTCGATGGCCTCGGCGAACATGGGGGCCACGGACAGGTACTTGATCTTGCTGCACCCCTCGCCGGTGGAGGTGGGGATGGTGTTCAGCAGCGCCACCTCTTTGATGACGCTGTTTTCGATGCGCTCCAGGGCCGGGCCGGAGAGGACGCCGTGGCTGGCGCAGGCGTACACGGTCTTGGCGCCGCCCACCTCCACCAGGGCCTTGGCGGCGTTGCAAAGGGTGCCGGCGGTGTCGATCATGTCGTCAAACAGGATGCAATCCTTGCCGCTGACGTCGCCGATGATGTTCATGACCTCGCTCTGGTTGGCCTTCTGGCGGCGCTTGTCCACGATGGCCAGGTTCATGTGCAGCTTCTGGGCGAAGGCGCGGCTGCGGCCCACGGAGCCCACGTCGGGGGACACCACCATGATGTCGTCGAATCGCTCGCCGAACTTCTTGGCATAATAATCCACGAAAATGGGGTTGCCCAGCAGATTGTCCACGGGGATGTCGAAGAAGCCCTGGATCTGATTGGCGTGGAGGTCCATGGTCAGCACACGGTCGGCGCCGGCGGCGGTGATCATGTTGGCCACCAGCTTGGCGGAGATGGGGTCGCGGCTCTTGGCCTTGCGATCCTGCCGGGCGTAGCCGAAATAGGGGATCACGGCGGTGATGCGGCCGGCGCTGGCCCGCTTGCAGGCGTCGATCATTACCAGCAGCTCCATCAGCCGGTCGTTGACGGGCTTGCAGGTGGAGTTGATGAGGAACACGTCGCTGCCGCGGACGCTCTCATACAGAGATACGGAGGCCTCGCCGTCGGCGAAGGTCTTCACCTCTGCCTCGCCCAGCTTGATGCCGATGATCTTGCAGATCTCCTGTGCCAGCGCGGGGTTGGCGTTGCCGGTGAAAATCTTGATGTCCTTGCCGTGAGAAATCATAGTTACACTCGCTTTCTGTCAGTCGTAGAAGTGGATTGGTTCTGCCTGCAGCGCAGTGGGCGGAGGGGCCCAAAAAAACCGCCCCCATCCGGCCGGAAAAGACGGCGCCGCCAAAGGGGCGCATCAAACCCGGCCGCACGAGGCGGCAAAAATGGAGCAAACGGCATAGAAACAGCGATTCATATGTCATCCGCCCCCCTCCGAAGCTTGGTTCGCAGACAGTATATCATATTTCGCGGGAAAATCCAGTGTTTTTTGCTAAAAAGGCAGTGTTTTTTTCACGGTGTCTCCGCAGGATGAATCAAATCCGGATGCTATCTCGTCAATCCGCAAAGAAAATATATTATTTTCAAAAAAGAGAAGGAATTTAATAAAATTTCAGTTGAAATCCGTTCCGATTTGCATTATACTGGCGTAGTTGTTTTGGGCAAATGCACAGTAAAGAGGGGATGGCGTCTTGCTGCATATCGTGTTGGTGGAGCCGGAGATCCCGCAGAACTGCGGCAATATTGCCCGCACCTGCGCCGCCACCGGCGCATCGCTGCATCTGGTGCGCCCGCTGGGCTTCGATATCTCCGACCGGGCCGTGAAGCGGGCCGGGTTGGACTATTGGCACCTGGTGGAAGTTAGCGACTACGAGAACCTGGCGGAATTGTTCGCCCGGCACCCCGAGGCTGCCGATGACCTGTGGCTTGCCACCACCAAGGCCCCCCGGGACTACACCCAGGCCCGATTCTCCCCGGACTGCTGGCTGTTCTTCGGCAAGGAGACGGCGGGCCTGCCGGAACCTTTCCGCCGGGAGCACTATGACCGCTGCCTCCGCCTGCCCATGGTGGGCGGCGCCCGCAGCTTGAACCTGAGCAACAGCGTGGCCATTTTTACCTACGAGGCCCTGCGGCAAAACGGCTTCCCCGGCTTGCAGGGCAGGGGGGAGATGGCCCGTTGGGATACCCCATAAACACCGTTAACCCTATCCTATCAATATAAGGAGAAAAAAGGCATGAATTACAACAAGAAGACCGTTATGGACGTGGATGTGGCCGGCAAGAAGATCCTGCTGCGCTGCGACTTCAACGTGCCCCAGGACAAGAAGACCGGCGCCATCACCAGCGACAAGCGCATCGTGGCCGCCCTGCCCACCATCCGCTACCTGCTGGATCAGGGCGCTGCCGTCATCGCCTGCTCCCACCTGGGCAAGCCCGCCGCCACCTTTGAGTCCTACGCCAAGAAGCAGGCCGAGAAGGGCAAGACCGACGTGACCCGTGAGGACTGGGAGAAGTCCCTGCAGAAGCTGACCCTGGCCCCCGTGGCCCAGCGTCTCAGTGAGCTGCTGGGCCGTGAGGTCATCTTTGCCGCCGACACCGTGGGCCCCGACGCCCAGGCCAAGGCCGCCGCGCTGCAGCCCGGCCAGATCATGCTGCTGGAGAACACCCGCTTTGAAAAGGGCGAGACCAAGAATGACCCGGAACTGGCCAAGAAGCTGGCCGACATGGCGGAGCTGTTCGTGTCCGACGCCTTCGGCACCGTCCACCGCGCCCACGCCACCACCGCCGGTGTGGCGGCCTACCTGCCCGCCGTCAGCGGTCTGCTGGTGGCCCGGGAGCTGGAGGTCATGGGCGGCGCGCTGAACGATCCCAAGCGCCCCTTCGTGGCGGTGCTGGGCGGCGCCAAGGTCAGCGATAAGATCGGCGTGATCAACAACCTGCTGGAGAAGGCCGACACCATCATCATCGGCGGCGGCATGGCCTATACCTTCGCCAAGGCCCAGGGCGGCTCCATCGGCAACAGCCTGTGCGAGAACGACAAGCTGGACTACGCCCTGGAGATGATCGACAAGGCCAAGCGCAACGGCGTGCAGCTGCTGCTGCCCACCGACACCGTGGCCGCCTGCGAGTTCTCCGCCGAGGCCGAGCCCCACGTGGTGCCCACCAACGCCATCCCCGACAACATGGAGGGCCTGGACATCGGCCCCGAAACCACCAAGGTTTTCTGCGACGCCGTCCGCGGCGCCGGCACCGTGGTGTGGAACGGCCCCATGGGTGTGTTTGAGTTCGACACCTTCGCCAAGGGCACCCGTGCCATGGCCCAGGCTCTGGCCGACAGCGGCGCCGTCACCATCGTGGGCGGCGGCGACAGCGCGGCAGCCGTGGAGCAGATGGGCTTTGCCGACAAGATCACCCATATCAGCACCGGCGGCGGCGCCTCTCTGGAGTTCCTGGAGGGCAAAGAGCTGCCCGGTGTAGCCTGCCTGCTGGATAAGTAAGAAGCATTTTCTTCCGGCATGCACCCTGTGCCTTTCCTCCGTCGGCAAACCGGCGAAGCGTTTGCCGACGGAAAGGGAGGAGCGACGGCGTGAGTGACGCCTGCCGCTTGCGGCGGGTGGAGGGATACAAAGTCCGCTCCGATGCCCCGGCGCAGCCTGAGCTGCTGGATAAGTAATTTTTGCGCCCTCAGGCGCATGAAAATAGATTGAGGAGTAAACAACTATGAATCGCAGATATCGCAAGACCATCATCGCCGGCAACTGGAAGATGAACATGACCGCCAGCGAGACCCGCAAGTTCGCCGAGGATATGCGCGCCATCGCCCCCCGCGCCAAGTGGTGCGAGGTAGTGGTGTGCGTCCCCGCCTGCAACATCACCGCCGCCACCAAGGCTTTCAAGGACATGCACGTGTCCGTGGGCGCCGAGAACCTGTACTATGAGAAGTCCGGCGCCTTCACCGGCGAGATTTCCGCCGATATGCTGAAGGATCTGGGCGTGAAGTACGTCATCATCGGCCACAGCGAGCGCCGCCAGTACTTCGGCGAGACCGATTTCTCCGTAAATAAGAAGGTTCACGCCGCCCTGGAGGCCGGGCTGCACCCCATCATCTGCGTGGGCGAGAGCCTGGAGCAGCGTGAGCTGGGCATCACCATGGAGCTGATCGCCTTGCAGGTCAAGTCCGCCCTGGCCGGTGTGCCCGCCGAGAAGGTGCGCAAGTGCGTCATCGCCTATGAGCCCGTGTGGGCCATCGGCACCGGCAAGACCGCTACCTCCGAGCAGGCCGCCGAGGTCTGCACCTTCATCCGCACCACCGTGCGCCACCTGTACGGCGCCCGTGTGGCCCGCTCCGTCACCATCCAGTACGGCGGCTCCATGAAGCCCGCCAACGCCGCCGAGCTGCTGGGCCAGCCCGACATCGACGGCGGCCTCATCGGCGGCGCCGCCCTGAAGGCCAAGGATTTCGTGGAGATCATCAACGCCGCCAACCAGGACTGATGCCGTCCTCCCCGCGACTTCCACTGTGACGAGATAAGGAGGATCAACATGACGAAAACCCCTACCACATTGATTATCATGGACGGCTTCGGCGTGGCCCCTGCCGCCGACGACAACGCCATCACCCTGGCCAAGACCCCTGTGCTGGACCGGCTGATGCAGGAGTACGCCCACACCACCCTCAGCGCCAGCGGCCTGGACGTGGGCCTGCCTGAGGGCCAGATGGGCAACAGCGAGGTGGGCCACACCAACATTGGCGGTGGCCGGGTGGTGTTCCAGGACCTGCCCCGCATCTCCCTGGCCATCAAGGATGGCAGCTTCTTTAAGAACCCTGCCTACAACATGGCCATGGATGAGTGCCTCAAGCGGGGCACCGCCCTGCACCTGTATGGCCTGCTGTCCGACGGCGGCGTCCACTCCCACATCGAGCATCTCTACGCCCTGCTCCAAATGGCCAAGGACAAGGGCTTGCAGCGTGTCTATGTCCACTGCTTCCTGGACGGCCGGGACGTGTCCCCCACCAGCGGCAAGGGCTTTGTGGAGGCCCTGCGGGACCACTGCGCCGCCCTGGGCGTGGGCAAGATCGCCACTGTCATGGGCCGCTACTACGCCATGGACCGGGATAAGCGCTGGGAGCGTTTGCAGATGGCCTATGACGCCATGGTCTACGGCGAGGGCATCCAGAACCCCGACCCCGTGGACGCGGTGGCCCAGTCCTATGCCGCCGGTGTCACCGACGAGTTTATGGAGCCGGTGGTGTGCGACAGCCAGGGCACCATCTCCGACCACGACAGCGTGATTTTCTTCAACTTCCGCCCCGACCGGGCCCGGGAGATCACCCGCGCCATCGTGGACGAGGCCTTTGACGGCTTCCAGCGGGAGTATTTCCCCACCACCTACGTGTGCAACACCGAGTACGACGCCGCCATGCCCAACGTCACCGTGGCCTGGCCCCGCATCCGGGTGAATAACGGCCTGGGTGAGTATCTCAGCGCCATGGGCATGACCCAGCTCCGCATCGCCGAGACCGAGAAGTACGCCCACGTCACCTTCTTCTTCAACGGCGGCGTGGAGACCCAGTACCCCGGCGAGGACCGGGTGCTGGTGGCCTCTCCCAAGGTGCCTACCTACGACCTGCAGCCCGAGATGAGCGCCTATGAGGTGTGCGACAAGTGCGTGGAGCGCATCCGCTCCGGCGCCTATGACGTCATCATCCTCAACTTCGCCAACTGCGACATGGTGGGCCACACCGGCGTCCTGCCTGCCGCCATCAAGGCGGTGGAGACGGTGGACGAGTGCGTGGGCCGGGTGGTGGATGCCACGCTCTCCATGGGCGGCATCGCCATGATCACCGCCGACCACGGCAACGCCGACGATATGCGCCAGGCCGACGGCAGCCCCATGACCGCCCACACCACCAACCCCGTGCCCTTCATCGTCTGCGGCGCCGCCAGCGAGCTGCGCCCCGGCCGCCTGGCCGACATCGCCCCCACCATCCTGGACGTGATGGGCCTGAAGCAGCCCGCCGAGATGGACGGCAAGACCTTGATTGTCAAATAATTCTCCTTCCATGGAATAAAAAGACCTCCGGGCGTCCACAATACGCCCAGAGGTTCTTTTTTATTCCGGAGCGCCGCCCCTCCGAATCCACGGCGGCGGCCGGGCCCGGCCCGGTCAACAGGAGATACCATGAGTGAGTTCAAAAAAGGCGCCGCCTCGTTGCTGCGCAGCCGTGGGCTATACATAGCCCTGGCGCTATGTTTGGTGGCAGCGGGAACGGTGGGCTATCTCACCACGCTGCAACGCCCCGCCGTGCAGACGGTGGTGCCCGAGGAGGTGGAGGTGGAGATTGTGAGGCCCCCCGTCACCGTCCCGGAGATCAAGAAGCCCCTTCCCGCCGCCCCGGTGATTGTCCCGGTGGAGGAGGAGACGGTGCCGGTGTCCGGCCCGGAGGAGCTGCTGCCCCAGGTGGTATCGCCCCTGGACGGCACCACCGTCACCGTGTTTTCCATGACGGAGCTGATGTATGACGACACCATGGCCGACTGGCGCACCCACAACGGGCTGGACATCCAGGCCGGGGAGGGGGACGCAGTGAAAACCGCCGCCGCCGGCACCGTGGCCTCCGTCCTCAACGATGAGATGATGGGCACCACCGTCACCATCGACCACGTGGGAGGCTTCACCACCATCTACGCCAGCCTGCAAAAGGATCCCCCCGTCACGGCGGGGCAGCAGGTGGCGGCAGGGGACATCATCGGTCGGGTGGGCTCCACCGCCAGCGCCGAGAGCAGCATGGGCCCCCACCTCCATTTCTCCGTCTACAAGGACGGGGAGCTGATCGACCCCAGCGAATACGTGGCCCAGTAATTGATTTTGCTAAAAAATACCTGCGGATTGTTCTCCGCAGGTATTTTTTGCCCCATCGGGAACCTTTTTATCCGGCGCAGCGTCCAACAGGCAACAACCATAAAGGAGGCTGCTCCCTATGAAAAAAACCATTACCATTCTGCTGGCCCTGACGCTGGCCCTGACCCTGGCGGGCTGCGGTCGCAGCGCGTCCTCCGGCAACAGCTTCTACGCGGCGGACAAGGCCGCCCCCGCCGAGGCGACGGAGGAGGCCTACTGGGAGGGGGACTACGTCACCAATGAGTCCGTTACCTCCACCGCCTACGGCGGCATGGAGGCCGTCCCCGCCCGGCGGGAGGCCAAGCTGATTTACACCGCCGAGCTGGAGCTGGAGACCACGGCCTTTGACGACGCCATTGCCGCCCTGGACGACCTGGTGGCCGAGAGCAAGGGCTACTACGAGGATCGCAGCGTCCGCCAGGGGGGCTACCGCTACGGCAGCTTCACCGTCCGTGTCCCGGCGGCGGAGTACGACGATTTCTGCCGTCAGGCCGGGGAGGTGTGCCACCTGCTGTACGCCAATTCCTCCGCCCAGGACATTTCCGACAGCTACTATGACACCGACTCCCGCCTGCAATCCGCCCGGGCCAAGCTGGCCCGGCTCCAGGAGCTGCTGGCCAAGGCGGAGAATATGCAGGACATCATCACCATCGAGTCCGCCATCTCCGACACCCAGTGGCAGATCGACAACCTCTCCGGCACATTGCGGGACTACGACTCCCTGGTGGACTATTCCACTGTCCGCATCGACCTGCGGGAGGTGTACCAGCTGTCCGACGCGGCCCAGGCGCCCCTGACCTTTGGCCAGAAGCTGGCCAATGCCTTTACCTCCGGCCTGCGCAGTGTGGGCAGCGCCCTGGAGGACTTCGCCATGTGGCTGGCCTATAGCTGGGTGTGGCTGCTGGTTATCGCCGCCGCTGTCGTAGTCGTCGTGCGCATCGTCCGCCGCCGGGGCTTCCGTTTCCGCAAAAAGAAAAAGGCCGCCCCCGAAGCCGCCGAAACATCGGAGAATAAATAAGGAAGCAAGGCCCGGACGTTCGTCCGGGCCTTTTGCCATTCAACCGGGCATGGTGGGCGTTGCAGGCGGACAGAGCGGGCCGGGGTCGTCCCGCCCTGCGGATCGCTGGCGGAAAACCGCCCCCTCATCCGTCACGGCCTGCGGCCGCGCCACCTTCCCCCAAGGGGGAAGGCTAACCGTAGGGGCGCTTCATGAAGCGCCCGCGCAGAATGGCAGTACATATACCAAAAACGATGGGCGAATTCGCAGCATAATGCGAATTCGCCCATCATGTATCATTCTTTCCCTGTTGCCGCCGGGCGCGACCTGAAGCGCCCCTACATGTGGGCAACCATACCTTTTATCGTTCAGCCGGTTTATTTCAGCTCCCCGTTGGCGGTCGCCGTCAGGTAGGCGTTGATGAAGCCGTCGATGTCGCCGTCCATCACGTTGTTGATGTTGCCGTTTTCAAAGCCGGTGCGGGTGTCCTTCACCAGCTGGTAGGGCATGAACACGTAGGAGCGGATCTGACTGCCCCACTCGATCTTCATCTGCACGCCCTTGATGTCGGAGATCTTCTCGGCGTGCTGCTGGATCTTCAGCTCCACCAGCTTGGCCTTCAGCATCTTCATGGCGTTGTCCCGGTTCTGGAACTGGCTGCGCTCTGTCTGGCAGAACACCACGATGCCGGTGGGCAGGTGGGTCAGGCGGACGGCGGAGCTGGTCTTGTTGATGTGCTGGCCGCCGGCGCCGGAGGAGCGGCAGGCCTGCATCTCGATCTCGTCGGGGCGGATTTCGATGTCGTTGTCGTCGGGCAGCTCCGGCATCACCTCCACGGCGGCGAAGCTGGTCTGGCGGCGGGCGTTGGCGTCAAAGGGGCTGACGCGCACCAGCCGATGCACGCCGTTCTCGCTCTTGAGGTAGCCGTAGGCGTTTTCACCCTCGATGGAGATGGTGGCGGTCTTGATGCCCGCCTCGTCGCCGTCTTCATAGTTCAGCGTCTGGCAGGTGAAGCCGTGGCGCTCGGCCCACCGGGAATACATGCGGAACAGCATCTCCGCCCAGTCCTGGGCCTCGGTGCCGCCGGCACCGGCGTGGAAGGTGAGGATGGCGTTGTTGGCGTCGTATTCGCCGCTGAGAAGGGCGGCCAGCCGCCTGTCGCTGATCTCCTTTTCCAGCTGGTCGTAGCCGCCGGTGACCTCATCCAGCAGCGAGGCGTCGTCCTCCTCCTGGGCCATTTCGCACAGCGTCAGGCAGTCCTCCCACTCGCTGACCAGCCGGTCATGCTTGCGGATTTTATTCTCCAGCCGTTTGGTCTGCTGGGCCACCTTCTGGCTCCGCTCCAGGTCGTTCCAGAAGCCCTCGGCCTCCGTCTCCTTTTGCAGCGCCGCCAGGTCCTCCCGGGCCTTGGGGATGCCCAGGGCCTTTTCCAGCTCCTCCAGGGTGGGCTTCAGGGCCAGTAATTTCTGCTTATACTCGTCGTATTCAATGACAGCCATTGTCGTAATTCTCCTTATGGGTAAATTTCATTAGCCTTTCTATTATAATGAGAATCGTGCTCTATGTAAAGGGGAAAAACGGTGATTTTTCCTCTTTTCCGGCCAATCGGTACAAAAAAGCAACTCCCGCGTTGACAATTCCACCCCGGGCGGTATAATGAAAGGTGGAACAAAGTAACGCAACAGGAGGAAGCCCCTATGAATGAGATCTATGTAGCCGGTCATCGCAACCCGGACACGGACTCCATCGTGGCCGCCCTGGCCTACGCGGCGCTGCGCAACGCCATGGGCGACCGGGACTATGTGCCGGTGCGGCTGGGCCAGGTCAGCGACGAGACCAAGCGCATCCTGGACTATTTCGGCGTAGAGCCGCCCCGCCTGATTAAGAACGTCCGCACCCAGGTGCGGGATCTGGACTACGACACGCCTCCCACCCTGGATGCCACCGTCACCATGGACCGGGCCTGGCACATCATCAGCGAGCAGAATATCAGCGGCATCCCCGTCACCAACGCCGACGGCACGCTGTACGGTATGCTGTCCGCCGGCGACATCGCCACGTATAGCATGAACACCATCTCCGACCCCCGGGTGGAGAACGTGCCCCTGTTCAACCTGGTCAGCGTATTGGAGGGCCGCATCCTCCACGACGGCGGCCAGACCACCGACACCATCAGCGGCACCGTGGCCATCGCCCTGCCCCAGAGCTGCGACAACCTGCTCTTTGCCAGCCGGGAGACCATCGTGGTCTGTGGCCATCAGCCGGATATGGTGCGCCGGGCGCTGGAGTTGGGCGTGGCCTGCCTCATTCTCTGCCAGACGGACATCGACCCGGAGTGGCTGCAAAACGCGGGGGAGACCTGCGTCATCTCCACGCCTCTGGACGCCGCCCGGGTCCACCGGCTGATCTACCAGGCCATCCCCATCTCCCGGCCCTGCTTCACCGACGACATCGTCTGCTTCCACCTGGACGACTACATCGATGACGTGCGGGAGGTGGTGCTGAAGTCCCGCTACCGCTGCTACCCCATTCTGGACGAGAACGAGCGGGTGGTGGGCACCTTGAGCCGCTACCACCTGTTGCGCCCCCGGCGCAAGCGTGTGGTGCTGGTGGACCACAACGAGATGTCCCAGGCGGTGGCCGGGCTGGATCAGGCGGAGATTTTGGAGATCATCGACCATCACCGCCTGGCGGATATCCAGACCACCCAGCCCATCCGGGTGCGCAACGAGCCTGTGGGCAGCACCAACACCATCATCACCGCCATGTACCAGGAGCACGGCGTGCTGCCCTCCCCCAAAATGGCGGGGCTGATGGCGGCGGCCATTTTGTCCGACACGGTCATGTTCAAGTCCCCCACCTGCACCAAGCGGGACATCGCCATGGCCGAGCGGTTGGCCCGCATCGCCAACGAATCCCTGGACGAGCTGGGCCGCCAGCTCTTCTCCGGCGCCGTGCTCACCAAACCCGCCGGGGAGCTTCTGATGAGCGACTTCAAGGAGTTCCACATCGCCGAGCAGGTGCTGGGCGTGGGCCAGATCACCTGCATCGACTCTCTGAAAATGCTGGATCGCAAGGAGGAGTTCCTCTCCGAGATGGAAAAGCTGCGCACCGACCGGGAGTACGACATGGTGATCCTCATGCTCACCGACGTGCTGCTGGAAGGCACCCAGCTGCTGTACCTGGGCAGCGACGACACCATCCGCCGGGCCTTCGACGTGGAGCCGAAAGACAACGCCGTCTTCCTGCCCAAGGTCATGTCCCGCAAGAAGCAGATCATCCCCATGCTGACAGCGCTGTGGGGCTAATGCCGAAGCGCCGCCGGCGCAGCAAAAAAAGGACCCTGCCGGGTCCTTTTTTTGCGCCATGCGTCACATATTCCTGATATCCCGCAGCAGTTCGTCCAGGCTCATGCGCTCTACGTCCCGCTCGCTGTTCTGGGCGGGCAGCGGCGCGTCCTTGGCCTGGGGCGGCGCCTGGACAGGCTCCCGGGGCTGCTCCTGGGATGGTGCCTCCCGGGGCTCCTGGGGCGGCAGTTCCTCCGCCTGGTCGTCCTGGAATTTCAGCACCATTTTCCGCCGCCGGGGCACCTCCAGGTTTTCCGCCCGGAACGGCACCGGCTCTGCCGGGTCGATGGGCTGGGTTGCCGGCGCCGCCTTGGGCTGGGGCGCAGGCGACGGGTCGTCCTGGCCGGGGCCGTCGCTGTAGTCGTCATCGTCGTAGTCGTCTTTATATGCAGTGTTTTTCGGCTGGCCCAGCAGGTAGCCCAGCAGGAACACCACCATCAGCAGCAGCACGCCCAGAATGACGCATACCACCGGCAGCGACACGCCGCCGATGAGAGGCAGGTTTACCTTGGCGGGCAGCGTCCAGGTGCCGGGCTTGTGAACGGGCTCCTGGGGGGCCACATACAGGGGGCAGTCCTGGGCGTGGGCCTGGCCCTCCGCCGCGCCGCAGGTGCACTCCGGCATCTCATCGCCCAGTATGATGGTGGGCAGCACGCCCTCATAGGCGGGCATGCGCACCACGTGGACGGTGTAGCTCTGGCGGCTCACGCCGTCCTCGGCGGTGCAGGTGACGGTCAGAACCGTTTCGTCCTCCTCCGAAAGCGTCACCTCCCCGGCACCGGCAATGCCGCCTGCCTTTTCGCTGGCGGCGGTGGCGCTGACGGTGAGGGCCTTGGTCTCAAAGGGCACGTAGGCGGCGTAGTCCGTCACGTCGGGGGCAAAGGCGGGGGTCAGGTCGCCTACGCTGAGGCCCAGGGCGGACAGGGAGGCGTTGTCGCTCTTTTTATAATTGGGATCCGGCTGCCGGGTGATGATCAATTTATAATAATTGGTACGGCTGCCGTCCTCCGACACCACCTTGAAGGTGATGGTGTTCTCGCCCACCGCCAGAGAATTGCCGCTGACGGACACCTTGGAACCGTTGTTGTTGCGGAAATAGTCCAGCCCCTCCAGCTTGTCGGTGGCGTAGGGCACGGTGGCGGTGTAGGTGAACACGTCGCTGCTGAAAGCGGGGGAGAGGGTGGCGTTGGTGCAGGTGATGCCGTAGAGCTTGGCGTCATTGCGCAGGGCCGCCCCGGTGGAACCGTTCCAGGTGACGGAACTGAGGGGGATGTCCGAGCCGTCGGAGGCCACCAGATTGGTAAAGGAGGCGGAAAGGGCGGTGCCCGCCGCCAGGCCGTCCGCCACCTTCAGCGTCACGGACAGGATGCGGTTGCTGTCAGGGTTGGCCCCATAGGCGATGAAATGGTAGCCGCCGGAGGTGGCGTTGAAGTCCACCGTCCAGCTGCTGTTGAACTTGTCGTAATTGGTCAGCGTCAGGCCGCTGCCACAGGTGAAGGTACCCTCCAGGCCCATGATGCTGCTGTCCACCGACAGCGTCAGCGTCACGGACTTGCCGGGCTGCACAGTGCTCTCGCCGCTGACGGAGGCCGAGGCCGCCATGGCGCTGCGAGGCGCCACGGTCAGCAGCACCGCCGCCGCCAGCGCCAGGGTGATGATGAAATGGGTAAATCGTTTCATGCTGCTCCTCTCCTGTTATCCCAATGTGCGCTTGCCCACCACGACCTGGGCCGCCTGCACCACGTCGGTGATGCTGATCTTGCCGTCGCCGTTGAGATCACCGGCGGTGGCGTAGGCCCCGCTGAGGGTGCTGCGGCCCACCACGTGGGATTGCAGCTTCACCACGTCGGAGATGCTCAGGGCGCCGTCGCCGTTGGCGTCGCCCCGCACCACAATGGTGTAGCTGCTGTCGCCGATCTTGGCGATCATGCCGGTGGCTACGTTGCCGGAGGTCACCTGGCTGGTGCCGTCGGCCTTATACACCGTGGCCCCCATGGCCGCGCTGAAGCTGCTCACCGATGTGCCCGGCACGAAGCCCGTCAGCTCCGAGCCGCCCACAGTCACGCCGCCGGTGGAGCCGCCGCCGGTACTGCCGCCACCGGTACTGCCGCCACCGGTACTGCCGCCGCCGGTGGAGCCGCCGGTGAGGGCCTGCTTGTTATACTCGGGGGTAAACACCAGGTCGCTCTCGCCCATCACGGTGACGCCGCTTTCCAGCACGGTGCTGCCGCTGACCCACTGCTTGAAGGTGTAGGAGTAGCTGCCGTCGGACCAGGTGCCGGGGTTGGCCGGGGCGGCGATCACCGCGCCGGGGGCCAGGGCGGCGGTGGAGATTACGCTGCCGCTGCGATCCTTAAAGGTGACGGTGTGGGTGTTGACGTAATGGGCGTACAGGGTGTGGTTGCTCAGCGGCGGCACATCCGTCACGCTGACAGCCTCGCCCCCCGCGGGCTCCGTAAACCAGCCCAGGAAAGCGCCGCCCTGCATGGCGGCCACCGGCATATCGCCATAGACGCTGCCGGCGGTGATGGTCTTGGTGGCAGAGCCTGTGGAGATAGTGCCGCCGTTGGGGTCAAAGGTGACGGTGATCTTGCTGGGGGCGTACACCGTAAAGGAGGATTTTAGCGTCAACGTTTCGCCGGAGGCGTTGGTGGCCGTTACGGTAAAGACGTAGTCGCCCTCCTTCAGGGCGCTGATTTTAATGTTATTGTCCAGTTTATTCAGATTGTAAATGTAGCTGTTGGGCTTGGCGCTGGCGCTGGCGTTGGCAATGGGCAGGCCGCCTGCGGTGCTGGTGGACACGGTGATGCCGGTGATCTTGCTGCTGGAGCGGATGGTGCCCCAGATGACAAAGCCGGAGTTACCCGCCTCCAGAGCGGTGCTCTCCGAGGGGACGTGCATGGCGGAGGTGGACCAGCCGTTGCCCGCCAGGTCGAAGCGCCAAGGGGTGGCCGTCTCCGCCGTGTCGGCCAGGCCCAGATGCTTGCCGCTGTCGTCGGACAGGATGGCGAGGTATTTGCCGCTGCCCCGGTTTTGCAGGGTGTAGCCGCCGTCCACGCTCTCCAGGCGCCACATCTGGGTCTCGGCGGCGGAGGCGCTCTCCGGCGTCACCGTGCCGCCGGTGACGCTGAGCCGGGTGTCGGTGCCGGAAAAGGTGATGGTGTAGTAGCCGCTGGCAAAGTAGGTCAGGGCCAGGTCGGTGCCCTCGCTGCCCAGGGTCAGCTTGCCCTCGTTCACCAGCAGGTAGCGATTGTCGCTGCCGGAGAGACGGTAGGTGCCCTCGTCCACCTCCAGGCGGCTGCTGCCGGATTCATTGATGTACTGGTTGTTGAAGAGCATCACCTGGGCGTCGGTGGGCTCCTTGAAATTCAGGCGCATGAATACGCTCATCTGCACGGCGCCGCTGCAACCGGTGTAGTAGGCCAGGCTCTTGCCCTCCACGCCGTACTTTTTGGCCTGGTCGCCGGACATGACGTTGGCGTAACCGGTGGTCACCTTGCCGCTCTCGGCGTAGATGGCGGCGATCAGCTCCGTCTCGCTCTGGTTCTTGAAGCCGCCCAGCTCGTTCATGGCCCGGGTCACCACGTTGTAGGCGCCCTCCACGCCGTGCTGCACCGCCCGGGACCACAGCACGTTCTCCAGGGCGATGCTGTAATTGGCCATCTTAAAGCCCAGGCCGGCGCTCTCCAGCTTGGCCACCAGGGCGTCGAAAAAACGGGCCTTGGTGAAGGCGGTCTGGGCCTGGCCGAAGGGGGAGTCGGGGCTGTTGTCGCCTCCGGCCAACGATTGCCAGGTGTTGTCGAAGTTGGTGCCGTAGCCGGGGTTTTCTCTTCCGCTGGTATCGTGGTTATAGGCGTATTCCAGCTGCTGGCCCAGATAGAGATAGTAGGGGTTATCCGTCTGTTGCAGCAGCCACTGGAAGAACATCCGGGGCGTGTCGGCGTTGCGGGTGAACATGTACAGGCCGTAGCTGGTGCCGCCGGCGTCGCCCTGCACGGTGCTGACAGAGCCGGGGCCGAATTTGGGGTTGGTCTCGTAGGCGGCGCTGAGCTCACCGGGCTTGGCGTTGAACCAGTCATTGGCCGCGTCCGCCACGGCGTACAGCAGCGCGGCGCTGCAAGCCAGCGTCATCGCCAGCAGCAGTCCGGCGGCCCGGCGGCTCAGGCGTTTCATCTTTCTCATAGCATCGACCTCACAACCATACTTGTCTATGTCCCCAGCAGGGGGCATTCCACCCCATACTGATTTACATAATTCTAATCATAGCAAGTATAGCATCGCGGCGGGGCCTTGTCTACCCGAAAACGGCAAAAAACACAAAAAATTGGTGAAAGCTGTCGCCTTCACCACCATATTTTGATCTGTTTTTCTCCAAAAATGGCATAAAATGCCGCCATCACCGCCGGAAAACGTGCCGGATGGCATTTTATGTAAATCCCGCTTCCGCAAACCCGCCGCCGCGGGAAGGGGAGAACCCCCTCCCGCGGCAGTGGCTCGTCACCGCGCCGCAGCGGCGAAGCTGTTGTCCACGATGGCGTCGAAGTCGCCGTTGTCGGCATTTTCCAGCACCCCGGCGGTGACCATGATGTCCTCCAGCCTGGCCAGAGCCTCACGCTCCATGGTGAGGGGTGTGTTCCAGGCGTCGATGGCCCTGTGCCGGGCCGTCACTTCCTCCAGCACCTTGAGATCCGTGTCCGGGAACTGGGGGGCGATGGCCTGGGCCACCTCGGCGTCGCTGTGGCTCGTCACCCAGTCCATGGCCTTGGCCATGGCCCGGCAGAAGGCGGCCACGGTGTCGCCGTGGCCGGCCACGTAGTCCGCCGTGGCGAAGTAGGCGGTGTAGGGCACCTCGCCGGAGGCCTCGCCCACGGAGCAGAGGATGTAGCCCTGCCCGCTGCGCGCCACCTCCGTGGCGGTGGGCTCAAAGAGGGTCACGTAGTCCCCCTGGCCGCCGGTAAAGGCCCCGGCCATCATGTTGAACTGCACCGACGTGTCTACCTCGGCATCCTCGCCGGGCATGACGCCGTGCTGCTTCATCACGTATTCCAGTGTCATCTCCGGCATACCTCCGGCCCGGCCGCCGATGATGGTCTTGCCCCGCAGGCTGTCCCAGGTGAAATCCTCCTGGGCGCGGCCCACCACAAAGGAGCCGTCCCGCTTGGTCAGCTGGGCGAACACTACCGGGTGGTCCTCCTTGCCGCTGCGCAGCAGGTAGACGCAGCTCTCCGGCCCGGCCAGGCCGATGTCGCTCTGGCCCGATACCACGGCGGTCATCACCTTGTCGGCGCCGCCGCCGTTGGTCAGCTCCACGTCCAGCCCCTCGTCGGCAAAAAAGCCCTTTTCCAGCGCCACGTACTGGGGCGCGTAGAACACCGAGTGGGTCACCTCGTTAAGCCGTACCTTGGTCATGCCGGTGTCCTTTGCGCCGCAGCCCCACAGGGTCACCGCCATCCCAAGGGCGGCAAGCATTGCCAGTAATCGTTTCATTCCGTTACCCTCCACATTCGATAGAATCCTTTTTCCGCCAGCAGCACCAGCCGGTACATGCCCACCGCCGCCACCGCCAGCAGCAATACGCTGGCCATCACCAAGTCCATGTTGAACACCTGGGAGCCGTACACGATGAGATACCCCAGTCCCGCCCGGGATACCAGGAATTCCCCCATGATGACGCCCACCCAGCTCAGCCCCACGTTCACCTTTAAGGTGTCCAGCAGCGTGGTCAGGTTGGCCGGCAGCACCAGCAGCCAAAGGGTCTGGCCCCGGCTGGCTCCCATGGAGCGCAGCAGCCGCAGCTTCTCCGGGTCGGTCTGCCGGAAGCCGCCGTACATATTCATAATGGTGACGATCAGCGAGATCGCCAGCGTCATGGCGATGATGGCCCCGGCTCCCGCCCCCATCCACACGATGAAGATGGGGCCCAGCGCCGTCTTGGGCAGCGCCCCCAGCACCACCAGATAGGGGTCCAGCACCCGGCTCACCGTGGGGCTGCACCACATGAGCACGGCCACCGCCGTACCCAGGGCCGTGCCCAGCAGAAAGCCCACCGCCGTCTCGCCGCAGCTCACCGCCACGTGGCGCCACAATGAGCCATCCTGCCACAGCCGCCCCACCGTGGCCAAAACACGGCTGGGGCAGGACAGCAGAAAGCCGTCGCTGAACCCCAGGCGCACACTTAATTCCCAGGCCCCCAGCAGCCCCAGGGCCAGGGCCCATTGCCACCGCCGCACGGTGCGGCCCTGCCGCCGCCGGGCCAGCAGATAGGTCTGCCGCTGGGGGCTGTCATTCGTTGTCATCCAGCTCCCTCCATATCCTGTCAAACCAACGGGCGAACTGTGGTTTCTCCCGCCGCTCCAGGGGCGGCAGGGGCCGCAGCTCCCCCATGTCCAAAATCGCCTTCACCCTGGCGGGCCGCCGGGACAGCACCACGATCCTGTCCGCCATGCTGACGGCCTCGGCAATGTCGTGGGTCACCAGCAGCGCCGCCTTGCCCTCCTGCCGGATGATCCGCCAGATGTCGGCGGACACCTGCAATCTGGTCTGGTAATCCAGGGCGGAAAAGGGCTCATCCAGCAGTAAAATGTCCGGATCCGTGGCCAGGGTGCGAATCAGGGCCGCCCGCTGCCGCATGCCGCCGCTGAGCTGGGACGGGTGCTTTCCGGCGAACTCCTTGAGACCGTACCGCGCCAGCAGCATCTCCACGTGCTCCCTATGCGCTGCGTCGGCACAGTGCCGTACCTGTAAACCCAACAGGGCGTTGTCCTCGATGGTGCGCCATTCAAACAGCTGGTCCCGCTGGGGCATCAGCCCAATGTGGGGCGAGGGCCCCGCCACCGCCTTGCCGCACACCGTCACCGTGCCGGCGCTGAGGGTTTCCAGCCCGGCGATGGCCCCCAGCAGCGTGGATTTGCCGCAGCCCGACGGCCCCACCAGCGCCACGAACTCCCCCTCTTGCAGGTCAAAGGACACGTCGCTCACGGCCTCTACCTCTGCCTGGGGCGCCTGGTAGCAAAGCCGCGCCCGGTGCAGAGAAATCAGATTGCCCATGCTGACCTCCTCTTGTCGTACTTTCGGGAGGCGTTCCTCCCTGGGTCATTCTATGGCGGGGCGGGGATGGGGGTGCGGGGGACGAAATTCATTTTACCTATTGACTTAATAGGTAATTATCTCTATACTGCGACATCATGGAGAAAAGGAGACGGGGTTATGGAGAACAGGGGCGTCATCTGCGCGGTGTGTGTCAGCGCCCATAAGGGAGAGGCAAAGGAGCCGGTGGACGTTATCCGCCTGCGGCCGGGCCACGGTATAGAGGGCGACGCCCATGCCGGACAGTGGCACCGCCAAGTCAGCCTGCTGGCCCGGGAGAGCGTGGAGAAGCTGGAGGCGTCGCTGGGCCGGGCGCTGCCGCCGGGGGTCTTTGCCGAGAACGTGCTGTGCCGGGGCGTGGCGCTGTGCCGTCTGCCGGTGGGCACGCGGCTGCGTGTGGGCACCGCCGTGTGCCAGATCACCCAGATCGGCAAGGAGTGCCACGCCGATTGCGCCATCCGCCGTCAGACCGGGGACTGTGTCATGCCCCGGGAGGGCGTGTTTGCCGTGGTGCTGACCCCCGGCGAGGCCCGGGCGGGGGACGGGGTGGAAGTGCTGCCCTGATTTTCGCCGTTTCTCCGCCGTTATCTTTTGAAAAGATCGGTATATTACCGTTTACAATTTCTTTTCCCTGTGCTATCATCGCAAAGGATTCTACGCAACTTGGAAAGGAAGCATGACAAAAATGTTGGTTCCCGTTTTACTGTTTTTAGTGGGCTTCGGCCTGCTCATCAAGGGCGGCGACTGGTTCGTGGACGGCTCCGTGGGCATCGCCCGCCGGTTCCACCTGCCGGAGCTGCTCATCGGCGCCACCATCGTCTCCATCGGCACCACCCTGCCCGAGGTGATGGTGTCCAGCCAGGCGGCGCTGGAGGGCAACGCCGGCATCAGCTACGGCAACGCCATCGGCTCCATCATCTGCAACACCAGCCTTATCGCCGCCATCACCATCGCCGTCAAGCCCGGCAAGGTGCAGCCCAAGTCCTTCGCCCTGCCCACGGCCTTCTTTTTCGCCGCCGCGGCGTCCTACGCCGTCATCGCCTGGACGGTGGGGACGTTCCAGCGCTGGATGGGCCTGTGCTACCTGGCGGTGTTCGTCATCTATATGGTGACATCCACCCTGCAGATGAAGCGCCATCCCGAACTTGCCGAGGAGGGCGGGGAAGAGGAGGACGAGGGCAAAGCCCGCTCCTTCGCCATGGAGGTGGTGCTGCTGGTCATCGGCGCCGCCGCCATTGCCCTGGGCGCCCGCCTTCTGGTGGATAACGGCACCCTCATCGCCGCCGCCCTGGGCGTGCCCGATTCCGTCATCGGCCTGACCATGGTGGCCCTGGGCACCAGCCTGCCGGAGCTGATTACCGCCATCACCAGCCTGATTAAGGGCCACGGCTCCCTGTCCCTGGGCAATATCATCGGCGCCAACCTGTTCAATATCATCCTGGTCAGCGGCATGGCCATCTCCATCTCCCCCTTCGCCATCCCGGCGGAGAAGACCATCCTGGGCGGCGTCAACTCCAGCCTGGTCATCGACATCCCCCTCATGCTGGCAGTCATGGCCATCATGTGCCTCCCGGCGCTGATGCGGGGCAAATTAAGCCGCTGGCAGGGCATATTGCTGCTGTGCATCTACGTGGCCTTCACAGCGTATCAATTCATCAGCTGACGGCACGAAAAACGCATAATAACACCGGCGCACCGGGCCCGAAAAGGCCAGGTGCGCCGGTGTGTTTTCTGTGTGAAATTTGAAAAGTGTGGTTTTGTGGCGTGAAAAATGATTGAAAAGTGTGATTTCAAGATGCGGAATTCTGCTGAAATGTGTGTTTTGCCAAAAAGCATCCCCACGCCATCGTAGGGGCGGGGCTCTGCTCCGCCCGCATTACGGGTTTTGCACCCCCGTAGGGCGGGACCTACGTGTCCCGCCAGCCCCCGCAACGTCCACCGCCATGCCCGGTTGAACGGCAAAAGCCGCTCCCGCGCTTCGTAGGGGCGGACGACTTACCCCAAGGGCACTGGCTCCACAATCCGCTCGTACCTCGCGGTGTGTCGCTGGCGCTGTCCGCCCCCTTTGCGTGGCCCGCGCTTGCGTTGCCGAGGGCGGGCGCTTCATGAAGCGCCCCTACAAAGAGAACCGACACCTGTGTTTACCGCAGAGGCGGAGGACTTGCCCCAGGGGCACGGGCTTCACCGTCTGCTCATTCTTCGCAGGGTGTCGCCGGCGCTGTCCGGCCCTTTTGCGCTGTCGTACCCGGGCAGGGGAGGACAGAGTCGTCCTCCCCTACATCCAAAACGACACCCACCCGCAACCAACGAACCTGTTCAGATTATATCTGCCCCGAAAGGCGGGACACATAGGTCCCGCCCTACGGAGAAACGGTGCTTCCGTTCGTAGGGCGGGACCTGTGTGTCCCGCCAACCCCCGCATCGTCTGTCGCCATGCCCGGTTGAACGGCAAAAGCCGCTCCCGCGCTTCGTAGGGGCGGACGACTTACCCCAAGGGCACTGGCTCCACAATCCGCTCGTACCTCGCGGTATGTCGCTGGCGCTGTCCGCCCCCTTTGCGTGGCCCGCGCTTGCGTTGCCGAGGGCGGGCGCTTCATGAAGCGCCCCTACAAAGAGAACCGACACCTGTGTTTACCGCAGGGGCGGAGGACTTACCCCAGGGGCACGGGCTCTACCGTCTGCTCATTCTTCGCAGGGGATCGCCGCCCCCTTTTCGGGATTTCGCCGGTCAGATCGTTCCGGAAATCCGTTTGTCGGTCTGCCTGCTGTCCTCCCGGGCGGTTTTGCCGGACAGCAGGCCCAGCAGGGCGTACAGCGCCCCCAGGCCCAGCAGGATGCCGCCCATCACCGGGTAAACCACCGCCAGGTCGTTGGTGGTGCCGTAAATCTCCAGCACGCCCCGGAACACGCTGCCCACGCTCAGCACGGCGATCCCTCCGTTCCAGAGGTTGAGGAAGGGCCGCTGGGGGCATTTCCCCCGCCACAGCAGCACTGCGTAGGGCACCGCGCCCAGCACCAGGGGGATGGCGAAGGCGTACATCATGAAGGGGGAATACACCCCGTGGCTGAACTGCTCATAGACGGCGCCGAATACGGCCAGAAACACCGCCGCGGCCAACTGGCCCAGCAAATGGCGCAGCATTTTTTTACCCGATATAGACAATGTCGCTCACTCCTCTCTCTTTGATCCTGCCGGTGGTGGTGGGGTTATTGACCACCCTGCCGTTGAAGTACATGGTGGACGATCCGCCGCCGTCCAGATTGTAGGCGGTGGTGACGCCCAGTTTCTGCATGAAGGCGGCCAGCTCATAGAGGCTCAGGCCCTCGCTTTCGTCGGTCCTGCCGTCGGAGACCACGAACACGAAATGGTTGGCGTCGATGACGCCGATGGCGGTGCGGGGGTTGCTGGCCATGGCCTTGCCCACCTCGTCATTCTCGTCCACGGCGATCTGGCCGTCCGCAATGAGGCCGGGGCCGAAGCTGAAGGCCTGCCACACGCCCCTGTCCGCCAGCTCCTGGGCGGTGCAGTCCCGGTCGCTGACCACCTCCATGGTGCCGTCGGCGTAGATGCACAGCACCTCCGCGCCCCGGGCCGTGTCGCGGTAGACCACGCCGTTGCGGATGACGTAGCCCTTCTCCTGGGCGCCGTAATAGTCGCCGTTGACGGCGAAAACGGCGTCGTTGTCGGCGGCGATGGCGGAGGTGGTGGCGGTGATATTTCTGCCGTAGGTGTCCTCTGCAAAGGCGGTTTTCAGATATTGGGCGGAGGAGAGGACCACGTCCGCCACGTAGATTTTCGTGTCGTATTCATAGTATTCCGTCATGGTGATGGAAACGTGGTCGTCCGCGTAGTCGGCCCCGGAAACGTGAGCCGCCAGGCTGGTGCTGCTCTCGCCGGTGGTGCTTTCGCCGGTGATGCGGTCGTCAAGGTCATAGCTTTGCGCCCCGCTGCTGTCCTCCTCCGCGTCGGAGAACATGGCGGTGTTCATGGTGCCGGCATTGCTGTCGTAGCTCCTGCGCAGGACAAAGGTGTCAAGGGCCAGGTAGGCGGTAAAGGCAAACAGCATCGCCGACAGGCCGATGGCCCAAAGATGTTTTTTCACGGAATCACACCGTCCTTTCCTTACAATATCGTTCTGCCGGAAAAATCCAGCGCTTTTGTATCCCGTAGCTCACCAGGAACAGCGCCGCCTCCACCAGCAGCTTGGCGGCGAAGGGGTTGCACCCCAGGCCGGAGGTCAAAAGCCACAGGCAGGCCGTGTTCACCGCCAGGATGCCGCAGGCCAGCGCCCCGTACTGCAAAAGGGAACTGCCCACCCCGGCCCGGCTGTGGAACACCAGCTTCCGGTTCAGCGTATAGTTGGCCCCGGCGCTGACCAGCCGTGCCAGCACGTTGGGCAGCACCGTCATGCCCGTCAGGGCGGTGAGGGCGCAGTAGAGGCCGTAGTCCAGGCCGAAGCTGGCAAGGGAGGAGGCGGAGAACTTCAATATCTCCCTGTATATGCGGCAGGAGTCCCGCAGGGTGCTGAAGTGGGAGCTGCGGTTGCCGTCCAGATAGACGGTCTCGATGGGCACCTCGCGAATGGGTATCCCCTCCCGTGTGAAGCGCATCAGCACGTTCATCTCGTACTCATAGCGCTCTCCCTCCACTGCCAGCAGCGCCGGCAGCAGCGCTCCCGAAAAGGCCCGAAGGCCCGTCTGCGTGTCGTAGACCCTTACGCCTGTGCTGAGGCGGAACACCAGGCGGGTGACGCCGTTTCCCAGGCGGCTGCGCAGGGGCACCTTGCCCCGGAAGCTGCGGCTGCCCAGAATCAAGGCCTCCGGCTCCGCCTCCGCCGCGGCGGCCACCCGCTCCGCGTCCTGGGGCAGATGCTGGCCGTCGGCGTCTACGGTCACGACGGTACACCCTGCGGGGCATTCCGCCGCGATATGGGTCAGGCCGGTTTTCACCGCCGCGCCCTTTCCCCGGTTAATATCATGATGCAGCACCCGGCCAAAGGGCTCTGCCCGGGAGAAAATCTCCCCATAGTCCGGGCCGCTGCCGTCGTCCACGATCAGCACGGAAAAGCCCCGCTTCGTCATACTCTCCGCCAGGCTTACCAGGCGCGCGTCCGGCTCATAGGCCGGGATCAAGGCAATGCGTTTTGTCTCCATGGTGCTTTTCAGATCCTTTCTTTGCTGGCTTTGGACGCATTCTACGCAGAAAGGCTGAAAGATAGCTGAAAACAACCGCCGGCCGGGGATTATTTACAAACCGTTCAAAAAATGCCGCCGCGGCAAGGAAAAGACAGGGAAAATCCGCGAAAAAAATACCGCCTTTTCAGGGGCGGTGCGCGTTTTTATGTGCGTTTTTCGGAAAAGGGTGTGGCGATGGCCTCCCTGTTTTGGACATGAAAAACCCCCGGAACCATGATGATTCCGGGGCTTTTTGAATGGAGCTGCTGTACCGGATTTCCCCCACAAGGGGGGATAAACTTCGAATCCGCGCCAGCGCTTGACCAAAAAAAACACCCACCCTTGCGGGTAGGTGTTTTTTTGGAGCTGCTGGGCGGATTCGAACCGCCGACCTCATCCTTACCAAGGATGCGCTCTACCTACTGAGCTACAGCAGCATATGGCGACCAAGATGGGGCTCGAACCCACGACCTCCAGCGTGACAGGCTGGCGTTCTAACCAACTGAACTACTTGGCCGTATCGCTTTTGTCGAAATCGAGCTTAACCAATATAGCAGTTTTGTCCCTCGTTGTCAATAGTTATTTTTGAAAAAATACATCTATTTTTATCCCGTTTTTCGCGCTCCTCGAAAATCGGCCCATCGTTTACAAATATTTTATTTTACCTGGGCGGTAATGTTTGGTATACTCTTATCAGAACAGCCACGGGTGGCCATTGACATGATTGCAGAAATGGTCTAATATAATATGCAACATTAGATTGCTCCCGGCCATCGCCGGAGCTAAGGAGGATTGCATCATGGCGTTTTGCCTTATCACCGACACCTCTGCCAACCTGCCCACGGATTATCTGCTGCGGCAGGACATCGCCATCATTCCCTTTACCTATTTTTATGACGAGCAGGAGCACACCTGCATGGACATCGACGCCTTCAACGGCGAGCGGTTTTACGGCGCCATCCGCCGCGGGCTGAAGGTCACCACCTCCCAGATTAACCCCCAGCGGTTCATCGACGCCTTCACCCCCCGCTTGCAGCAGGGGCAGGACATCGTGTATGTGGGCATGTCCTCCGGCATCAGCGGCGCCTACCAGTCCGCCGTCATGGCGGCGGAGGAGCTGCGTGAGGCGTTTCCGGAGCGGCAGATCTGCACCGTGGACACCAAGGCCGCGTCACTGGGCGAGGGCCTGGTGGTGATGCAGGCCGCCCGGATGCGGGACATGGGCATGGGGGCCCAGGAGGCCGCCTTCTACCTGCGCAAGTACAGCGAGAACGTGTGCCAGGTGTTCACCGTGGACGACCTGCTGCACCTGCGGCGGACAGGGCGGCTCTCCAACGCCTCCGCTTTCGTGGGCACGGTGCTGAACATCAAGCCCGTGCTGATGGGCAACGAGAACGGCCAGATCATCGCCGTGGAGAAGTGCCGGGGCATGAAAAAGGCCATTGCCGCCCTGGCCCAGCGGTACGACCAGCACGTCATCAGCGCCGAGCAGCAGACGGTGTGCATTGCCCACGCCCAGAACCCGGAGGGCGCGGCGGAGCTGGCGGCCCTTTTGCGGCAGAACCACCCGCCCAAAGAGGTGCTGACCGTCATGTACGAGCCCGTCACCGGCTCCCACGTGGGCCCCGGGGCTCTGGCGTTGTTCTTCGTAGGCGACGACACGGTGCGCCAGCCGTGAGGCGTATTCCATAGATAAAGGATGTTTTTGACATGAGTGACAAGAAAAAAGAACTGCTGCGCTCGGTGAAATTCCTGTTTTTCTCCCTCTCCGCCGGGCTGATCGAGATGGGCACCTTTGCCCTGCTCAACGAGCTGATGCACTGGCCCTACTGGCCCTGCTACCTCATCGCCCTGGTGCTGAGCGTGGTGTGGAACTTCACCCTCAACCGCCGCTACACCTTCAAGAGCGCCAACAACGTGCCCGTGGCCATGCTGAAGGTGCTGATCTTCTACGCCGTGTTCACCCCCGTCAGCACCTGGCTGGGCAACTATCTGGCGGAGAGCTGCGGGTGGAACGAGTATTTGGTCACCATTCTGAACATGGTGTGCAATTTCGTGCTGGAATTTCTATATGACCGATTTTTCGTCTTTGGCGCATCTATGGACACCAACGACATCGCCCGGCGGGAGCAGGAAAAGCAGGCAAAATAAGACAAATTTTGAAAATAGGGGCGGGGAAACTCCCGCCCCTATCGACATTTTCCCGCCAAGCCTATATAATAAACTGGTAACGAAACATATTGCCGCCTGCGGCGGAAAGGGGGAATGCGAATGAACAGCACCAAGCAGTATAAATGCCCGTCCTGCGGCGCGCCCATCGGCTTCGACGCCGCCACCGGCGACGTCACCTGTCAAAGCTGCGGCAACGCCTTTGACATCTCCACGTTGGAAACATTGGCACACGACACCCAGTCCTTCCAGTGGGGCGATCATCTCCACCAGGAGGACGCCGCCACCATGGAGGGCACCCGCACCTACCAGTGCGTGTCCTGCGGCGCCCAGATCGAGGTGGATGCCACCACCGCCGCCACCCGCTGCCCCTACTGCGACAACAACGTGGTGCTCACCGACCAGGTCAGCGGCGGATTGCGGCCCAACGCGGTGATTCCCTTCCGCATTGCGCAGAAAGACCTGCCCGCCGTGGTGAACAGGTTTTACCGCGGCAAGCATCTTTTGCCCAAAACCTTTCTGTCCCAGCGGAAGCTGAAGGAGGTGCAGGGCATCTACGTGCCCTTCTGGCTGTTCAACTGCCGGATGGACGGCAACATGGTGATGCAGGGCACCCGCATCCGCCACTACCGGGAGGGGGACTACGACTGCACCGAGACCTCCTACTACCTGCTGGAGCGGGAGGGGGAGATGTCCTTTGCCAGGGTGCCGGTGGACGCCAGCGTGAAGATGCCCGACGATCTGATGGACTCCCTGGAGCCCTTCGACTACGCCGACCTGGTGGACTTCAACGACGCCTACCTCTCCGGCTATCTGGCCGACCGGTTCGACAGCAGCCCCGACGCGGAGCTGCCCCGGGCCGACCGGCGGATGCTCAACAGCGCCGTGGACGTGCTGCGCTCCACCGCCATCGGGTACAGCAGCGTGACGATCCGGGCCAACGGCATGCACATCTCCGACGCCGACGTGCGCTATGTGCTGCTGCCGGTGTATCTACTCAACTACGAATACCAGGGCAAAACCTACCGCCTGGCGGTAAACGGCCAGACGGGCAAGGTGGTGGGTCAGCTGCCCGTCAGCAAGGGCCGCAGCCTTGCCTGGTTCCTGGGCAGCGGCGCCATCGGTGGGTTGGCGGCATTCCTGCTGGGAATGCTGTTGCAGTAAGGAGGCGGCGGCAATGAAACGATTATGCACCATTCTCCTGGCGCTGACGCTGGCTGCGCTGCTGGCGGTGCCCGCCTGGGCCACGGATGAGGACCCGCTGCCCCGGGTGGTGGACCAGCTGGGCTGGCTGGAGGCGTATGACGTCACCGAACTGAACGGATATATCCTCCAGCGCAGCGCGGAAGAGGGCACGGACATCGCCATACTGTTGCTGGAGGCCCTGCCCGACGGCATGGAATACCCCTCCGACTACGCTGACTACCTCTATGAAAGCGGCAGCTACGGCTATGGCGACAGCCGCCGCTGCGTCATGCTGACGGTGGACTGGGAGGGCGGCTTGCTGGCCGTCACCTCCTACGAGGGGGAGGGCGAATTGCTGTCCTATGGGGAGAACGAAGCTGTCAGCGATCTGATTCTGGACTACCTCAACAGCGATGCTCCCCTGGCCGGGGCTTTTACCGACTTTATCGACCAGGTGTATGACTACGCCGCCGGACGACGCACCGCGCCGGAGGATGAGCCGGTGGCGCTGCCCGACTGGTACCCGGCTGACGTGGCCTCCTTTGTGGACTTCCACACCGCGGCCTCCACGCCCCGTGTGGTGGACGACGCCGACCTCTTTACCGACGGCCAGGAGGCGGCCATGGCGGTGAAAATCGCCGCCATGCGTGACGAGTACAACATGGACTTCGTGGTGTACACCTCCCCCAGCGCCTACGGCATGGAACACAATATCCTGGCGGCGGACTTCTACCAGTTCAACGGCTACGGCGTGGGGGACGACTACTCCGGCGGCGTGCTGCTCATCTGCATGGATCCTTTGGATCGGGGCTGGTATACCGCCACCTGCGGCAGATATATGGATTTGTATACCTCCCAGGCCAATGAGCGGCTCAACGCCCGGCTGCAGCCCTGGCTGGTGCGGGGCGCGGAGGGCGAGAGCGACGCCTACGGGCAGGGCGTGCTGCAATACCTGGACGACACCGCCACCGTCATGTCCGGCAAAAAGGTGTATAATTACACCGTACCCGCCGTGCTGGCGGTCATCGCCTTCCTGCTGGTGGGCGGCATCACGTTAGGGGTGGAGCGCCACAAGATGAAGACGGTGCGCCAGGCCGCCGACGCCGAGGAATACCTGGTGCACGGCAGCTTCCACCTGCGCCGCCACCGGGACTTTTACCTCCACCGCACCGTCACCCGCCACCGCCGGGAGAGCAGCACCAAGAGCGGCGGCGGAGGCGGCGGCTTCTCCTCCTCCGGCGGACGCAGCTTCGGCGGCGGAGGCGGCAAATTCTGACCTTTACAGCGCTATTTTTGGATAAAATTGATTTTTTCATATTGAAAGGAGAATCGTTATGGGTCTGATTAAAGCGGCAGTCAAGAGTGCCACCGGCGTGCTGGGCGACCAGTGGAAGGAATACTTTTACTGCGAGGCATTGCCCGCCAATGTGCTGGCGGCCAAGGGCGTGAAGCGGGGCCGCCACGGCAGCGACAACATCATCTCCTCCGGCTCCGTCATCGCCGTGGCCGACGGCCAGTGCATGATGATCGTGGAGCAGGGCCAGGTGGTGGAGCTGTGCGCCGAGCCCGGTGAGTTCGTCTTTGACGCCTCCACCGAGCCCTCCATCTTCAACGGCCCCCTGGGCGAGGGCCTGACGGTCATGTTCCAGCAGATGTGCAAGCGCTTTACCTTCGGCGGCGTGGCCCCCAAGGATCAGCGCATCTATTACTTCAACACCAAGGAGCTGCCCGGCAACAAGTACGGCACCCCCAACGCCATCCCCTTCCGGGTGGTGGATCAGCGTGCCGGTATCGACATCGACGTGTCCGTGCGCTGCTTCGGCGAGTACAGCTACCGCATCACCAACCCCATGCTGTTCTACACCAACGTCTGCGGCAACGTGTCCGGCGAGTATACCCGGGATATGTTGGACAGCCAGCTCAAGAGCGAGTTTTTGACGGCGCTCCAGCCCGCCTTTGCCCGCATCAGTGAGCAGGGCATCCGTTACAGCGCCCTGCCCGGCCGCACCGAGGCGCTGGCCGACGCCATGCGGGAGGCTTTGAGCGCCAAGTGGCGTGACTTCCGGGGCATCGAGGTGGTGCAGGTGGGCGTCAGCTCTGTCACTGCCAACCCCGAGGACGAGGCCATGCTCAAGGAGATGCAGCGCAACGCCGCCTTTATGGACCCCGCCCGTGCCGCCGCCCACCTGGTGGGCAGCCAGGGCGACGCCATGAAGAACGCCGCCGCCAACCCCGACGGCGCTGCCGCGGCCTTTATGGGCATGAATATGGCCGGCCAGGCCGGCGGCTTCAACGCCGCCGCCCTCTACCAGATGGGCCAGCAGCAGAGCGCCCCCGCCGCCCCCGCCCAGGGCTGGACCTGTGCCTGCGGCAGCGTCAACCAGGGCAAGTTCTGCCCCCAGTGCGGCGCGCGCAAGCCCGCCGGCGCGGTGCAGTACCGCTGCGACAAGTGCGGCTGGACGGTGCCCCAGGGCCAGCAGCCGCCCCGGTTCTGCCCCGAGTGCGGCGACCCCTTTGACAACAGCGACATCGTGGGCTGAGGGGCACACCCGGCGATGACAATAAATAAAAAAGAGGACAGCCTTCGGGCTGTCCTCTTTTTTGCCGTGGTTCCCGCCTGTGTGCGCTACCTTGCATCATATTGTCCCACCGTGGGGTTGAAGAAATAGTCCTCTCCGGCGGTGGACAGGTTGGGGTTGTAATAGGGGTCGCCATCTTCCAGCACCTTTGCCCACCGGGTCCGGAAGCGGCGCACCTCGTCCAGATGCCGCTGCCGCTTTTCCGGCGTGTCGTCCAGCCCCCGGCTCTTGTACTCGCAGTGGTACAGCTCCGCGTGGGGCGTCCAGACGATGAGATACCCCGCCTCCCGGATGCGCAGGCACAGGTCCACGTCGTTGTAGGCCAAGGCGTAGCCCTCGTCCAGGCCGCCGACCGCATCCCACACCGCCCGGGGCATCAGCAGGCAGGCCCCGGTGACGGCGGAGAGGTTCTGGGCGTACAGCAGCCTTCCGAAATAGCCGCTCCCGCCCCGGCGGACGTATCGGTTGGGATGGCCCGCCACGCTTCCCAGCCCCACGGTGACGCCGGCGTGCTGAACGGTGCCGTCAGCATAGTACAGCATGGCTCCTACGGCGCCCACGTCGCCGCGCTGGGCGAACATCAGCATCTCCTGCAGCCAGTCGGGGGTGATGACCACGGTGTCGTTGTTCAGCAGCAGCAGGTAGTCGCCGGTGCAGTACCGGGCGCCGAAATTGTTGATGGCGGAGTAGTTGAATGCGCCCTCCCAGGTGACGACGCGGACGTTGTCATGGCCCTGCTGCAGCGCCTCATAATAGGCAAACAGGGCGGGGGAGGTGCTGTTGTTCTCCACGATGACGATTTCGTAGTTGGGCCAGGTGGTTTTTTCAAAAATCGAGGTGAGACAGGCGCGCAGGTCGTCTAAATGCTCGTAGTTGGGGATGAGAATGGACACCTTGGGGCTGCCCTGGACGGCGTAGCGGATGCGGTACACCGTCTGCTCCGGGGCGGCGGGCGCCACCGTGCCCGCCAGGCCCAGCCGCCGGAGCTGCTTTTCCACTGCCCGGACGCCGGCATCCACCACGTAGGGTTTTGTGTCCGGGCTGCCGGCCACGGAGCCGCCATGGGCCCGCCAGTAATACAGCACCTCGGGGATATGAGCCACCCGGCGGGCTTTCTCCGTCAGGCGCAGCACCATGTCGTGGTCCTGGGAGCCGTCGCATTCCGGGTCAAAGAGGCCCGCCTCGTCCAGCAGGGAACGCTGAAACACGGTGAGGTGGCAGATATAGTTGTTGGAGCGCAGGGTGTCGGGGGCGAAGGCTGGCTTGCAATGTGCTATATAGGCGTCCCGGGGATCCTTGTGGAAAATGCTCTCGTCGGTGTAGATAAAATCCGCCCCGGTGCGCTCGATGGAGCGCATCACCTCGTACAGCGCCGCCGGGTGCAGCAGATCGTCGTGGTCCAGCAGGGCAATGTATTCGCCGTCTGCCAGGGCCAGGGCGGCGTTGGTGTTGCCGGAGATGCCCAGGTTTTGCGGCAGCTTTCGGTAGCGGATGCGGCTGTCGGCGGCCATATATTCCCGGCAGACGGATGCCACATAGCCATGCTCTCCGTCGCTGCCGTCGGCCAGACAGAGCTGCCAGCCGCCGTAGGTCTGGGCCAGCACGGAATCCATCATCTCCCGCAAAAACCGCTCCGGCGTGTTGTACAGCGGCACGATGATGCTGAAGCGGATGTCCCGGGGGAACACGTGCCGCCGCTGCTCTGCCAGCTCTGCCTCGGAAAACAGGGGCTGCCGTGCGATGGGGCGGTAGTTATCGGTGGCGCGCAGTAAGGCTACCGCCTTGCGCCAGGTGATGCGCCAGCCGTTGGTCCGCAGGCTGCTGATCCCCTTGCGCACCAGACCGATTGCCCTTGCTGATTGCATCACGCCTCACCTCCGCCGCCTTTTTCTTTTCAGTATCGTCCATTTTTCTGCCGCCGTCAACTGCTTTTCGAAGAATTAACAGGCAGGTAGCGCGTTTTCGCTTTTTGTGCTATAATAGCGAAAAGCGCTCAATAGACGCCGCGCTGCGCGGCGCGGGGGGAGGGTAGACCATGAAAGGCATTATTCTGGCAGGCGGGGGCGGGACTCGGCTCTATCCGCTGACCAAGGTGACCGTCAAGCAGCTCTTGCCGGTGTACGACAAGCCCATGATCTATTACCCCCTGTCCACGCTGATGCTCTCGGGCATCCGGGACATTCTCATCATCAGCACTCCCGCCGACACGCCACGCCTTCAGGCCCTGCTGGGGGACGGCAGCCAGTTCGGCATCCGGCTTTCCTACTGCGTGCAGCCCTCGCCGGACGGCCTGGCCCAGGCGTTCATTTTAGGCGAGGCGTTTTTGAACGGCGAAGCCGGGGCCATGATTTTAGGGGACAATATCTTCTACGGCAACGGCTTTCGCACCATGCTGCAGGCGGCGGAGCGCAACGCGGAGGAAAACGGCCGGGCCACCGTGTTCGGCTGCTGCGTGCCCGACCCGCAGCGGTTCGGCGTGGTGGCGTTTGACAAGGATTGGAAGGCCCTGTCCATTGAGGAAAAGCCCGCCGCGCCCAAGTCCAACTACGCCGTGACGGGGCTTTACTTCTACCCGGCGGGGGTGTCGGACAGGGCCAAAGAGGTGCGCCCCTCGGCCAGAGGCGAGCTGGAGATCACCACCCTCAACGAGAGGTATCTGGCCGACGGACTGCTGGACGTGCAGCTGCTGGGCCGGGGCTTTGCCTGGATGGACGCGGGCACTGTGGACTCCCTGCTGGCGGCGGCCAACTTCGTGGAGATGGTGCAGAAGCGGCAGGGCATCGTCATCTCCGCCCCGGAGGAGGTGGCCTACATCAACGGCTTTATCACGGCCCGGCAGCTTCTGGACGCGGCGGCGCTGTACGGAAGCTCCCCCTACGGGGCGCATCTGCGATCCGTGGCGGAGGGAAAGGTACGGTATTGATGAAAACGTATTTGATCACCGGCGGCGCCGGGTTTATCGGCGCCAACATGGTGCTGTATCTGCTGAGGAAATATACGGATATCCGCATTATCAACCTGGATGCCCTGACCTATGCGGGCAATATGGAGAACTTGCAGCAGGCGGAGGGGGACGGGCGGCACGTTTTCGTCCACGGCGACGTGGGGGACAAGGCCCTGGTGGCCCGGCTTTTGCGGGAGCATGACCCGGACTGCGTCATCCACTTTGCGGCGGAGTCCCACGTGGACCGCTCCATCGCCGACCCCATGATTTTCGTGGACACCAACGTGCGGGGCACCGTCAATCTGCTGCAATGCTGCAAGGAGGCCTGGTATGACCCGGCCCAGAGATCGTGGCGGCCGGGGAAGAAGTATATACAGGTGTCCACCGACGAGGTGTACGGCGCCCTGGGGCCGGAGGGCTACTTCACCGAGACCACGCCCCTGAATCCCCACAGCCCCTACTCCGCCTCCAAGGCGGCGGCGGATCACTATGTGATGGCCTTTCACGACACCTACGGCATGAGCGTGAACATCACCCGGTGCAGCAACAACTACGGCCCCCGGCAGGCCCCGGAAAAGCTGATCCCCCTGATGATTCACAACGCCCAGACCCATCAGCCCCTGCCCGTCTACGGCGACGGCTTGCAGGTGAGGGACTGGCTCTACGTGGAGGACCACTGCAAGGCCATCGACCTGGTGGCCACCGCCGGGAGAAGCGGGGAGATTTATAATGTGGGCGGCCACAATGAGCGCACCAATCTCTTTATCGTGGAGACCATCATCGATCAGGTAGGTCGGCGGCTCCATGACAGCGAGATCAACGAAGGACTCATCCGCCACGTGGCGGACCGTCCGGGCCACGACCGGCGCTACGGCATCGACTCGGCCAAGATCAGGGCGGACCTGGGCTGGTACCCGGAGACGGCCTTTGAAGACGGCATCGTGAAGACCATCGACTGGTATCTGGATAACCCCCAATGGGTACGGCACGCCACGTCGGGGGCCTATCAGGACTATTACGCCAACATGTATGAAAACCGGCGGTAACACGCCGGAGAAGGGAACGGACATGCGCTTTATCGACGGAAAACTGAACGGCACCCGCATTATAGAGCCACAGGTCTTCGGCGACCACCGGGGCTTCTTCATGGAGACCTGGTCCAAGGCGGCCTTTGCCGCAGGCGGCATCGTCTGCGACTTCGTGCAGGCCAATCAGTCCGTGTCCGCCCGCCGGGGCACCCTGCGTGGCATCCACTTCCAGCGGGGCGACAAGGCCCAGGCCAAGCTGGTGCGGTGTCTGCGGGGCGCTGTGCTGGACGTGGCGGTGGACCTGCGCCGTTCCAGTCCCACCTACGGACAGTGGGAGGCGGTGACGCTCAGCGAGGAGAACCGCCGGCAGCTTTTCATTCCCCGGGGCTTCGGACACGGCTTCGTCACCCTGACGGACGACGCGGCCTTCGCCTACCTGGTGGACGCCCCCTACGCCCCGGAGGCGGAGGGCGGCATCGCCTGGAACGACCCGGATATCGGCGTGGACTGGGGATGCAGCGACCCCATCCTGTCGGACAAGGATCGGTGCCGCCCCCTGCTGCGTGATGCCGTGACGGGCTTCGAGGCGTGGTAAGATGCGAGTGCTGTTGACGGGTTACAGCGGCCAGCTGGGCCATGACGCCGCCGCCGAGCTGACGCGGCGGCAGATTCCCTTCCTGGGCGTTACCTCCCGGGAGATGGACCTGACCCGGGAGGCTCAGGTGCAGGCCGTCCTGGCGGACTACCGGCCCGACGCGGTGCTCCACTGTGGGGCCTACACCGCCGTGGACAGGGCGGAGGAGGAGCCGGAGCGGTGCATGGCGGTGAACGGCGACGGCACCCGCCATCTGGCCCGGGGCTGTGCCGCTCTGGGGGCCAAGCTGCTCTATGTGTCCACCGATTACGTCTTTTCTGGCGAGGGCGCCGCGCCCTATGAGGTCACCGACCCCACCGGACCGCTGAACGTGTACGGCCGCAGCAAGCTGGCGGGGGAGGAATGGGTGCGGCAGCTGGTGGCGCGGTATTTCATCGTGCGCACCTCCTGGCTGATGGGCCACAGGGGCAATAACTTCGTCAAAACCATGCTGCGCCTGAGTGAGAGCCGCCGGGAGCTGCGGGTGGTGGACGATCAAATCGGTTCCCCCACCTTTACCGCCGACCTGGCGCCGCTGCTGGTGGAACTATTACAGTCGGACCGCTACGGCGTGTATCACGCCGCGAACGAGGGCTTTTGCTCCTGGGCGGAGCTGGCGGAGGAGACCTTCCGCCTGGCGGGCAGGGACGCTGCGGTGCGCCGCGTCACCACGGAGGAATACGGCGCCCGGGCTCTGCGCCCCAAAAACTCCCGGCTCAGCCAGGCGTCTCTGGCCCGGGCGGGCTTCGGCCCCCTGCCGCCGTGGCAGGAGTCGCTGAAGGTCTTTTTGCGTGACCTGGGGCAGGGAGGCGGCCTGTGAGCCCCGGCCGAGGGGCGTCTGAAAATAGCCGGGAAGGGGAGAAGGAATGTCTATGCTGGTGTCGGTGATCATACCCACCCATAACGCCGCCGCGTACCTGGAGGCGCAGCTTGACGCGCTGCTGGCCCAGACGGTGGCGGCGGAGATTATCGTCGTCGACTCCGGCTCAGAGGATGACACCGTGGCCTTGGCCGGGCGCTATGGGGAGCGGGTGAAGGTGATGGAGATACCCGCCGCATCCTTTGACCACGGTGGCACCCGCCACGATGCGCTGGCGCAGAGCAAGGGCGAATTTGTGTGTTTTCTCACCCAGGACGCCCTGCCTGTGGGCCCCGACTTTCTGGAGGAGCTGCTGCGGCCCTTCCGGGAGGCGGACGTGGCCGCCGTGTACGGCAGGCAGGTGGCCTATCCCACCGCCCCGGCCTACGAAAGGCTGACCCGGGCCTTCAATTACCCCGACCTGCCCCGCACCTGGCGGGAGGCGGACATCCCCCGCTACGGCGTGAAGGCCTTCTTTTTCTCCAACTGCGCCGCTGCCTACCGCCGCAGCGCCTACGAGGCGGTGGGCGGCTTTGACCGGCCCATTGCCACCAACGAGGACATGATGATGGCGGCCAAGCTGCTCCGGGGCGGCTATGCCCTGTCCTATGCGCCGCGCTCGGTGGTGTACCATTCCCACGAAATGACGCTGGGGGAGGAGTGCCGCCGCTATGTGAAAATCGGCGCCGTGATGCACCGCTACCGCCATCGGCTGCGCTGCGGCAGCGCCTGCGGCGAGGGCTGGCGCATGGTGGGCTATGTGCTGCAGGGCCTGGCCTCGGAGGGACGGTGGGGCCAAATGGCGGCCTTTCTGGCCCGCGCCGCCGTCCGCTTTGCGGGCAACCGGGTGGGTATCATCCTGGAAAAGGGAGAGAAGCGATGAAGCTGCTGGTGCTGCGGGCGCTGATTTGGCTCCGCCGGCTGTGACACCCTCGCTCACAACACAAAATCCGCACCCATCTCCCTCGGGAGACGAGTACGGATTTTTCACTGTATAAAGCGGGATGGCCCTTATCCGGCAGGGGAGGGGGCGGTTTCCTTCGGCACGAACCGCAGGTTCATGTCGGTGATGATGTCCACCCCCGGCACCTCCGTTCCGGGGCTGTACTGCCACACGTCGGTGCGGTAGTAGAAGTCGGGATAGCTGTTGTAGTCCGCCACCCAGGCTTCGTAGTCGGTGAGGCGGGCCCAGTCATAGGCATAATAGCCCAGCTGACGGTTAAAATAGATACCGGCCTCACAGCCGTTTTTCTCAATGGTGGTGCAGAAGGCCACGGCAATGTCCGTCAGATCCTCCATGGCCACATGGTTGGCCCGGGCGTCCACACCGCTCAGCCGCTCCCAGTCCCAGTAGATGGGCAGATCCAGCGCATAGCCATAGCACAGCGTCAGGGCGTGGAGGGCCTCCTGGGCGGCCTCGTCGGGGGTGGTGGCCTGGGAGAAGTAATAGGCCCCCACCTGCAAGCCCGCCGCTTTGGCGCCTTCGATGCTGGCGGCAAATTCGCTGTCCGGGTTCAGCGTGCCCTGCTCATAGCCCCGGTAGCCGCAGCGAATGATGGCGAAGTCGATGCCCGCCGCCTTCACCGCCGCCCAGTCGATGTTTTTCTGGAAGTCCGCCACGTCGATGCCCCGCAGGGCCGTAAATTCCTCCCCGGTGTATACCGGCCAGCCGGTGGCCTCGTCGGTGGTGAACGCCTCCGCCGTGAGACCGCTCACCGCCGCCCCCTCCGCCGGGGTGATCCACACCAGGCCCACGCCGTCGTTGACCTGCACCTGGCCGGCGTGGGGGTCCACGACCTCTGGCTCCGCCGTCACAGCCCGGCAGCCCCGTGCCGCCAGCACCATCAGCACTGCCAGCAGCGCCACCGCCGCCACGGCGATGGCGTATGCCAATCCCTTGTGGATTTTGAACTTCACCTCAAGCTGCGCCATGCCACCGCCTCTTTTCGACAGAAATCTTTCTGCCATGATACACCCAGCCGCCGCCGAAGTCAATTCCGCCCCCGGTGGGAAAACCTGCCCAAAGGGGAGCCGTAAAAAAGCTGTAAATTTTCCGCTCTCCCACTTCAAATTATAATGGGATTGTGATAACATATACTCTGTTATGGGCCGCGCTGCGCCGCGGCGAACGAACAGAGAAGGGAACGATTTATGATGAAAAGAATGATGGCCGCCCTGCTGGCGGTATTTGCCATGTTTACCCTGGCTGCCTGCGGCAGCGCCCAGACCAAGACGGTGGACGCCCAGGCCCTGGCCGACGCCCTGGTGCAGGGCGTCAAGTTCGACGGCGCCATGACCGCCATGTCCGCCGACGAGCTGCGCTTCTCCCTGGCGGAGATGCCCGATTGCACCGCCGCCGCCTACAAGAGCGACGGCACCACCAAGGAGATCGTGGTGGTGGCCCAGTGCGCCGACAGCGCCGCTGCCGCCACCATGAAGACCTCTTTGGAGACCTACCTTGCCGAGCAGAAGGATGAGGCCGCCAAGTACCAGCCCGAAGAGTTGCAGCGGCTGGAGGTTGCCGTGTTGCAGACGGTGGGCACCTGCGTGGTGTTGTGCGTCAGCGCCGACAGTGATGCTGCCGCCGCCCTCATCCGGGAGAACACCAAGTGAGCCCCCGCCGTTATCGGGGCCGGGGCGGCAATGCCCGCTTCGTGATCCCCCTGGCGGTGCTGGCCCTGGCGCTGGTGCTGCTGATCGTGAATCTCGTCACCGGCAAGGCCAAGCCCGCCCCTGCGGACACCACCCCCGTGGAGACCTCCGGTGAGGCGGAGAGCGGCGAGAATACCGAGAATACCGGGAACGGGGAGAGCGGCGAGACGGAGCAGCAGCCCCCCGTGGAGGAGCCCGACCCCCTGGTGCGCATTGAGATCCAGGGCGACATCGAGCAGACCGGCGGCATCTACCGGGTGGGCGACACCGGCTATGAGATGTACACCTACGTGGACTCCACCGCCCAGAAGTATGCCTCCTGCGTCAACACGTTGGCGGACAACCTTTCCGGCACCGCCAACGTCTACGCCATGGTCATCCCTCTGTCCTCCGGCATCACCCTGCCCGACGACCTGTACGCCGACTCGGTGTTTGACGACCAGAAGCTGGCCCAGACCACCATTTTGGGCTACATGAACGACAAGGTCATCCCCGTGCCCCTGTATGACGCTCTCATGCAGCACCGGGGCGAGTACGTCTACTACCGCACCGACCACCACTGGTCGGGCCTGGGCGCCTATTACGCCTATGCGGAGTACTGCAAGGCTGCCGGTCTTACGGCCCGGGAGCTGAGCAGCTACCAGACTGTGGACTTCCCCGGCTTCCTGGGCAGCTTCTATAACGACAGCGGCAAGAGCGAGCAGTTGGGCGCCAACCCCGACACCGTCACCGCCTATTTCCCCCAGGGCAACGCGCCCATGACCGTCACGGACAAGAACGGCAACACCGTGACATATGACAGCCCCATCTACGATGAGACCAGCGCTCCCGCCGCCTTCAAGTACGGCGCCTACATCGCCGGGGACAACCCCTTTACCGAGATTCACAACGAGTCCCTCACTGACAGCAGCGCCTGCGTGGTGGTGAAGGAGTCCTTCGGCAACGCCTACGTGCCCTTCATGGTGGATCATTACGAGTACACCTACGTCATCGACTATCGCTACTGGCACGGCAGCATTTCCGACTTTGTCCGCAGCCACGGCGTCAAGGACGTACTGCTGTGCAACAATCTCTCCGCCATTCGGAATAATTCCCTCATGGGCAGCCTGTACAGCGTACTGTAACCATCTTAACCCATAAAAAGTGCCGCAAGGCACTTTTTTGGGGCCTATATAGCGACTTTCTGTCCTATTTGTTGAAAGGAGAACGCACTATGGTCTTTAGCAGCACCGTGTTTCTGCTGCTGTTTCTGCCTTTGGTGGCGCTGGTGTACTTCGTCTGCCCCCGCCGCTGGCGCAACGGTGTGCTGCTGGCCTTCAGCCTGCTGTTCTACGGCTGGGGCGAGCCCAAATACATTTTGATCATGCTGTTCTCCACCGTGTTTGACTATTGTAACGGCCTGGCCATCGGCCGCTTCCGGGAGAAGGGCAAGGAGGCCGGTGCCAAGGCCATCCTCATCCTCTCCTGCGTGGGCAACCTGGGTATCCTGGGCTTTTTCAAGTACACGGATTTCGCCATCGAGAACATCAACGGCCTGCTCCACGCCGGTATCCCCGCCCTGGGCCTGGCCCTGCCCATCGGCATCAGCTTCTACACCTTCCAGACCATGTCCTACACCATCGACGTGTACCGGGGCCTGGTGGCCCCCCAGCGGAATATCGTCAACTTCGGCGCCTATGTGACCCTGTTCCCCCAGCTTATCGCCGGGCCCATCGTCCAGTATAAGACGGTGGAGCGGGAGCTGAACGAGCGCACCGAGACGTGGCAGGAGGCCAGCGCCGGGATGCAGCGGTTCTGCGTGGGCCTTGCCAAAAAGGTGCTGATCGCCAACCAGGTGGGAGCCCTGTGGGAGGAGATCTCCGCCATGTCCGCCCCCTCCGCCGCCACGGCCTGGCTGGGGGCCATCGCCTTCACCTTCCAGATCTACTTCGACTTTTCCGGCTATTCCGATATGGCCATCGGCCTGGGCCATCTGTTCGGCTTCACCTTTTTGGAGAACTTCGACCATCCCTATGAGTCCGCCTCCGTCACCGAGTTCTGGCGGCGGTGGCACATCTCCCTGGGCACCTGGTTTAGGGAGTACGTCTATATCCCCCTGGGGGGCAACCGCCACGGCAAGGCCCGGCAGATTCTCAACCTGGCCATCGTGTGGTTCCTGACGGGATTGTGGCACGGGGCCAGCTGGAATTTCGTCCTCTGGGGCGTGTATTACGCCATTTTGCTGATTCTGGAAAAGACGGTGCTGCTCAAATGGCTCCGCCGCCTGCCCGCCTGGGTGGGCCACGTGTACACCGTCTTCGCCTTCGTCATGGGCTGGGTGCTGTTTGCCATCACCGATTTTGCCGCCCTGGGCCGCTACGTGGCCGCCATGTTCACCGCTCCGCTGTGGGACGGCATGGCGGGGTACCTGCTGCTGTCCAACGCCTTCTTGCTGCTGCTGGCCACCGTGGGCTGCACCACGCTGCCCCTGCGGCTGTGGCAGCGCTGGCAGAAGCGCCTCAGCCCCGCCGCGGACACCGCCGTGCGCACGGTCTGGGTGGCGGCGCTGCTGCTGCTGTCCTTCTCCTTCCTGGTGGGCGACAGCTATAATCCGTTTTTGTATTTCCGATTTTGATTCGATTTTTCACGAAAGGAGGTGCAGCGCCCATGAAACGCGCTCTGCCGCCCCTGCTGGCCATGGCCGTCATACTGGTGGGCCTGTCTGTGGGCTCGCTGCTGCTGCCGGACAGCGCCTTTTCCGCCAATG
>JAFSMA010000135.1 GCA_017448145.1 Oscillospiraceae bacterium | reverse complement strand
CTGGGCTCCCACATTCTGCGAGAGGAATTCGGCTATCCTGTTTTGGCGGTGGATCGTCCCTATTCCATCGCCTCCTCCGGCCAGATGCGTACCCGCGTCCAGGCTTTCGTAGAGAGTGTGGAAATCAAGAAAATCCAAGGAGGTGCGCATAATGGCTAAAGAGATCGGCGCCGATCGGCTGGGCGATTTTTACATTGACGGCGGCAAGGTCCGCAAGCGCCGCGAGTGGCGCGGCCTGCGGGATACGCTGTACGATTATTCCCGCTGGCTGGTGATCATGGGCACGCTGGCCAAGTTCGTCATGAAGCCCCGGAACGTGAAGGCCATGTTCCGCTATCGCTGGATGGCCAACTATCTGGCTGTGCCCATGATGGTGGACCGTCACACCCAGGGCCTGCGGGGCGAATACCTGCGGATGTGCCACACCGAGCAGGACCTGATCATCGACGACGTGGCAAAGCTGCTGGACAACCTGTTCCGGGGTGACCGCCGCATCGGCAACGACAAGGAATTCTCCAAAAAAGTGGTGCTGGTGGACGAGAACGAGATGACCGCGGTGATGATGGGCTTCCCCACCCTGAAAGGTCTCAGCCGGGAAACCCCCTCCACCTACGTGTCCGTGCTGCTGAACCAGCACGCCGCGGAGCATTACATCGACCTGGCCCAGCAGTTCGGCCTGGCCGGCGACGTGTGTCCCATGCCGGAGGCGGAGCTGGGCGTATCCATCGATGACGACGCCCCCGTGCTGGGCGCCTGCGCCATCCAGTGCAACACCACCTGCGACGGCTCCCTGCTGGGCAACGGCGTCATCTCCCGCCGCCTGGAGCAGGAGGACGGCATTCCCGTGTTCCAGCTGGCAGCTCCCCTGCGCCACCGGGAGGACGACGTGCAGGAGTACGCCGCCCAGGAGATTCGCAACGCCATTGCCTTCATCGAGAAGCACACCGGCGAGAAGTGGGACTGGAAGCATTACTTCGAGTGCGCCCGCCGGGTCAACGTGGCCACCGAGTGCCGCCAGGAGTGGCTGGAGATGAACCGCACCCCCTATCCCCAGGTGTTCGGCTCCAACCTGGCCCTGTATACCGAGACCAACTACATGGCCATCTGCGGCAAGATCCCCGAGTTTGAAAAAGCGGACCGGAAGCTGACCGAGCTGGCCCGCCAGGCCTTCGCCAAGAAGAAGATGGCCGCCAGGGAATACCGCCACAGAGCCATCATCTGGGGCGTGCAGTCCCATTATTACATGGACTTCCTGGTGTGGCTGCTGAACTGCTGGGGCATCGTCCCCCTGACAGATATGCTGTCCATGGTGTCCACCCGGCGCATCGCGGAGGAGGACACCCCCGAGAACCGGGAGCAGGCCATCTACGACATGGCCTGGCTCACCGAGAACATGATCATGCGCAACCGCACCCACGGCGGCTACCGTGTGCTGCTGGACGAGCTGTGGGAGTTCACGCAGCAGTTCAACGCCGACATGGTCATCCTGTGGGAGCACATGAGCTGCAAGGCTTTGGACGGCATGCACGGCCTGTTTGAAGACCGGGCCCGGGAGCTGGGCATCAACCTGGTGTGGGTGTCCCACGATCTGTTCGACCCCCGCATCATCTCCCGCCAGGGCGTTCGGGATCAGATCAACAACTATATGCGCTCCGTCATGCGTGAGGAGCCTCTGGATCCGTCTCTGGAGGTGCTGCATGATGAAGAGTCGTGGTAAAGGAGAAGGAATATGGCTATTTTTCTGAAAGTGCTTCTCATTGTGGCCCTGGTGGCGGTGGGCCTGTTCGTCCTCACATTCGCTGTGTATTTCTTTAACCTGGACATGAAGCTGACCGCCCTCATTGAGCCGTGGCTGCTGAAGCACTACGACAAGATCGAGCGGGACACCCATCTGTAAGCCGCTCCTATCCATACGCACCGCAGCCGGGGAAGCTCCCCGGCTGTGTCTTTTTATCCCTGTATTTGTTTCCGAAAAAAGAAAAAAGCACCCGTTTGGGTGCTTTTTTGCGCTATTCTGTCAGCGGCGGCGGAGATAAATGCGGTTTTCCATCAGATCCACAGACTCGATCTCGGCGTCCACCTCGGTGGTGACGCCCATAATATCCCGCAGCACCAGCTTTCCCTCCCGCATGGTGACGGAGGCCACGTTTTTGGCGATGGGCTGGGGCTCCTGCCCTACATACACGGTGGAAAGGCACATGTTACTCCCCCTCCTTCAGCCGCTCCAATGCCTCCGCCAGCAGACGGTTGCTCTCGCCCAGGCTGTCCACCGCCCGGTGGAGCAGCGCCCGGGCCGCCTCGTCCCCCACTCGCCCGGCAATCTCCAAAAGCTCCTCGCTGTGGTGCCGGTTGTGGTGCAGCATATAGGAAAGCAGCGCCTTCGTCTCCTCCGGCGGCTCCGTCTCATGGTGATGGTGGTTGTGTTCGCTCATGGTCTTCTACCGCCCTTTCTAAAATGTTGGAAGCTGCCGCACCTCACTGCGCAGTGTGCTTTTCCTTGCCGAAGTGCAGCTCCTTCATGCCCTCCACCTCGTCGCAGATGGGCTTGAGCTGGCAGGAGCCGCAGTCGGTGGGCATACCCTCCATGATTTTGGTGAGGGACAGGGTGATGTCCTTCACGCTTTTGGCCAGCTGCCTGGCCCCGGCATAATCCCCGTCCGGCGCAGTGATGAACAGCATCTTCACGTTCAGCACGGAGCTGTTCTTCTTGTACTGGCGGATGAAATCCGCCCCGATCCGCTGAAAGCTGATGCCCTCCCGGATGGCCTCCCGGCTGATGCGGACCTGCTCCCGGCTGCTCTCGGCGCTGGTGCGGATCATGTACCCCTTGGGGAACACGTGGTATTTGACGAAATCCATATCCTGGATGGCCCGGTAGGCCTGCTCCGTGTCCGTCTCGTCGTCGCTTTCGATTTCCCCCACCCGAAGCAGGGCGATGCGAGCATAGTCACAATCCCCCTCTATCTCCCCCAGGTCGGGCCCGTACACCAGGATTTCATCCCGGTCGATGAGCCGGGGGCTGGAGGTTACGCAGGTGAAGTTCACCGCGCTGTGGCTGCCGCCGCCCAGCTCGTAGGCCGCGTCCCGCAGCATCACCAGCTCAAAGGCCCCCGTGTCCGGCCAGGCGTCCCGGGGGTCGTAGGCATAGCGCCGGGGCCGTGAGGCTCCCCCCAGGGACATGGCCTTTTCAATGATGGGGTTATACAGTTCCATAGCGCAGCACCTCACGCCCCTCTGTGTTTTTCAGTGCCCGGAGGCACTGCCGCCTCAGGCCTTGGCCAGGCCCTTCTGCCGGGCAAACTCGGCGGCGCCCAGCGCGCCCATCAGCTGGGGGTCAGTCTTCAGGTCGATGACCTTCAGCTTCAGCACCCGCTCAATGGCCTGCTTCAATCCCGCGTTCTTGGCACAGCCGCCGGTGAGGGTGATGGAGTCGGTGGCGCCGGCCTTCTTGCACATGACGAAGCAGCGCTTGGCCACCGCCATCTGGATGCCGGCGGCGATCTCGTCCATCGGCTTGCCCTCGCCCACCAGGGTAATGACCTCGCTCTCGGCGAACACAGTGCACTGGGCCGTAATGGGGATCACGTTCCTGGCCGACAGGCTCAGGTCGGAGAACTCCGGCAGCGTCATCTCGAAGCTGCGGGCCATGGCCTCGTAAAACCGGCCCGTTCCGGCGGCGCACTTGTCGTTCATGGCAAAGTTCTTCACCGTGCCGTCGGTGTCGATGCTGATGCCCTTCACGTCCTGGCCGCCGATGTCGATGATGGCCTTCACGGTGGGGTCGGTCACGTGTACGCCCATGGCGTGGCAGGAGATCTCCGAGATATTCTCGTCCGCGAAGGGCACCTTGTTGCGCCCGTAGCCCGTGCCGATGAGGTAGGCCAGCTCCTCGGAGCTGTTGAGCCCCACCTTGTGGAGCACCTCCGTCATCGCCGCCTCCGCGCTGGCCTGGGAATTGATCTTGCTGCGGATGGTGGTATCCGCACAGATCCTGCCCGTCTCGTCCAGTATCACCGCCTTGGTGTAGGTGGAGCCCACGTCACAACCGCCGAAATACTTCATCTTTTTTCTCCTTCTCTATTGTGTCTTATGACAGGCTGAATCGCCAAAATCCGCTCACTCCTGCAGCAGCCCCAGCTTTGTCAGGGCCTGCCGGGCTCCTGCCATGATGGGGCTGTCCTCCGGCAGGTCAAACACGCTTTTGCCGTCGATGTCGTTCCGCGCGTGGGCGCCGTCAGAGGGGATCACCGCCAGCAGCTCGGCGGCATCCATGCGGATGTGGGACAGCATCTCCGCCTCCGTCAGCCGGTTCACCACCGTGCCGCAGCGCTCATACATCACCAGCTCGTCCGCCACGCGGCGTATGGTGTCGATGACCTGCGTGCCCTTGCGGCTGGGATCGGTGACCAGCACCAGGTGGGTCACCTTTTCCATCACCCGGCGGTTGATCTGCTCGATGCCCGCCTCCCCGTCGATGACCACATAGTCAAAGTCCCGGCTCAGCAGGCTGATGACCTCCTTGAGATAGGCGTTCACCTTGCAGTAGCACCCGGCGCTCTCCGGCCGGCCGATGGCCAGGAAGGAGAATGCCTGCCCCTCCACCATGGTGTCAAAAATCCGGTACCGGGCCTCCGACAGCAGCTCTATGGCCTCCCGGGGCGCGCCGTCCTCCACCGAGGCCACAATGCTCTTGCGGATGTCGTCCAGCGTCTCACGCACCTCCACCCCCAGGGCGGTGCTCAGGCCGATGGCGGGATCGGCGTCAATGGCCAGGATGCGCTTTTCCGGATAGGCCTCCGTCAGCAGCCGCACGAAGGCGGAGGAGAGGCTGGTTTTCCCCACGCCGCCCTTGCCGGCCACCGCTAAAATCACGGTCTTGTGTTCCATACGCGCCCGCCCTCCTTGTACGGCGTGGGGTAGAGTCTGCCCTCACGCCGCCGTTCATTCGGTCTCCATTTACTCATTTTATCATAACACGAACCGCCCGCCGATGCAATGCAGGATTGCGAAAAAGCAGGCAGTCCCCCCCTAAAAAAACGATGCGCCCCTACGCCTTCTGCCGGTTCGCCTCCACCCCCCATGTCCACAATTGCCATTGACAATCTCCCGGGCATAGGGTATTCTTTCCCCCGAAGAGGTGATTCCATGAGCCGTAAAGAAGCCATTGAACAATATAACGCCGCCTGTAAGCGGGGCCGCAAAACCATGAAGGAATGTCAGCAGAGAGGGGTGTCCCCCTACCCTGCCGTGCTGGATCATATTCTCGCCGAGTCCGCCACCGTGGGCCGTGTGGAGCTGGGCGTGGTGAACGTGCCCGCCGAGCTGATCGTGGGCACCAAGACCGAGGGCCGTCAGGCCGCCTTTGCCGCCGATTTTATGCCCCTTATGGAGGTAGAAACCGAGTTTGCCGGCAAGTGGATCGAGCTGTGTACCGCCCACCTCAGCGACGAGGGCATCCGGGACCCCATCAAGTGCTATGAGTACCTGGGCAAGCTGTACGTCCAGGAGGGCAACAAGCGCACCAGCGTCTTGAAAAGCTACGACGCCCCCACCATCCCCGCCTACGTCATCCGGCTGATTCCCGCCTGGTCGGAGGATGGGGAGATTCAGGCCTATTACGACTTTATGCGCGCCTGGCAGCTCACCGGGCTGTACCAGGTATATTTCCGCAAGGCGGGCAGCTTCGCCAAGCTCCAGGCCGCCCTGGGCTTCGAGCCGGATCACGTGTGGTCGGTGGAGGAGCGGCGGCGGTTCCTGTCCTCCTATGCCATCTTCCAGTCCGCCTACCGGAAGCTGGGCGGCGAGGCGCTGCACATGACGGTGGCCGACGCCATGCTGACCTGGCTGAAGGTTTATCCCTTTGAAATGCTGAAGTCCGCCACCGCCGCCGAGCTTCTCAAGTCCCTCAAGGCGGTGTGGCCCGACGTGGAGATGACCGACAGCGCCGCCCCCATCGCCCTGAGCACCGAGGCCTCCGACAAGGAGCCCAGCGTGCTGACCCGAATCGTGAAGTCCGTGTTCCCCGACCATCTGGATGTGGCCTTCATCACCTCCCAACTCCCGGAGGAGAGCGACTGGGCACGGGCCCACGACGTGGGGCGGAAGTATCTGGAGGCGGTGATGGGCGACAAGATCACCGCCCGTACCTACCACGGCGGCGCCACCGAGGAGGGCACCGAGGCCGCCATGGAGAAGGCCGCCGCAGAGGGGGCCCAGGTGCTGTTTGCCACCACGCCATCCATGATCGGCGCCTGCCGCAAGCTGGCCGCCAAGCATCCCGACATCCGCATTCTCAACTGCTCCGCCTCCATGCCCTATGCCGGCGTGCGCACCTATTACAGCCGGGTCTACGAGGGCAAGTTCATCAGCGGTGCCATCGCCGGCGCCATGTGCAAGAGCGGGAAAATCGGCTACGTGGCCAGCAGTCCCACCTTCGGCGTGCCGGCCAGCATCAACGCCTTCGCCCTGGGCGTGCAGATGACCAATCCCCAGGCACGCATCCGCCTGCGCTGGTCCTGCGTGGATGAGGACGCCATGGCAGAGCTGGCAAAGGAGGGCTGCGAGGTCATCTCCAACCGGGACATCCCCACCCCCGACCGCATGCGGGAGCCCTGGGGACTGTGCCAGGTGTGGGACGGGCAGTATTACTCCGTGGCCTCCCCCTACTGGCACTGGGGCAACGTGTACGTCCGCCTGGTGCGTGACATTCTGGACGGCTCCTGGGACGCTGCCTCCGCCTCCCGCCGGGCGGTGAACTACTGGTGGGGCATCCGCAGCGGCGCCGTGGGCATCCTGCTGCGTGACGATGTGCCCCAGGGCGTGCGCCAGCTTACGGAGCTGCTGCGCCGCGCCATCTCCGACGGCATCATGCTGCCCTTTGAGCGGCCCATTCGCTCCCAGGACGGCGTCGTGCGCAGCGACGGCACCCACTGGTTCGCCCCTGAGGAGATTCTGGCCATGGACTGGCTGTGCGACACGGTGGACGGCACCATTCCCGCCTATGAGGAGCTGCTGCCCATGGCCCGGCCGCTGGTGCGGCTCCAGGGTATCTACCGGGACGCCATCGCCCCGGATAAGGAGGGGCCCATCCTATGAAAATTCTGCTGATCTCCGACGTGGAAAGCCCCTATTTATGGGACTATTTTCAGCGGGGCAGACTGGACGATATCGACCTCATTCTCTCCTGCGGCGACCTAAAGCCCCAGTATCTCAGCTTCCTGGTGACCATGGGCCACGCCCCCGTGCTGTACGTCCACGGCAACCACGACACCATTTACGCCACCAAGCCTCCCGAGGGCTGCGACTGCATCGAGGACAAGGT
>JAFSMA010000018.1 GCA_017448145.1 Oscillospiraceae bacterium | reverse complement strand
TGGACAACGTCGAAACAAGAAAAAGCGCCTCCCGGCGGCGAGTCGATATCAAGTCCCTCTTCGGAGGAAGAAACCGCGGCGGAGAAGCTGCGGAAGTTCCGTCTGAGCCGAAGCCGAGACGAGTAAAGCCCCGCAAGGCGCGGCTGAGCCGGGTGCTGGTGGTGGCGGCTATCGCGGCGGTATGCGTGGCGGAGATCATCCGCCTGTGTGACAACTCCCACTTTGTGGACACCTTCTACGAGGTGGAGGACGAACGGATCGCCAACCACATCCGCATCGTGGAGCTGGCCGACCTGCACCTCAAGGAGTTCGGGGAGAACAACGCCGAGCTGGTGGACGAAATCACCCGCCTCCACCCCGACATCATCGCCATGGCCGGCGACATGATGGACATGCGCACCACCGACGCCACCGTGGTCACGGAGCTGTGCCGCCAGCTGGTGGACGTGGCCCCTGTCTATTTCAGCTACGGCAACCACGAAAAGCAGCTCATCCGGGTGGATCAGACCAGCACCGCCAACGAGGAGCTGGAAGCCATGGGCGTCCACGTGCTGCACAACCGCTATGAAACCGTGGAGATCAACGGCTCTGTGCTGGACATCGGCGGCCTGTCCGCCAATCCCGGCACCATGGAGGCCGATTACACCCAGGGGTTCTGGCAGAACTATCTCAAGGCGGAGAACTACCGCCTGCTGCTGGTGCACTATCCCCAGTTCTTCTTCACCGGCGGCGAGCTGGTGGACTGCGGCATCGACATGGCCCTGTGCGGCCATCTCCACGGCGGACAGGTGGTGATCCCCTACGTGGGCGGACTGTACCACCCCACCGGCGGCTTCCTGCCGGAGATGACCGACGGCTGTAACCTGGTGGGGGACACCTGGGTGGTCATCAGCCGGGGCCTTGGCAACGGCAAATGGTTCCCCCGGGTCAACAACCCGCCGGAGCTGGTGATCGTAGACCTGTATTGACGCATCCCCCCCATGGGAGGGCAAAGGAGGCTGAGCCGTGGGCGCAAAGCGAGTGTTGATCGTGCTGCTGGTGCTGGCCTGTCTGGCGGTGGTGGCCATCGAAGCCTTCGTGCTCCATGATGAAACGGATTTGGACACGGAGTTGGAGGAATACCAGATCCGGGTGGACTACGGCAAAATGGCCCAGGGCTTCCTGGGGCTGTTCTACGGCGGCGGCAGCAGCGACGAGGGGGAGAAAGACGGTTATACCGCCCCCGCCGCCTCCGGCGGCAGCGCCACCGTCCACGAGCCCGCCGCCGCCCACACCCCCGCCCCCACCGTCCCCACGCTGCAACCCTATTCCGGAGGATAAGAATATGACTGAACCATCGTCTTCCCGCCGCGCCTGGATGGACACCGCCAAGGGCGTGGCGATGCTGCTGGTGCTGGTGGGCCACTGTATGCGGGATGAAATGCGCACGGCCTCCCCGGCGCTGGATTATCTCTACCGCGGCATCTACGGCTTCCATATGTCCTGGTTCTTCTGGCTGTCCGGCATCAGCTATGCCCTCAGCCGCGCCAAGGGCCGCCCGCCGCTGCAAATCGCCGCCCGCCGCCTGAAGCAGCAGTTCCCCTACTGGCTGGGCTACGGCCTTTTCATCTACCTGGTGTTCACGGTGGCTATGGCCCTCCCGGTTGTGGGCAACGTGCTGCGTGGCGCCGGGTATGAGGCCCTGTCCCTGGGGGCCTATTTCCGGGAGGCCTTTCTGGCCAATAACCCCTGGGCCTACCACCTGTGGTTCCTCTATGTGCTGATTTTGCTTACGGTCATCGTCTCCCTCTGCGATGCCGCCCTGGGCGGCAAACACAGCCGGGCCGTATGGATGGGGCTGATTGCGGTGTGCCTCATCGGCCTTGCCCTGCGGGATACCGTGTCCGTGGGGGCGTGGTGGCGGCTGTATGACTACGTCACGCTGTACCTGCCCCTTTTCTGCCTGGGCGCGCTGATGGCGGACTGGGAGGTGCCCGATACCGCCGCCCGCCTCTGGGGCATGGCCGGCCTGGGGTATCTCATCGTCCGCACCGCCTTTTTCTCCGGCTTTTCCGGCAACTCCGTCCGGGTGGACGGCCCGGCCCGCTTCGTCCTGTATCTCCTGGCAGACGCCCTGCTGCCGGGCCTCATGGTGTGGCTGAAGCTGATTTTCACCCGCTTTTGCCTGCCCCGCACGGCCTTGGGCAAGTCCTTCATCGGCTTCCTGGGCCGGGAATCCCTGGCCGTCTATTTGTGGCACCAGCCCTTCTGCTGCGCCTTTTTGGGCCTGGTGCTGTACGGCAGGCTGGGCCTGCCCGCCCTGGTCACCATGGCGGTGTGCTTCCTGGCAAGCCTGGCGGTGTCCTGGGGGTACGTGCAGCTGCGCAACCGCGTCCGGCCCCTTTTGAAACGCAAATCCACCACGTAAAAGGAGTGGTTTTCCTTGGCTGAATCCCGCATGGTACATGCCCGCCGCAACATCAAAAGCGGCGTTATCCTGAAGGTCATCACCCCCCTCACCAGCTTCGTCACCCGCACGGCGCTGATCTACTCCCTGGGCAACGTCTACCTGGGGCTCAACGGCCTGTTCACCTCCATGCTGCAAGTGCTGAGCCTGGCGGAGCTGGGCTTCGGCTCGGCCATGGTGTTCTCCATGTATAAGCCCATCGCCCAGGGGGACGAGACCACCGTCAACGCCCTGCTGGGGCTGTACCGCCGCATCTACCGCATCGTGGGCGCGGTGATTCTGGGCGTGGGCGTGCTGCTCATCCCCTTCCTGCCCCGGCTCATTCACGGCGACGTGCCTGCGGGCCTGAACCTGACAGTGCTGTACCTCATCCGCCTGGCGGATACCAGCGTCAGCTACTTCCTGTTCTCCTACCGCAACTGCCTGCTGGACGCCTCCCAGCGCCGCAGCGTGGTGCAGACCATCCAGTCCCTGTCCAAGGTGGCGCTGTGCGTGGTGCAGGTGACGCTGCTGCTGTTGTTCCGGAATTACTACGTCTTCTGCGTGGTCATCCCCTGCATCCAGGTGTGCCAGAACATCGCCTACTGGGTGGTGTCCCGGAAGCTGTTCCCCCAGTACCGCTGCGACGGCAAGCTGCCCCCGGAGGCCATCCGGGACATCACCAAGCGGGTCACCGGCCTTTTCATGTTCCGCCTCAGCCACGTGCTGCGCAACTCCTTTGACAGCATCATCCTCTCCGCCTTCCTGGGCCTGGACATTCTGGCCAAATATCAGAATTATTTCCTCATCGTCACCACCGTGGTGGGCATCTCCAGCATCGTCACCGACTCCACCCTCTCCAGCATCGGCAACTCCGTGGCCATGGAGACAAAGGAGAAGAATTTCAAGGACTTCCGGGCCTTCCAGCTGCTGTTCATGTGGGTGGTGGGCGTCATCTGCACCGGCATGGCCTGCCTCTACCAGCCCTTTATCCGCTTCTGGGTCCGGCCGGAGAATTTGCTCAGCGACGGCCTCATGGTGCTGTTCGTGGTGTATTTCTTCACCGAGCGCATGGGCAACATCTGCTTCCAGTACCGCCAGGCCAGCGGCCTGTGGTGGGAGGACAGGGCCCGCCCCATCGTGGACGGCATCACCAACCTGACGCTGAACTTCATCCTGGTGCAGTATATCGGCATCGCCGGCGTCATGCTCTCCACCATCCTCTGCCAGGTGTGCATCGACTCCTTCTGGGGCTCCGGCATCCTGTTCAAGCACTATTTCACCCAGGCCAGGCAGCGCACCTACCTGCTGCGGCTGCTGCTCTACGCCGTCACCACCGCCGCCGCCTGCGCCGCGTGCATGTTCCTGTGCCGCTTCATCCCCCAGGCGGGGGCCAACGCCTTTATGAGCCTGGTGTGGATGGGCGTCCGGGGCGTGGTGTGCGTCATTGTGGGCAACGTGGTGTTCTTCCCGGTGTACCGCCTGCTGCCGGAGTTTGCCGACGCCCGCCGCACCGTGGGCAAGCTGCTGAAACGATAACAGGAGGAAACGCGATTTGATTACCGTAGTCGTATCCGTGTACAACACGGGCAAATATCTCCCCAAGGCCATGGACTGCCTGCTGCGCCAGACCTACCGGGATTTTGAGATCATCATCGTGGACGACGGCTCCACCGACGGCAGTCAGGACGTGTGCGACCGGGAGGCCCAGGGCCGGGACAACGTCCGGGTGTTCCATAAGCCCAACGGCGGCCTGTCCTCCGCCCGCAACTTCGGCATCGACCACGCGAAGGGCGACTATATCATCTTCCCCGACCCCGACGACTGGGTGGAATTGAATTATCTGGAAAAACTGGTGGCCATCCGGGAGGAGACGGGGGCCGATCTCTCCATCTGCGGCCACTTCGACGAGATGGACTCCCTTGTCCGCATCTGGAACGAGGGGGCGAAGCCCTGCGTCATGCCCGCCTCGGAGGCCATGGAGGTGCTGATGACGCCCTCCGCCTTCTGCGGCTACGCCTGGAATAAGCTCTATGACCTGCGCATCATCCGGGCCAACAACCTCCGCTTCGACACCGAGCTGGGCATGGTGCAGGATCTCCACTTCGCCGTGCGGTACTTCCGGTGCATCGCCACCGTGGCCTACGACCCCACGCCCCTGTACCACTATAACCACGACAGCGGCGGCGTCACCGCCTCCTATACGCCCCTCACCAAGCGCAAGCTCAGCGGCCTTTTGACCTACGAGAAAATTGCCGCCATGACGGAGCAGGACTATCCCGCGGTGGCGGCCCTGGCCCGCAGCACCCTGTGCCACACGGCGCTGCAATATATCTATATCTACTACCGCACCCACATGAAGGACGACGCCGTGCTGCGTCGCCTGCGGGGCATTTACCGTGACTGCCGCAGCGACTATCAGGCCAGCCCCGCCTACACCCCCCGGGACAAGATGTTCATGGGCCTGGTGCCCGTCAGCCCCCGGCTCTACGCCTTTATGACCCGGCTGAAAAAGATTTACTTCAACCGCACCGACAAGAAGCAAAAGGCCGCCTGGCACGCCGCCGCCTGATAAGGAGGAAGCCCTATGAAGCCCGTCATCTCCGTCATCGTGCCCATCTACAACCAGGAGAAGTACATCGAAGAATGTCTCCGCTCCCTGCTGACACAGGCCACGGAGGCGGTGGAGTTTCTCCTCATCAACGACGGCTCCACCGACCGCTCCCCGGCCCTGTGCCGGGAGATCACGGCGGAATATCCCGCCGCCCGCGTCCAAATCATCGACCAGCCAAACCACGGCCTTTTGAAGACCCGCGCCATCGGCCTTGCCGCCTCGGAGGGGGCGTACATCGTCTCCGTAGACTCCGACGACGCCCTGCTGCCTGGCGCCATCGCTGCCCTGCTTGCCGCCATCGCGGCGCGCCGCAGCGACGTGATCCTCTACAACGCCACCTCCGACCCTGGGCAGAAAACGCCCCTGTTCGCCTACGACTTCCCCGGCGGCACCGTCTTCCGGGGCGAGGAAAAATACACCCTCTATCGCCTCGCCTGCGTCACCGACAAGATGAACAACATCTGGGCCAAGTGCATCCGCCGTGAGCTGCTGGAAGACCCGGAGGTCTATGACGACATCGAGGGCATCTCCAACGGCGAAGACCTGTACCAGACCCTGGTGGTGCTGGACCGGGCGCAGCAGGTGGAGTATCTGGACGCGGTGCTGTACTACTGGCGCAAGACGGTGGGCAGCATGTCCCGCAGCTACAACCCCAGGTTCTTCCCCTCGGAGAAAAAGGTGTGCCTGCGGCGCATGGCCTACGCGGCAAAGTGGAGCCGGGGCGACGATGAGCTGACCCACGGTGCCCGGGTGTGGATTTGCAAAATCCTCCGGGACGTGACCCGCAAAGCCTTCATCAGCGACATGCCCTGGGAGAAAATCAAGGCAGAGATCGCCAAGCTCCGCTGCGACGACTTCTACCGGGCCTACTATCTCGACACCGATGTGGACAAAAACAAGCGGGACGTGGTGCTGAAAAGCAGTTTCCCCGTCATGCGGCTGTGGAAAATCCTCTACGGCCTGAAAGGGCGGTAATATGAAAAAGCGTGTTTTGCTGGTGGCCGCCGGCGGCATGGATAAAAGCGGCGTCCCCGCCGTGCTGATGGCCATCGTCCGGGGTCTCCATGAGGAATACGACTTCGACCTGCTGCTCCACACGCAGACCCGGGGCTTCTACGAGCCGGAGTTCCTCTCCTACGGCGGCGCCATCTACCGCTGCCCCAAGTGGCGGCCCGGCCCCCGGCCCCTCCGCCGTCTGGCGGAGCTGCTGCACCCGGTGCGCCTGTATGGCTACCTGCTGGGGCTGCTGGCACGGCAGCACTACGACGTGATCCACTGCCATAACGACTTCGACATGGGCGCGTGCCTGGCGGCGGCCCACCGTCGGGGCGTCTCCGTCCGGGTGGCCCATACCCACAAGAGCTGGCCTGGGGACGAGCATACCGGCGCCCTTACCCGGTTTACCCGCCGCGTGAGCCGCCGCCGCATCCTCCGCCATGCCACCGCCCTGGTGGGCTGCTCCCCCCTGGCCAACGCCACCACCTTCGGCCCGGAGGTGCCCGCCGGTGTGGTGCCCAACAGCTACGATGAGCGCCGCTTCTTTTTCACCCCCCACGACGGCCCCCAGCCCCTGCGCCTGTTGCAGGTGGGCTATTGCAACCCCAATAAAAACCAGCTTTTCACTCTGGACGTGCTCCGTGCCCTCCGGGACCGGGGCAGCGACGCCACCTTGACCCTCATCGGCGACAGCGCCAACGACTACGGCGAAAAGGTGGGCCGCCGCATCCGCGACCTGGGGCTTGCCGACTGCGTCACCCTCCTGCCCCCGGACGCCGACATCCCCGCCGCCATGCACAGCGCCTCCGTGCTGATGCAACCCTCCGTCACCGAGGGCTTTGGCATTGTGCTGGTGGAGGCCCAGGCCACCGGCCTGTTCTGCTGCGCCTCCGACAGCGTCCCCCGCCAGACGGATCTGGGCGGCGCGGTGTACCTGCCCCTGTCCGACGGCCCCGGCAAGTGGGCGGACGCCATCCTGTCCCAGGGCCGCTACCGGGAGCGCCATCCCTATGACTGTTCCCCCTATGCCACCGCCGGCTTCCTCGCGGCCCAGCGGGCCGTCTATGAGGGCCGATCCCTCTGAAAAATGGGCTGAAAAACCAAAAAAAGCACTCTCCGCCGCCCTGAAAAGGGGAGCGGAGAGTGGCTTTTTTAATGGAAAAAGAGAGTTTACAGCCCCGCGATGACCACCACGATCACCGCCACCGCGTCGGTGACGGGGTTCACCGCCAGCCGCCGCAGCATGGAGTGGAGGGTGATGCCGTCGGCGTGCTGCTTGCTGTGGCGCACGGTGATCCAGCGCTCCTCGGCGCGGCACTGCTCTGCCGCCGCGATCATCTGGGCGTCCGGCTGCCGGGGCAGCTTCACATCGCAGATGTCCAGCTCCGGCAGGGCCGCGCCGCTGCGCAGCTCCAGCAGCTCGCCGTAGGCGTTGTTGCACCGCAGCAGGCTGGTGTGGCCGTCGCGCAGCTCCAATATGGCCATAGGCACCGAGTGGAGGAAGGGCCGGATGGCCTCGGTGGGCTTGCTGTCCACAAAGGCGGGGTCGCTGAGGTTGGCGGTACCCACGGCGCAGTAGTAGTCGGCCTCCAGAGGGTTTTCAAACCGCAGGTCATCCTGGTCGCGGCTGCGCTGGATGACCTCGCTGAGGGGGATGGGGCGGCGGAAGTACATGCCCTGCAACTTGTCGCAGCCGATGCCCCGCAGGAAGCGTACGTGCTCCTCCGTCTCCACGCCCTCCACCACCGTGTCCACCCCCAGCTTCAGGGCCATTTTCATCAGCTGGGCCAGGATGATCCGGCTCTTGGGGCCGGTGTGAAACTGGCGCAGGAAGGTCATGTCGAACTTGATGAGGTCAAAGTCGAAGGTCTGCAACAGGTCCAGGGACGAGTAGCCGCTGCCGAAGTCGTCCATCCACACCTTGTAGCCCATGGCGCGCAGTCTGTCGATCTGGGTGCGCATATACTGGGGGTTCTCCGTCACGGCGCTCTCGGTGATCTCCACGTTCAGCAGGTCGCGGCGCACACCGGCGGCCGCCACCCGCCGCTCGATCTCCTCCACCACGTCGCAGGCGGCGAAGTCGGCCCGGGAGATGTTCACCGACACCGGCACAATGTGTACGCCGCATTCTGCCTTCTTCTTCATGGCGGCCAGCGCCTGGTCTACCATATATAAATCCAGCTTATAAATGAGGCCCGTCTCCTCCAGCGCGGGGATGAACTCCGCCGGGGACAGCAGCCCCTTGTCCGGGTCGATCCACCGGGTCAAAGCCTCCTCATCGCAGATGCAGCCGTTGGCGGAGCGGATGATGGGCTGGAAATAGGCCTGGATCCACCCCTCGCTCAGGGCCTGATCCAGATGCTCCAAAATGTAGTTGCGGTGGTCTGCCGCCGCCAGCAGGGAGGTGTCGAAGCAGCGGCTGCCGGAGGCGTAGGTGGCGGCAAGCATATCGCAGGCCATCTTGGCCCGGTCTACCGCCGCCAGCGGGGTGACGTCCTCCGGCACGTCCCGGTAGATGCCCACGTGGATGGGCAGGGTGCGCCCGCCGTTGAGGGCGGCGGCCTCCTGGTAGAGATGGGGCAGCAGGGTGTCAATATCCGCGTCGCCGCAGAAGGCGGCAAAGTGATCCTGCCCCACGCGGCATACCCGCTCCGCTCCGAAGCGCCGACACAGCATTTGGGCCACCGCCTGCAACAGCCTGTCGCCCTCCTCATAGCCAAACAGGCTGTTGAACAGCTTCATGCCGTTCATGTCGAAGAACAGAACGGAGAGGGGCTGCCCCTGGTCTGCCAGCTCCTGCCGGGCCGCCTGGGCCAGTGCGGCAAAATAATCCGCGGTGGGGATGCCGGTGAGAGAATCCTTTCTGCGTCGATCCATGAAAAAGCCTCCGTTTCAATGCTGCGCTGGCGGGGCGCTGGCCTACAGCCCATTATCCATCCCAGTATACGCCATCCCACGCTATTCCACAAGGTATTTTTCTGCAAATCCGGAAAAAAGAGTCTCATGATTGGAAAGAAAAGGGATTTTCCTGTTGAACAGCGGCCCCCTGCCGTGATATAATACAGTTCTGCATTATGCCGCAATGACGGCGCTGCCCCGGCAGGCCGTTTTTACCTCAGTCAAAGGAAGTGGTTCATTATGTCCGCCGCACCCGAATCCAGCCATACCCTGCGCCCCTACCTGTCCCGGCGGCAGGTGTGGGCCGTCTCCCTGGGCACCAGCGTAGGCTGGGGCTCCCTGGTGGTCACCTGCAATACGTACCTGGCCCAGGCTGGGCCCATGGGCACGGTGCTGGGATTGCTGGCGGGCCTGGCCATCATGCTGCTGGTGGCCCGGAACTACCACTATCTCATGAATCTCTACCCCTCCGCCGGCGGCGCCTACACCTATGTCCGCGTCGCCTTCGGCCACGACCGGGCTTTCCTGGTGTCGTGGATGCTGGCGCTGACGTACCTGGCCGTGCTGTGGGCCAATCTCACCAGCCTGCCCCTGTTCGCCCGCCTCTTTTTGGGCGAGGTGTTCCAGTTCGGCAGGCTCTATGAGCTGTTCGGCTACGACGTGTATCTGGGCGAGGTGCTGCTGACGGTGGCGGCGCTGCTGCTGGCGGCGGTGCTGTGCATCCGCTGGAGCAGAGCCATGATGCGGGCCATGGTGGTCATGGTGGCGGTGTTCTTCCTGGCCATCGTGGGGGTGTGCGTGGCGGCCCTGTGCCTGCGTGACCGCACCCTGGCCCCCGCCTTCGTGCCCGACGCCAAGGCCATCTCCCAGGTGGTGGGTATCGCCGTCATTACCCCTTGGGCCTTCATCGGCTTTGAAAATGTCTCCCACGCGGTGGAGGAGTTTGCCTTCCCGGTGGACAAGTCCTTCCGCATCCTCACTGTCTCTGTCTTTGCCACCACTGCGCTGTATATCGCCGTAGCCCTCCTGTCGGTGACGGCCTTCCCGCCCCAGTACGCCACCTGGCTTGACTACATCCGCGACCTGGGCAACCTCCAGGGCATCGAGGCCCTGCCTCCCTTCTACGCGGCCCAGCACTACCTGGGCGGCGCAGGTGTTGTCAGCCTCATGGCGGCGCTGCTGTGCCTGGTGATCACCAGCTTCATCGGCAACATCATGGCCCTCAGCCGCCTGTTCTATGCCATGGCCCAGGACGAGATCCTCCCCGCCCCCATCGCCCGGCTCAATGGCCAGGGCACCCCTGTCAACGCCATTTTGCTCATCGCCGCCGTCTCCTGCTTTATCCCCCTGGTGGGCCGCACCGCCATCGGCTGGATCGTGGATGTCACCACCCTGGGCGCCACCATCGTCTATGGCTTTGTCTCCGCCGCCGCCGGGAAAATGGCCGCCTTCCACAAGGATAGGGTGGAGAAGGTGACGGGCCGCCTGGGCCTGTGGCTGATGATGGCCTTCGGCGCCTATTTGCTGATACCCAACTTCTTCCAGGAGTCCTCCATGGCTACGGAGACCTACTTCCTGTTCGTCATCTGGTCGGTGCTGGGGCTGCTGTTCTTCCACTTCGTGCTGCGCGAGGACCGGCAGAACCGGTTCGGCAACGCCTTGGCGGTGTGGATCGCCTTTTTGTCCCTGATCCTGTTCGTGTCCCTGGTGTGGATGAGCCAGTATACCATGCGGGCCACCCGGGAGGGCATGTATGAGCTGCAAAACCACTTTGTCTCCCTGGGCGCCACCGGGGAGAGCCAGGTATACGTCCAGCAGGTGCTGGAGGAGATCCAGCGCTCCGGCGGCCGGGGCATTATGGTGGTGGTCATCATGTTCGCCATCTCCCTGGCCATTTTGTTCAGCAACTATACCACCATGACCCACCGGGCCATCCGCAGCGAGGCGGAGCTGGGCGCCATGCGCACCATCGCCAACACCGACCCCCTCACCGGCGTGAAAAACAAACTGGCTTACACCACCGCCGAGGCTCGGCTGGACAACCAGATTGCCGCCGGCACCGCCGGGGAGTTCGCCGTGCTGGTCTGTGATGTCAACGGCCTCAAGCACATCAACGACACCCAGGGCCACAAGGCTGGCGACGCCTACCTGTGCCTGGCCAGCAACATGGTGTGTGAGTTCTTCAAGCACAGCCCCGTCTTCCGTGTGGGCGGCGACGAGTTCGTGGTGCTGATGGAGGGCCAGGACTTCCTCTATCGCCAGGAGATTTTGGAGAAATTCAACCACCAGGTGGAGGAGAACATCCATACCGACGGCGCCGTCATCTCCCTGGGCGCGGCGGTGTACACCCCCGGCAGAGACAGCACCGTCCACGCCGTGTTCGAGCGGGCCGACAGCCACATGTACGAGCGCAAGCGGCAGCTCAAAGCCATGGGTGCCCACGTCCGGGGCTGATAGAAAAGCGGTAAAAAGATACCGGGTATCGCTTTTGGGGCGATACCCGGTATTTCTGTGTGCCAATGGTTTACTTTTCGCAGCGGCGGTAGATGTAGGTGATTTTTTTCAGCTTGGCGGCCAGGGCGGGGGTGACGGCATCCGCCGCCATGCGCCACTGCCAGTTGCCTGCGGCGGTGCCGGGGGTGTTCATGCGGCACTCTCCGCCCAGCTCCAGCACGTCCTGCATCTGCATCACGAACAGCTCCGACGCCGTGGCCATGCCGGTGCGGATCATGCCCCAGCACCAGCCCTCCTCCGGCGTGATGTGCATATACTCCTCCGCGTAGCGCAAAAAGCGCTGGCCCTTGCCTGCCTTCACCCAGCCCTTCACGGTCTCGTTGTCGTGGGTGCCGATGTAGCACACGCTGTGCCTCTGGCAGTTGTGGGGGGCGTAGCCCGACTCGCCGTCGGGGTCGAAGCCGAATTCCAGCACTTTCATGCCCGGCAGCCGGGAGTCTGCCAGCAGCTTTTCCACCCCCGGGGTGGTGAAGCCCAGATCCTCGGCAATCAGTTCCATCTGGGGGAACCAGTTTTGCAGCATACCGATCAAATCCATCCCCGGCCCCGGCAGCCACTGGCCGTTTTTGGCGGTGGTGTCGCCGTAGGGCACGGCCCAATAGCTCTCAAAGCCCCGGAAATGGTCGAAGCGTATCACGTCATACAGCTTCAGCGCGCCCTCCATCCGGCGGATCCACCAGCCGTAGCCGTCCCGCCTCATGGCGTCCCAGTCGTACAGGGGGTTGCCCCACAGCTGGCCGTCGGCGGTAAATTCATCCGGCGGCACGCCTGCCACCGCCTTGGGCACGTTCTCCTGGTCCAGCTGGAAGAAGGCGGGGCTGCTCCACACGTCAGCGCTGTCCAGCGCCACGTAGATGGGCAGGTCGCCGATGAACGCCACGCCGTTTTCGTGGGCATACTCCCGCAGGCTGTTCCACTGGCGGAAGAACAAATACTGCAAGAAGGCCCAGAAGGCCACCTCGTCCCGGTATGCCTCGTGGCACCGCGCCACCGCCTCCGGCCGGTGGAGCCGGATGTCCTCCTCCGGCCACTCCGTCCAGGCGGCCATGCCGAAGTGCTGCTTCATGGCCATGAAAAGGGCGTAGTCCGGCAGCCAGGCCCGGTTCTCCTGCCAGAAAGCGTCCAGCTCCGCCGCCAGCTTCTCCCGGCCCCGGGCAAAGGCCTTGCGCAGCAGGGGGAACCGCTGGGTGAAGATGGCGCCGTAGTCCACCCGCTCCGCATCGTCGCCCCAGTGGGCGGCGGTGATCTCCGCCCTGGTCAGCAGGCCGTCCTTCGCCAGCATGTCCAGGTCGATGAAATAGGGGTTGCCCGCAAAGGTGGAAAAGCTCTGGTAAGGGCTGTCGCCGTAGCTGGTGGGGCCCAGGGGCAGCAGCTGCCAGTAGCGCTGGCCCGCCTTGCGGAGAAAGTCTACAAATCGATAGGCGCTCTTGCCCATGGTGCCGATGCCGTAAGGGGAGGGCAGGGAGCTCATGGGCATCAAAATTCCGCTTTTACGCATACGTTACTCTCTCTTCAAATCATAATCTGTGGCCTCGCAGGGCCACTATCAGTGTACCGCGCCCGCCGTATTCTGTCAATGCTTTCGCCTATCAGAAAATGGCTTCGCCATTTTCTGATAATGGGATAGCAGTCCACTACGCGCACTCGCTTCGCTCGCACACTTCGTGGCCTGAGAAGTAAAATTTCCGACGCGCGCCAGCGACACCCCGCGAGGGACGAGCGGGTGGTGGAGCCAGTGCCCTTGGGGTGCATGTCGTCGGAAATTTTGATTTCATGGGTTCGCGCCGTCCGCGGCGCGAAATCTGCGATGCTTTTTTCAAAGTGAAAGGGCCCCTGTGGGGCCCTTTCGTTTTTGGATCGTTTAGTTCAGCAGATTCTCCTGGCTGTCGGGGTTGAAGAAATGCATCACCTTGCCGCGGAAGGTGATATACAGCCTGGAATCCCGCTGCAAGCCGTGGCGCTGGTCGGGCTCCAGGTCGATGGTGGGCACCCGGACGATGAGACGGGTGCCGTCCTCGGTGACCACGTGCAGGTGCAGCTCGCTGCCCATCATCTCGTTGACCTCCACCGTGCAGGGAATGGCCCCCGGCTGGCCCTCCTTGGCCAGGGTGATGTGCTCAGGCCGCACGCCCAGCAGCACCTCGCCGGTGGGGGCGTGCTTGGCGGCAAGCTCCTGGCTCTTGCCGCCGTCCACCGCCAGCTTCACGCCGAAGGGCGTCACCACGTAGCCGTCGCCCTCCCGCTTCAGCTCGGTGCGCATCACGTTCATCTTGGGCGCGCCGATAAACTCGGCCACAAACAGGTTTTTGGGCATCTCAAACACCTCTGCCGGGGTGCCCACCTGCTGGATGTAGCCGTCCTTCATGATGACGATGCGGTCGCCCAGGGTCATAGCCTCGGTCTGGTCGTGGGTCACGTAGATGAAGGTGGTGTTCAGCTTCTGGCGCAGCAGGATGATCTCAGCGCGCATCTGGTTGCGCAGCTTGGCGTCCAGGTTGGAAAGGGGCTCATCCATCAGGAACACCTTGGAGTTGCGCACCATGGCGCGGCCGATGGCCACGCGCTGGCGCTGGCCGCCGGACAGGGCACGGGGCTTGCGCAGCAGATAGTCGGTGATGCCCAGCACCTCCGCCGCGGCGGTGACCTTCTCGTAGATCTGGTCCTCGGGCATCTTTTGCAGCCGCAGGGAGAAGGCGATGTTGTCAAACACCGTCATGTGGGGGTACAGCGCGTAGTTCTGGAACACCATGGCGATGTTGCGGTCCTTGGGTTGCAGGTCGTTGACCACCTCGCCGTCGATCTCCACGGTGCCGTCGCTGATGTCCTCCAGACCGGCGATCATCCGCAGCGTGGTGGACTTGCCGCAGCCGGAGGGGCCCACGAACACGATAAATTCCTTGTCCTGGATGTCCAGGTCGAAGTCGTGGACGGCCACTACGTTGTTGTCATATACCTTTTTGACCTTGGTCAATTTTACACTTGCCATATCAATTCTCCTTTATTTCCTGTCCGCTTAACCCTTGACGGCGCCGCCTGTCACGCCCTCCACGTAGTACTTCTGGAGGCACATGAACAGGATGGTCACCGGTATGGCCACCACCACGCCGCCTGCGCAGAACATGGTGTAGCGCTGGCCGATCATATCCTGTTGCAGCCAGCTGTACATGCCCACGGCCACGTTCATGCCGGCGGAGGTGCCGAAGGAGATGTATCGTGCCAGCACGAAGTCGCCCCAGGGGGCCATAAACGCGGTGAGGATGGTGTAGATGACGATGGGCTTCGCCAGGGGCAGAATGATTTTCCACAGCACCTGGGCGCGGGTGGCGCCGTCCACACGGGCGGCCTCATCCAGGGATTTGGGGATGGTGTCGAAGAAGCCCTTGGACACGTAGTAGCCCATGCCGGAGGAGGCGATGTACACCAGAATCAGACCCGGCACGGCGTTGGCCTGGGTGAGCCCCAGATCCTTCAGCACCCGGTAGAGCACGATCATGGCCAGCATGTTGGGGAACATGCCCAGCACCAGCATGAACCGCATCAGCCCCTGGCGCATCTTGAAGCGGAAGCGGGACAGGGTGTAGCTCATGCACAATACGAACACCGTCTGCCCCACGGCGGTAGCCAGGGCGGTGATGAAGGTGTTGAGATACCATCTCTTAAAGTCGGAGTTCCACAGGGCAATGTAGTTGTCCCAGCCCCACTTCTGGGGGATGACGTAGCCCACCTGCCAGGTGGATTCCACGCGGAAGGACTGCAGCACGATGCAGATGAAGGGGATCAGCCACACCACGCTCATCACCACCAGCACGATGTAGATAAGCGTATTGCTGATGTGGGCGCTGGCCCTGAGGCCCATATGACGTTTGTTGCTCATCACTGGAAATCCTCCTCATTCTTGATGCTGGGCAGCACGTTGTACACCACCAGCGAGATGATGGCCACCACCAGGAACACCAGGATGCCGATGACCGACGCCATGTAGTACTGGCTCTCGGCGCCCATGGTGATCTTGAACAGCCACGTAATCAGCAAATCGGTGTAGCCCACGGAGCCCGCCGCGCCGGAGGCTGCCGCGTTGGTAGGCGCGCCGCCGGTGAGCAGATAGATCACGTTGAAGTTGTTGATATTGTTGGTAAAGCTGGTCAGCAGGTAGGGGCCGGTGATGAACAGCATGTAGGGCAGCGTAATCTTGGTGTACTGCTGCCAGGCGTTGGCGCCGTCGATGCGGGAGGACTCGTACAGGTCCGCCGGGATGTTCATCAGAATGCCGGTGGTGATCAGCATCAGGTAGGGGATGCCCACCCAGATGTTGATGAGGATCACCATCACCCGGGGCAGCAGGGCGTTGTGGGCCTGGCTGCCCATGAAATCGATGGCCTGGGTGATCCAGCCCAGATCCAGCAGCAGGCCGTTGACGATGCCGTTCTTGGCGAACATTTTGCTGACGTACAGCAGGGAGATAAACTGAGGGATGGCGATGGTCAGCACCAGCACGGTGCGCCACAGCTTCTTCAGGTAAATGCCTTTTTTGTTGATCATCATAGCCACGAACATGCCCAGGAAATAGTTGGTGAACGTGGCGAAGAAGGCCCAGATCAGCGTCCAGGTCAGGATCTCACCGAAGGTGGCGGAGTAGTTGACGCCGCTGCCGGACCAGGTGAGCATGGTGCGGAAGTTTTTCAGCCCCACCCAGGTAAACAAGGCGTTGTTGTAGCCGTCGTGGGAGCCGTCGTAGTTGGTGAAGGCCACCAGCACCATGAAGATGATGGGCAGCACCGTGAACAGGATGATGCCGGTCAGCGGCAGGGCCAGCAGCGTCTTGTGGAACTGGTCGTCCACCATGGATTTCAGGTCCTCCTTGCCCGAGCGCAGCTTCTTGCCGGAGCGGAGGATGTCCTGGGCGATCTTGTTCTGCTTGATGTTCAGCCGCCAGGTGTAAATCAGCGCGATGATGAAGAAAATGGTCAGCACGCCGTACAGCAGGATCTTGAAGGAGTTGTCGCCGTAGACCTTGGTGTAGGCGTCCAGCACGGCGCTGTACTCGTCGTGGGGGCCTATCCGGCCCAGGGAGGACAGCAGGCTCATCCAGTGGCCGCCGCCCATGATCATGTAGAAGATGAATACCGCCTCAAACAGCAGGAACAAAAGGCCCCGCAGCACCTGGCCCCGTGCCATGGAGCCGAAGCCCATGATGATATAGGACAGGCGTGTCTTCCAGTCGCCGTTTTTGAAGGTCAGCACGATGTCGGCCAATTCCCGGCCGATGGCGGTCACCAGGTTTTTGAAGAAGCGCCCGATGCCCAGGCAGCCGTTTTTCAGCGCCACGGGGATGGCGGCGAAAAAGCTGACCAGGCGATACAGGAACTTCTGCCCCTTGGAAAGCCGCAGATATTCCAGATCGTTGTATGTTTTCATATCATAGCCCCTTTGAAAAAAGCGGTTGGAGCCAGGTGAATGGCCCCAACCGCTTTCCGTTTATACAGGTTCAGCCAGAATCAGTTTTCGATTGCTCGAAAGGATACTGCTCTTGGCAGTTTACTGGGCGATGAGAGTGACCTCGCCGCTGTCGCCGCTGACCACCAGCTGCACGATGTAGTTGCCGTCGGCCTCCACCACCACGTTGTCGGCGGGGAAGTTCACGTCCCAGGAAGCGCCCTGACGGCACTTCAGCTCATCGCCGGCCTTCAGCTCCAGGACCTCGGACTGGAAGGTGCCCTCAGCAGTCTCGGTCATGGGGAAGTCGGTGTCCCAGTTGGTGCCGCAGAGGGCGCCAATGACGCTCCAGGCGTTGAGCTCTTCCTCGCTCATGTTGAACAGAGCGGAGATAGCGGCCTGGTAGTTGTCCAGAGCCTTCTGCAGGCCGGCCTCGTCGGTGGCGTTCTCCACGTCAGTGCCGATGACCTTGGCGATATCCCACCAGGAGCCGTGGATCTGGCCCTGGGGCACGGAGTACTGGTTCTGCTGCAGCAGAGCGGCCAGCGCGGGGTTGGCCTGCACGGCCTCGTTTGCCTGGTCCACCAGGTTGGAGGGGCCCCAGGCCACAGCGTTGAAGCGCTCCATCTGGCCCTGCTCGCCGGTCAGGTACTGAGCCAGCTTGTGGAGGGCGGCGGACTTGGCGGCGTCGGTCTGGGGCTTGACGCCCATCAGCTTGCAGCCGTTGAAGGAGCCCATGTGATAGCTCTGGCCGTCCACCTCGAAGGAGGGCAGGTCAGTGGCGCCCAGGTTGTCGCCCAGGATGCCGGCCACGGTCTCGTAAGCCCAGGTGCCGGTGACCACGATGGCGCAGCCGCTGTCGAAGCCGGCGCCGTCAGAGGAGCTGAGGTACATGGGGGAGTCCACCAGCTTCTTCATGCCCTTGGCAGCGATGAGGCCGTTGGGGCTGTTGAAGGTATCCTTCACGGACACGAAGTTGCCGTCCGCGTCGGTTTCCCAGGTGGACTCGCAGCCGGTGCCGAAGAAGAAGGAAGCGATGTACCAGGCGGAGGTGTCGGTCTCCATGGAGAAGTACTTGCCGGCGGCCTCGCAGTCAGCGATCAGCTTCTCCAGGGAATCCAGATCCTCCTCGGGGATAACGGACTTGTCATAGTACATGAAGTAGCCGTTATCGGAGGTCAGGGGATAGGCATACAGCTCGCCGTTGATGGAGGCAGCAGCCACCACACCGGCGTCGTTAGCCGCGGAAACAGTCTCGGAAGCCTGCACGCCCAGCTTGTTCAGAGCGCCGGCCTGCACCAGACGGGCAAACTGATCCTGCGCGAAGCAGAACAGGTCGCCGCCGGCTTCCACGTCGGTGATCATCTGGGTAGCGGCGTCGCCCTCGCCCACCGCTTCCACGGTGGCGTTAAAGGTGATGCCATCCTCATTGCTCTCGTTGAAGGCAGCGATCTGCTGCTTCGTCAGCTCAACGATAGCGTCAGCGCACCATACGGTGATGTCGTAGGTGCCCGCCAGCTCGCTGCCGGAGTTGGTCTCCTCAGCGGGCTTGCTGCCGCCGCAGGCCACCAGGGACAGAGCCAGGGCCAGGGCCAGCACAAGTGCCAGAATCTTTTTCATCTTAAATCCTCCTAAAGATTTATCCGGCGCCGCATGACGCCGGTATTGCTCCCGGGGCGATACCCCCCAGTGAACATGGTTATTATAGCGCCTTTTTTGCAATTTGTCCATCACTTTTATTTTCGAGCCCCGTTATTTTGTAAAAAATGGCAAAAATTGTGAATAAAGTATTGTATAATACGCAGAAAATGGGCGGGCCCCTCAAGAGGCCCGCCCTGCGGTCAAAACCTTGCCTCACTGTGCATAATAGCGATCCTCGGCCCATTTGGCAGGGTTTTCGTCCATGTACTCCCAAATTTCCCGATAATCCCGCTCACCGCGAATCACATGCTCGTGGAACGACCGCTGCCAGATATTCATGCCCAGCTTCCGGTTCACGAGGCGTTTTAGCGCACCCACTGCATCTGAAACCGTAGGGGCCGACGCCCTCGGCGGCCCGCCCTCAAGGCGCAGAATCAGGTGAACATGGTTGGGCATGATGACGTATTTGTCTACGTAAAAACCGGGTATACGTTCCGTAGACAGGATGTACTGCTCGACGACCCTTCCCGCGTCTGTCAACCGCGGTTGCGGGCCGCCGAGCGCCAGTGACGGCCCGCGAGGAACGAGCGGCTGCCGGAACCAGTGCCCTTGGGGTAGGCGTCGGCCCCTACAATAATATCGGACAATATGCACTGCCGGTCATGGGTGCAAATCGTCACGAAATACGCCCCGGGGGTGGAATAATCATATTCCGGCAATCGTAGTTGCTTCCGGCTGGTCATATCCACGGCAAAACCATCACTTTCCCCGTAGCGGTTCCGCTGCAAAACCATCGTAGGAGCGCTCTTTGGGCTGCTGTGCTATTGTAGGTCCTGAGGCTTAATACCCTACGAGTTCACCTGAGAGTTCGCCTTCGTTGTGATAAATGACCTCCGTGTAGAAGCCGCTGTAGTCAGCCCACTCGGTGCCGGTCCATGCGTAAGGCACGCCGCCGACAGAAACGATTTCAAATTCTTTGATAGGAGAAACGCCATTCAGGTCGGATACAGACGCAAATTCTCGCAGACCAGTCATAGGAGAACCGTTCACAATCGCAGTCCCGTTGTGGCTGATACTCCCGTCGCTATATGTTCCGCCGCTGCTCCCGCTACCTCCGTTATTGGCAGGCGCGGGGTTCTGCTGCACAGGCGTGGTCTGCCCCGCAGAGAGCTGGGTGGTAGTGGCGTTATCCTCAGGGGTCTCGGGGCAGGAATTGAGCCTTGCGCTGTCGATCTTGCCCCAGGCGCCTGCCCCGGCACCCTGGCACTTGACGGCGATGCCCACCGTCAGCGTCTGGCCCTCTGCCAGGGCGATGTCCCGCACCTCACCGGTGTCCCAGCTGCCGTAGGAGGTGATGGTCATGGGCGCTGTGCCCACAATTTCGCCGTCCACCTTGGCGTAGGCGTAGATGTCGGTGGTGCCGGCGTCGCCGCCCATGATGGAGATGGCGAACTTATAGGTGCCCGCCGCCAGATCGGGAACGGTCTGCTCCAGCGTGAAGTTGACGGAGTCGCTGGCGGCGCTCCAGAAGTGCATGTGCTGGGTGCCGTGGAGGGAGTCGGTGACCTTGTCCTCCACGTACAGCTCGTCGGCCTTCCCCAGGTCGGTGACCACCCAGGGCGCCAGCTCCCCGGTCTCAAAGCTCTCGTTGGTCAGGTAGTTGTACTCCACCATGTACACCTTGCCGTGGGCCTCCAGCCCTCCGGCGTCGCCCACGATGTCGTACTCCGCCACGCCGCCGCTCTGCATTTTCTGGATGTCCTCGTCGGTGACGTGCCACGTCACCGGCACGGCCTGGCGGCTGTCGTCGGTCATCACGGCGTTCACCGTCTCCGGCAGTTGGATGGTGCCCGCCAGATCCACGGTGAGCACGGTGTCCTCCACCGCGTCGGGCACGGGGGTGATCTCATTGCCGCTGCGCACCAGGCCGAACAGCTTCAGCGACTCCAGCGGATGGCCGGTGGCGTCGAAAAAGGCCTGGTTGTCCACGGCGGAGCCGCCGTAGTACTTGCCCGCGTCGTTGGGGTCATACACCGCCGCATAGCTGCTGGCCCAGCCGGAGCCGTACTGTTCCCAAAGGGCGTGGTTCTCCTCCCAGGAGTTGGTGCCCACGGTGATCCACGTGCCCTCCCAGTACACCACGCCGATGCCATTGTCCATGTGGGCCACCGCGTCGATGACGCTGCGGACGGAGTTGGCCTGACCCTGTACGGTGAAGGGGTAATTCTTGGTGATGGTGCCGCCGTCGGAGATGGTGTTGCCGCTAAAGTCGGTGTCCTCCGCGGTGTAGGCATAGGAGGTCTCCATCACCATCACCTTTTTGCCGTAGGTCTGGGAGATCTCGTTGAGCACGTTGGTCAGGTTCTCCAGCGTGCCGTGCCAGTAGGGGTAATAGGAGGAGGCGAACACGTCGTAGTCCAGCTGGTAGTAGTCCAGCTTATTGGCGTAGCCCGCGTAGGCCCCCGCCTTCTCCGGGTTGGCGAAATGCACCGCCACCAGCGCCTCGGGGTACACCTCCCGCACGGCCTTGGACCCTGCGCCCATGATGTACTGGATGTTGAACCAGGTCTTTTCGCCGCACAGCGCGCCGTTGGTCTCGTTGCCCACCTGCACCATACCCACCTTCACCTTGGCGTCTTTCAGCAGTTGCAGGCAGTCCCGGGTGTACTGGTAGGTGGCCTCGGTCTTCTCCTCAATGGTCATATCCTTCCACGCCAGGGGCACCATCTGCTTGCCGGGGTCGGCCCAGAAGTCGGAGTAGTGGAAGTCCACGATCAGCTTCATGCCGTATTGGGTGGCCCGCTTGCCGATTTCCACCGCCTTTTCGATGTCGTTGTTGCCGCCGCCGTAGCCGTTGCCGTCGGCGTCGTAGGGGTGGTTCCACACCCGGACGCGGATATGGGTGATGCCGTTCTCCGCCAGGGTTTGGAACACGTCCTGCTCTTCGCCCTCAAAGTTGTAGAACTTGACGCCGCTGTCCTCCTCGGCGATGACGGAGGAGGCGTCCATGCCCAGAATGAAATCGTCGGGCAGATTCTCCACCTGCTTTACGTACAGCACGTCGCTGTGCACCTCCTTGGCCGCCGTGGCGGAGCCGCCGCAGGCCGTCAGCATCAGCGCCAGGGCCAGCAGCAGTGCCGCCGGTAAAAGTGTTTTTTTCATCGTTCCATCCTCCTATTCCATTTTTAACAAGTCCGCCGCCACCTGCAACGCCGCGTCGTCACCGACGCCGTTGACAGACAGCGCATGGCGGGAATGTACGCCGATAAAGAGATAGTAGTCCTCCTCCGTGCCCTCGGCCCCGTAGCCGATGAGGTTTTGGGCGATGCCCCGGCCCTGGTGGTACACGGTGATGCCGCCGTTTTCCGCCACGGTGCCCAGCGTCGCCGGGGCGGGGGCAAAGGAGTCCTGATACTCCGCCACACGGGAGGCGGGTACAATATAAATATCCGCGTTCAAAAGGGTGCTCTCGTCAAACATGGCGTAGGTAAAGGGATGGACGAAGATCATCCGTATGCCCTCCGGGCGATGCTGCTCCAACGCCTCCCGCAGGGCCAGATCCTGGCAGGGCGCGTCGATGAACACCGTCACCTTCTGCTCGATGGGGGCGTCGGTGATGCGGGTGAACACCAGGCCCCAGAGGAGGGCCGCCGCCAGCAGCCATAATAGATAAAGATGGAGCTGGGACAGGATATTTTTCAGTACCCTCATTCCGCCACCTCCACGGCGGTGACGTAGCCCCCCGCCGTCTCCAGGGTTAGCGTGTCTCCCGCCGCCAGGGCCCGCTGCAAGGGGGCCAGCCGGGTGCTGTCCACCCACAGCCGGTGAACGCTCTCCCCCTGCCGCACCGTCACGGCCCGTACGGTGATGCTGCGGGGGATGCGCCTGTCCTTTTTATCCAGCGTCACCTGCCCCCTTACCGTAGTCCGGGGCAGATTCAAAATCCGCGCCGTGTGCGCCTGCTGGTGGCGCAGCGCCCCCAGGCGGAAGGCCCCCAGATAGATGTCCACCCACCCCGCCGCGGCGAAGGTGAGCACGCACCGCAGCTCCATCAAATTGGCGTTCCGGGGCGTCACCTGGCAGCAGAAGGCAACACAAAGGCCCACCCCTGCCAGCGCAACGGCGGCGGCAGCGGCGGCCCAGAGGCGGTATTTTCGTTTCAGCGCGGGCAAGTCGTCGGCGCTGTACAGCGGCAATAGTTTCATGGGGGCATTATAACACAGTTCCCCGCCGCTGCGCAACGCCTTTTCCGCCTGTGGCGCTTGACAAAAAAAGCGGATTTGGCTACTATGAAAAAAATGGGAGAAAGGCAGGTCAATGCTTATGAAACGCTTTCGCACGCTGATAGCCGCCGCGCTGTGCGCGGTGATGCTTGCCGGCTGCGGCAAATCCGCCCCCCTGGACGCCACCGGCGCCTACCCCCTGTCCTCCGGCGGCGAGGCCACCATCAATGACGAAGAACTCCGCACCGACTTCGTGTCCGACGACCAGAACCGGGTGTTCTACCAGATTTTCGTGGGCTCCTTCTCCGACTCCGACGGCGACGGTGTAGGCGACCTGCGGGGCATCATCAACCGCATGGACTACCTCAATGACGGCGACCCCAACTCCGGCCTGAGCCTGGGGGTGGAGGGCATCTGGCTGACCCCCGTCTTCGCCTCCCCCTCCTACCATAAGTACGATGTCACCGACTACTATACCATCGACCCCGCCTTCGGCACCGAGGAGGACCTGGTGGAGCTGGCGGAGCTGTGCCATGCGCGGAACGTGAAGCTGATCCTCGACCTGGTCATCAAC
>JAFSMA010000134.1 GCA_017448145.1 Oscillospiraceae bacterium | reverse complement strand
GGCCAAGGTGGCGGACTTCTTCTGCCTGGGCACCAACGACCTGACCCAGTACACCCTGGCCTGCGACCGACAGAACAGCGACCTGGGCCGGTTCTACAACTCCCGCCATCCGGCGGTGCTGCGGCTGGTGAAGCTGGTGGCGGAAAACGCCAGAGCCAACGGCATCCGGTGCAGCATCTGCGGCGAGCTGGCGGCGGAGACAGACCTGACGGAGACCTTCCTGGCCCTGGGCATCGAGCAGTTCTCCGTGGCCCCGGCGGCGGTGCTGCCCCTGCGGGAGAAGGTGCGCGCTATCGACGTGTCCCAGGTGCGACAGCGGGTGGTGGACGATCTGATGAACGACGCCATTCCGCTGTAATCCTCCTTATAATGCGCAAAAACACCCTCTTTTCACAGGAAAAGAGGGTGTTTTATTATGGATTTATTATAGTATTTTGCCGGGTGTGGCGCCGGTGAGGGTGCCGCGGCGGAGGACGACGGCGCCGTTTACCACCACGGTGTCCATGCCCGTGGGGTATTGGGCGGGATGGGCGTAGGTGCCCGTTTCATGGAGCCGCTTGGGGTCAAAGATATTGATATCGGCGGCGAGGCCGGGGCGCAGCGCTCCCCTGCCCTGCAGGTGCAGCGCGGCGGCGGGGGCGGCGGTCATGCGGTGGATGGCCTGGGGCAGGGTCAGCACCCGGCCCTGCACCACGTACTTCTCGATGGCCCGGACGAAGGTGCCGTACAGCCGGGGGTGGGGGCGGCCGGAGGTGGGGTAGGTGCTGTCGGAGATGACGGACACGGCGGAGGAGCGGAGAATGGCGGCAATGTCCTCCTCTGCGGCGATAAAGTCCACCATGGCGATGTCGCCGCCCTCGGCAATGAGCAGGTCGAAGGCGCAGTCGGCCTCGGGTTTGCCCTGGATGGCGGCGATTTCCGCCACGGATTTGCCGATATAGGGCTGGTGTTCCGGGCGGCGGAGGGAGGTGAGGTAGATATTCTCCCAGCCCATGAGGGCCACGATATTGTTATAGTCCTCCGCCGTTTGGAGCCGCTGCTTCACGTGGGCCCGGCAGGCCGGGTCCGCCAGACGGCGGCAGATGGCCTCCGCCCCGCCTTGCAGCACCTCCGGCGGCAGCACGTGGAGGAGCTGGGTGGAACCGGCGGTGTAGGGGTACACGTCCCAGGATACGTCCATGCCATCCCGGCGGGCATCTTCCAGCATTGGCAGCACGGCGGGGATTTTTTGGCCCCAGTTGGCCCGGCCGATGGCCTTTAAGTGGCTGATATGGAGGGGGCAGCGGAGGGCACGGGCCACGGTGAGCATCTCCGCCACGGACTTGTCCACATGGGTGCCCTCGTCACGGGTGTGGACGGTGAGGGGGATGGCGGTGTCCCGGAGGGGGGCCAGGGCGCGAATCAATTCGTCGGTGGTGTAGTAGCACTCCGGGGCGTAGCCCAGGCCCAGGGACACGCCCAGGGCGCCGTCCGCGAGAGCGGCCTCCATTTGGCGGTGGAGTTGGCGGTACTGGTCATCGGTCAGGGGGCCGTCTGCCAGGCCCGCCGCGTCCGCCCGGAGGACGCCGCCGCCCACCAGGGTGCCCACGTTGACGGGCAGGGGCGGCAGGGCGGCGCGATAGGCCGCCATGGTGTGGCCAGGGGCGTCGCCCCGGCCCAGGATGGGAGCGAGATAGTCCAGAATCTCCCGGCGGTGGGCGGGGCGGGCGGGGGCGGCGGACATGCCGCAGTTGCCGTTGATAACGGTGGTCAGGCCCTGACGCAGCTCGATTTCCCCGAAGCCGGGGCGCAGGGCCGCCAGGTCGCCGTGGCGGTGGATGTCGATGAAGCCGGGAGTCACCGCCATGCCGGCTGCGTCTATCTCCCGGGCAGCGTCGCCATTAAGATGGGGGCCGATGGCGGCGATGGTGCCTTCTTTCACCGCCACGTCGGCGGCAAAGCCGTCGCGTTCCGACCCGTCATAGACGGTGCCGCCCCGAATCAGAATGTCCCACATGGCGCTCATCTCCTTTTGTTTTATTATACCACCGCAGGCGGGAATGGCAAGGGCGGAGGGATGGCCCTCCGCCCGAAAGACTTTTATTTGCCGGACACGGTGACGCCCTCGCACTTCACGTAGGGGAACACGCTGTCGCCGCTGCACACCGCCTCGCGGCTGACGGCGGAGACGGAGCGGAACAGCGCCAGCAGATTGCAGGAGATCATGGTCTCGCTGACGGCGCCCACGATTTTACCGTGGCGGATGAGGAAGCTGTTCTTCGCCACGCCGGAGAGCTCGCCGTTGGGGCCGGGATGGCCGCCGGAGAAGCCGCCCACCACAAGGCCGCAGTCGATGGAGGCGATCATGTCGGAAAGGGCATCGTCGCCGGGCTCCATGATGGGGGTGGCGCCGTCGTTGGCTGTGACGGGGCGGCCCGATTTGTTGGCGGCATACAAATCCAGGCAATGGCTGCGGAGAACGCCCTTTTCGATGAGCTTGACCTCCCGGCTCAAAAAGCCGTCGGAGGTGAAGGGGTCCCGCTCGGCAAGGCGCTCATCGTCCACCGCCAGGCGCAGCGTCACCTTGTCGGAGGCCACGGCCTTGCCGATGCTGTCACGCCAGAGGCTGGTGCCGGCCATGATGACGTTGCCGCTCATGGCCACGTCCACCAGCATGGCGGCGGCCTGCTGGGCAAGGGCGGGGGTCATGATGATGGGGCCTACGAACTTGTCCGGGGTGGCGGCGGTGGTCAGGCTGTCCTGGGCGTCCCGCAGGGCCTGGGCCACGTTGCCCAGGGCCAGGATGGGGGTATCCAGGTCGTGGAAGGCCACGGCGGCGTCGTGGATGCCGGTGGTGCGCGCGCCGTCGTTGCCGGCGAACTCCAGCACCACGTGGTACACGCCGTCGAAATTCTCAAAGGCGGTGCCGTTGTGGTTGGCGTAAAGGGTGTGGGTGGCGGTATGGTCGGCGATCATGGCCATCAGCTTCACCTGGGGGTAGTCACGCGCCACGGCGGCGAGGAACTCGGTGAGCCGGTCGTAGAACCGGGGCATATCCGGGGCGAAGGGGCCGTTATGGAAGGTGTGGCTGCCCTGGCAGGGGGCGATGGCGTTGGCCTCGTCCGGCTGGGAGGACGCCGCCGAGGCCATGGCGCTCTGCGCCAGGGCGGCGAGGCCCTCGTCACTCAAATCGTTGCCGGAGGCGGCGCCCTTGCGGCCCTCCGTCAGCACGGTGAGGGCGGCGCCGTGGTCAAAGGTGGTGCGGTAGAGGGAGAACTGGTCGTTCTCCGTGTTCAGCTCCTGCTTTTCCCGGGTGAAGACGGTG
>JAFSMA010000017.1 GCA_017448145.1 Oscillospiraceae bacterium | reverse complement strand
TGTGTGACCGCCTGGCCGTGCCCTATACCCGCATCAGCGTGCCGGTGTACGACATCGTCTTTCAGGACCGGCAGGAGAAAAACCCCTGCTCCCTCTGCGCCAAGCTGCGCCGGGGCAGCCTGAACACCGCTCTCACGGAGCGGGGCATCCGCAAAATCGCCCTGGGCCACCACTACGACGACGCCGTGGAAACCCTGCTGATGAACCTCCTCTTTGAAGGCCGCATCGGCTGCTTCCAGCCCGTCACGTACCTGGACCGCACCGGCGTCACCCAGATTCGCCCCCTGCTCTACTGTCACGAGGAGGACATCCGCCGGGTGGTGGCGCGGGAGCAGCTGCCGGTGGTGAAAAACACCTGCCCCCGGGACGGTCATTCCCGCCGCCAGGAGGTGAAGGAGCTGTTGACGGAGCTGGAGGGCCGCTACCCGGACTTGAAGCAAAAGCTGTTCGGCGCCATGGAGCGCTATCCCCTCTACGGCTGGGACAAGGAGAATATGGAGCGATGAAAATGCAAAAAAGGGCGCATCCCGGCGGGATGCGCCCTTTTGCTATGCTGCCAGTTACGCCAAATCGAAGGAAATAAAGTCGAAGCTGCCGCCCTTGCCCTCTACGCTGAAGTAGAGGGCTTCCTTTTCGCCCAGCCCGGCGGGCAGGGGGGCGGAGAAGGTCTTGGGCTCCAAACAGGTCTCCACCGGGATGCGGAGGATGGGCTGTCCGTGCTCCTCCGTGCGGACGGTGACGGCGCAGCCGTTGCCGTAGCCCTGGAGCGCCACGGCGAGGGAGCGGGTCTTGCGCAGGTCGAAGTACTTGAAGCCCACGGTGCAGTCGGTGCAGAAGTTGGACACGTACTGGTCCGGCCCCTCCTCCCGGTCGCCGCCCTTCTGGGTCAGGAAGGGGTTCAGACCCTTGCGGTATTTCACCATGGACATAAACCGGGTGCCGTGCTTGCCGTACACGTTGCAGGCGATGTAGGCCGGGTAGTGGCCCACGCCTGCCAGGGGGCCGCCGTTGAGGCCGCAGGAGGTCATCTCCGCCTGGTAGAATTTGCCGTCTGCAAACCGGATCTCCTCGGCGCAGGCCTGGCGGGAGCTCTGCTTGCGGTTGGAGTGGCGGTGGTAGAAGATGTAGTGCCGCCCGCCGATTTCGATAAGGCTGCCGTGGGTGTTGCCGGTGCACATCCGGGCGTGGTTCACGTCCGGCACGCCGGGCAGGCCGATGTCGCCGCAGGACACCAGAATGCCGCCGTAGGCAAAGCCGTGATCCGGGTAGTCCGACACGGCGTAGCACAGGTTGTGGCTGTTGAGGGAGGAGTAGATGAAATAGTATTTATCGCCGAATTTCCGCATGGAGCTGGCCTCGCCGAAGGGCTGCTCTTCATAGGCCGTGCCCTTGGCCTCCTCCCCGGTGAGCACGCCGATGTAGCGCAGCGCGTCGCCGGAGATCACCGTCAGCATATCCCGGGTGTCGATCTCAAAGCACATGGGGCCGTGAGCGGTGGGCTGGGAGCCGTCCAGCAGGATGGGGTTGCCGCCGAAGGCGAAGCCGGTGTAGAGGTACAGCCGCCCGTCGTCGTCCTTCAGGCAGCCGGGGTCAAACTGGAAGGGCTCCCCCCGCTTGCCGATGGGGGTGCCGTCGGGGTAATGGACGTAGCCGTAGAACTCGTACTGGCCCGCCGGCTCGTCGCACACCGCCACGGAGATCATCTTGGTGCCGCCCATGAAATAGTAGAGGTAGTACCGCCCGTCGTCGCCCACCACCATGTCCGGCGCCGCCAGACCGTTGGTGAGGCGGAGCTTCGGCGCGGCGGGGTCCTGCTCCCGGCGGAAGATGACGCCGTGGTACGTCCAGTTGCCCAGGTCGTCCACCGGGGCCGACCAGCACACATAGTCGCCCAGGCAGAAGTTGAGCCCGTTGAAGAGGTCATGGGAGCCGTACACGTAGACCCGGCCGTCCACAACGTGGGGCTCGGCGTCGGGCACGTATTCCCAGCTGGGCAGATAGGGGTTAAAGGCCTGCTTCGTTTTCATGGGTGTTCCTCCGTTCTTATTTTATTGTATCTTCTTTGGGCCGCAAATGGGTCTCAATGAGATAGGCGGGGGTGCAGCTCCAGGCGTGGCAGTAGCTGTTGACGATGCTGCCGCCGTAGGGAGAGGCGTCGGGATGCTCCGGGTCCCAGCACTCCCAGAAGGTGTCGGCCCCGGCGTCCAGCATGGTGCCCCAGTAGTGGCGCAGATGTGCCTCGGCCTCCGCGGCCATGCCCGCGCGCAGCAGCGCCGTGATGTAATAGTGGTGCATGTAGGGCGTGCCCATCCGGGGGCCGTCCGTAAGGGCGGCGGCCTTCTCCATGGCCGCCCGGGACTGCTGGGGGGAGGGCGCGTCCGCCAGCGTCATCCACACCTGGGAGGCGGCGGAAATCTGGCCGTTTGACACGAAGCACTGCTGCCCCTCGTCCCAGAACCGGGCCATGGCGGCGCGGCGCAGGGCGTCGTGCTGCTGCAGCAGGAAGTTGGCCTGGGACCAGTCGTTTTTCCGCCGGGCCAGCCGCCGGGCGTACCGCAGGGCGTACAGCAGCACCGCCGTGGCGCAGGCCGTCTTGTCCAGGGCGTCGCACCAGTCGATAAAGCAGTCCTGCACCGCCGCCGCCCCCACGCAGCCGGTGTCGTCCAGCGTCCGCAGGGCGTATTCCACCTGCTGCATGGCGATGTCATACAGGTCGTCCAGGGCCTCGTTGTCCCCGGTGTCCTGCAAATACTCCTCCAGCGTCACGGCGTAGAGCAGCGCGTAGTCGAAAAGATAGGTGTCGTCCGCCTCTACGGCGGGCTTGGTGAATACGTTGGCGCTGACCCGCCCGTCGGGGAAGCGGCTGCCGCCGAAGAGGTAAAGGCACCGCTTCACCAGGTCGAAGTTGCGGAAGGACACGGCGTTGGTCAGGGCCATCAGCCGCAGGTCCCCCAGCCACAGCCGCCTGTCCCGCTTGGGCCCGTCCTCAAACTCCTCCTGCATGCAGTTGGCCAGGGTTTTCAGGCTGACGGCGTGGATGCGGTCCAGCTGCTCGTCGCCGCTGCGCAGGGGCGCTACCCGGGACCAGTCGGCGGCGTTCTCCGTGCGGCACTCGGCGTGGCGGACGATCAGCTTATATTTGGGGGAGGTGTCCATCATGGTGATTTTCAGATACCGGAAGGCGTACCGCCGGGGCAGCACCAGCCGGCAGGGCAGCACGTCCACATGGAGATACTCCTCCTGGATCCAGCTATGGGACAGCCAGCCGTCGTACTCCTGGGAGTTCTCGCTGAGCTCCCGGAGGGTCTCGGCGCATTTCAGCTTCAAAAAGGCGGGGGCGTCGGGGTGGCTGCCGGCGTAGGAAAGCTCCAGCGTCAGATAGCCCACCAGATGCTCCCCGAAGTCCAGGCACAGGTTTTCCCCCTTGCCCATGCTCATGTGGGGCAGTTGGCCCAGCACGATCTCGCTGGCCTCGGGGCTGTATCGGTCCTTCAGCCGAAAGCCGCCGATGGGCTCCCGGATGGTGTGATGCAGCATGGGCTTCAGCGCCTCGGCCCGGGACAGCAGCTTGGCGTTCCCCAGGGGGTGGAAGTCCTCGATAATGGAAATCAGTGCCATAGTACACCTCGCTACATTTCTTCAAAAATACTATATCTCACAAACAGCGGAAAAACAATGCGGGATGGAGACCGTTTGCGCCCCATTTGGGGCTTTTCACGGCAAGGGTATTCATTTTTCAAATGCGGTATAGTAATTTATGTGTGGAATGTTATATGTTTTCGGGCCGATTTCACCGGGAGGACGTATGAAAAAGCTGGATTTCAACAGCGGCTGGACCTGCCGCCCCATGGGCCGGGAGGGGGAGGCCATCCCCGTCACGGTGCCCCACGACGCCATGCGCACCGAGCCGCGCACCCCTGACGCCCCCGGCGGCGGGAACCTCGGCTGGTTCGCCGGCGGGGACTACGAATACCGCAAGGTGTTCACCCTGCCCGATGCCCTGCGGGACAAGCACCTCATGCTGGAATTTGAGGGTGTGTACCGCAATGCGGAGGTGTGGCTCAACGGCCAAAAGGCCGCCTTCCGCCCCTATGGCTACACCAACTTTTACGTGGACCTGAACCCCTGGCTCCGGGAGGGGGAAAACGAGCTGACGGTCATTGCCCGCAACGCCGACCAGCCCAACTCCCGGTGGTATTCCGGCTCCGGCATCTACCGCCCCGTGTGGCTGTGGGTGGGGGAGGAGGCGCATATCCCGGTCAACGGCCTGCGCGTCACCACGGTGTCCATCGACCCGCCCACCGTCCGGGTGGAGGTCAGGACTTCCGTCCCCGGCGAGGTAAGTGTGGAGATCCGGGACGGCGAGACGGTGATCGCCTCCGCCGCCGGCGCCGGGCCTTTTGACCTGACGCTCCCCGGCGCGGCCCTGTGGTGGCCGGACAGCCCCAAGCTCTATACCGCCCACGCCCGCTTCGGCGGCGACAGGGCGGAGGCCCGTTTCGGCATCCGCACCCTGACCTGGGACGGGGAAAAGGGCATCGCCATCAACGGCCAGCGCACGGTGCTGCGGGGCGCCTGCATCCACCACGATAACGGCATCCTGGGGGCCTGCCCCTACCCCGAGGCGGAGCGCCGCCGGGTCCGCATCCTGAAGGAGGCGGGCTACAACGCCGTCCGCTCGGCCCACAACCCCTGCGCCAAATACCTGCTGGACGCCTGCGATGAGCTGGGCATGCTGGTGATGGACGAGTACGTGGACTGCTGGTATATGCACAAAACCCGCTATGACTACGCCACCGACCTGCCCCAGTGGTGGCGACAGGACTTGCGGGACATGGTGGACAAGGACTATAACCACCCCTCCGTCATTCTATATTCCACCGGCAACGAGGTGGCGGAGAGTGCCCAGGCAAGGGGCATTGCCCTGCAGCGGGACTTTACCGAATATCTCCACGCCCTGGACGGCACCCGGCCTGTGACCTGCGGCATCAATATTTTCTTCAACTTTTTAAGCGCCGTGGGCCTGGGGGTGTACAGTGACGAAAAGGCGGCCCAGGCCGCTCCGGAGGGGGGCAAGCCCCCCAAGAAAAAGGCGGTGGGTTCTGAATTTTTCAACACCGTGGCCGCCAAAATCGGTACGGATTTCATGAAGTGGGGCGCCACGCTGCCCCCCTGCGACCGGAAGACCCGTGACGTGTTCGCCGCCATGGACATCGCCGGGTATAACTACGGCAACCGGCGCTACCGCAAGGACGCACGGAAGTACCCCAAGCGCATCATCCTGGGCAGTGAGACCCTGATCGGCGACGCCTACGACTTCTGGGACACCGCCAAGACCACGCCCCGGCTGGTGGGCGACTTCGTGTGGGCCGGATGGGACTATATGGGCGAGTGCGGCGAGGGCAGCCCCGAGTTTGAAAGCTATGTCACCTCCGCCCCGGAGGATCATATACGGGGCGGCACCTGCCCCATCGACATCACCGGCAAGCCGGGGGCGGCGGCGGACTATACCCGTGTGGCCTTCGAGCTGGAAAAAGGCCCCCGCATTGCCGTCTATCCCCCAAATGAAAAAAAGCCCGCCATGACCGGCTGGCAGATCACCCGTGCCCTGCGCAGCTGGACCTGGCCCGGCTGCGAGGGGATGGCGGCGCCAATCGAGGTGTTCGCCCGGGCTGACGCCGTGCAGCTTTTTGTAAACGGCGTCCGGGTGGGGGAAAAAGTGCCGAAAAAGGGCGTGGCCCGCTTTAAGACGGCCTATCGCCCCGGCGAACTGGTGGCGGTCTCCTTCAACGCTGCCGGGAAAGAGATGGGCCGCGACGTGCTGCGCACCGCCGGAGAGGCCACAGAGCTGCGCCTCACCTGCGAATCGGAGACGGCCCGCCCCGGCGAGATGGTGTACTTCCGGGCGTGCTATACCGACGAGGCGGGGGAAATAAAACCCTTGGCGCGCCACACTGTCCGCTTTGGGGCGGAAAACGGCACCGTCATGGGGGCCATCAACGGCAGCTGCTATTTTCAGGGCAACCTGGCCCAGACCGCCGCGCCCACCTATTTCGGCGAGGTGCAGGCCGTTGTCCGGGCGGGTGCCCCCGGCACGCTGCGCCTGACGGCGGAGGACGGACAGCGCACCGCCACGGTGGAAATACCCATAGAGGATTGAGACTATGAACGAGACAAGCTATTGGCTGTGGTACCCCGGCGACTTTGAGCGCTACCACGCCCTGCGGCAGAACTTCTCCCGTGTGGAGCGGGGCATGGGCTGGCCTGCCTTCTGGAAAAGCGAGGGCTTCCGCCAGCGCCTGGTATTCCGCCGCCGCTATACCCTGGCATCGCCCGACACGTTCACCGTCCGGGCCGTGTCCGGCGCGGTGGGCTACGTGCTGCTGGACGAGACCAAATATCCCCTGGACACAGAGATTCTCTGCCCGGCGGGGGAGCACACCGTGTCCGTCCACGTGGGGTGCATCGGCTGCGTGCCCTCCATCTACATAGAGGGCGGCGCCATCCGCTCCGACGGGGGCTGGACGGTGTCGGACTTTGCCGCCCCACCCGTGGCCGCCGCCTGTAACCGCTACTTTACCGACCCCCTCCGCGACCCGGCGGAGTGGGCCTATTCGGAAAAAATCTACCTCCCGGAGGCAGAGGAGGCCGTAAACGGCGGCGTGCTCTACACCTTCGCCACAGAGCTGACGGCGGCTCTGGAGGTGGTGGGCCCCGGCCTGCCCACGGTGTACCTGGGGGAGTCCCGGCACGAGGCGCTGGACACAAAATGGTGCTATTTCCACTGCACTCCCGACAGCGCCACACGCCGCTGCCCCCGGCAGGCCCTGCGCTGCGCCTTCATCCCCGATTGCCGGGTGGGGGACTACGCCGTCCGGGCCATCCACCAGTATGTGGACATCCCCGTGCAGGCAGGCTTTCACTGCGACGATGAAACCCTCAACCGTATCTTCGCCGTGGCGGCCCACACCTTTTCCCTGTGCAGCGGGGCCTTCATTTTGGACGGCGTCAAGCGGGACAAATGGATCTGGGGCGGCGACGCCTACCAGAGCCTGTTTGTCAACCGCTACCTCACCGCCGACCGGGAGCTGGAAAAGCGCACGCTGCTGGCCCTGCGCCCCGGCGAGCCGGTGACCACCCACGTCAACACCATCATCGACTACTCCCTGCTGTGGATCCGCAGCGTGGCGGTGTACGTGGACAGCTACGGCGATGACGGCCTGGTAGCCCTGCTGTGGCCCTCCATGCGGGCGCTGATGGAATTGTGCATGGCCCAGCGGGAGGAACACGGCTTTATCGCAGGCCGCCCCGGGGACTGGACGTTCATCGACTGGGCGGACTTTGACCGGGACGGCCCCCTGTGCGCCGAGCAGATGCTGCTGGCCGACGCCTACCGGGTCATGGCCCGGCTGGCCCCGGCAGGGGAGAGGGCCGTGTACGAGGCGGCCCGGCAAGCCCTGCTGGCGGAACTGGAGCGGTGCTATTGGGACGAGGAAAAGGGCGCCTATGTGGATTCCTTCCAATCTGGCAAGCGCCGCGTCACCCGTCACGCCAACATTCTGGCCATTCTCTTTGACATTGCGGACGAGCCCCGCCGGCGGCTTTTGGCGGACACCGTGCTGCACAATGCCGCCGTCCCCCCCATCACCACCCCCTATTTCCGCTTTTTTGAGCTGGAAGCCCTGTGCCGCCTGGGGTATCTGGACGAGGTGCTTTCGCAGATCAAGAGCTATTGGGGCGGTATGCTGGACGCCGGGGCCGTCACCTTCTGGGAGGAGTATGACCCCGCCAAGCCCCCGGCGCAGCAGTACGAGATGTACGGCGACCCCTACGGCAAGTCGTTGTGCCACGCCTGGGCTGCCAGCCCCATCTACCTGCTGGCGCGGTACTTCGTGGGCCTGCGGCCCCTGTCCCCCGGCGGCGCGGCCTATGAGGCCCAACCGGAGACCCGGTTTTTCCGCAGCCTGGACGCCACCTTCCCCATGGGCGGGCGGCTCGTCCGCATCCGGCTGGAAAACGGGGCGTTACAAGTGGAAGAAATATAGTTGAAATATGAGGAGGTACACCATGGAAAACACAAAACCCAAGGCCAGCATCTTCGACAAGCTGCCCCCCACGCTGATTAAAAAGAGCAGCGTCACCCTGTTCCCCGAAGGGGCCATCGGCTACCTGGTGGGGCCCACGCTGGCATTGCTTGCCAACTCCGTGCTGGGCAACTATTTTAATAAGTACATGTCCGACGTGCTCCACATCAACACCTGGGCCAAGGGCTTCTTCACCTGGCTGCCGGTGATCTCCGTGATTTTTGTGGTGCTGGGCAACGTCCTGGTGGGCCGACTGATGGACAAAATCAAGTCCAAAAACGGCAAGGCCCGCCCCTTGCTGCTGGTGTCGCTGCCCATCAGCCTGCTGGCGCTGCTGTTCCTGTTCGTCTTTTCACCCTATCACGCCGACAGTGACAGCTGGCACGTGGGCGCCCTGGTGTGCATCGCCATCGGCTATAACCTGTGGTTTGCCTTTGCCTACCCTATGTACTACACCCCCCACGCCGCCATCGTCAGCCTTTCTACCCGCAACTCCAAGGACCGGGGCCTGCTGGCCACCATCTCCAACGCCACCATGCTGGCGGCTGTGGGCCTTTCCAGCATGATTTTGCCCTTCTTTTTGAACCTGCTGTTCGTCTATGACATGAGCGGCAAGGGCACGGCGCTGCTGGACGACGCCGGTAAGGTGCTGTACTACGTGGACGAGTCCGGCGCCCCCATCTATGACGCCGCCGCCTCCTATGCCCACTGGAAGATTTTCGTCATCGCCCTGCTGACCATCACCGTGGTGGGCGTCATCATCGAGTATTTCTTCACCCGGGAGCGTGTCACCGAGGAGACCATGGGCCAGGACGCCACCCCCAAGGCCGCCCTGCCCATCGGCCAGCAGGCGAAGCTCTGCCTCCACGATAAATACTGGGTCATGATGATGGTGTTCTTCTTCCTCTATCAGTTCGGCGGCATGATCAAGAACATCTCCCAGAACTATTTCTGCACCGCCATGTTCCCCGACGCCATGGGCAACTACACCGTGACCTACGGCGGTATGCTCCAGGGCACTCTGGCCATCATCGGCGCCATCCCCACCGCCCTGGGCATGGTGATCGCCCTGCCTCTGGCCAATGCCCTGGGCAGCAAGGCCCGGGCCATCCTGTGCGGCGCGGTGGTGGCCGTCATCGGCGGCGCCATCGGTATGATGGCCCCCGGCAACTGGTGGGTGGTGGTGGCCTCCTTCGTCATCAAGACCCTGGGCTCCACCCCTGCCATGTACCTGTCCCTGGCCCTGCTGGCCGACATCTTCGACCACCAGGAGGCCGTTCACGGCGTCCGCACCGACGGCCTGTCCATGACCATCTACGGCGCCATTATCGCCGGTATGACCGGCCTCACCACCGGCATTTTGAACATGGTGCTCTCCGCCACCAATTATGACGTGTCCACCCTCCAGACCAACGAGGCCCTTCGCGCTGCCATGCCCTGGGTGTTCATCGGCGGCGAGACCATCTGCTATCTGGGCATCTTCCTGCTGTTTATCTTCATGGGCGTGGAGAAATTCGCCAAGCTGGATCACGCTGCCATCGTGGCCGACCAGAAGGCCGCCGCCCTGGCCCAGGGCCGGGAATATATCTCCGCCGAGGAGAAGATCCGCCGGGAAGAGGGCGAGGAGGCCTACCAGGCGGAGCTGAAAAAGCAGGCTGACGCCAAGGTCAGGGAGGCCGCCCGCTTCGCCCGACTCTCCCCCGAGAAGCAAAAGGCCAAACTGGCCGCCCACCAGAAGCTGCTGGCCCAGTTCAACGCCCTGCGCAAGGCGGCGGGCCGCGAAGCATACACGGAATAAACCACGCATGAGGAAAGGAAGGATCGCATGAAAGCCCAACAGTGCAACGACGGCTGGTTCTGCCGCCACCTGGAAGAGCCGGGCCCCGGCCTGGCTGTCACCTTGCCCGATGACGCCATGCTCCGGGAGCCCCGCAGCGCCACCTCCATGGGCGGCCTGAACGTCAGCTGGTTCGAGGGCCGGGATTACGCCTACACCAAGACCTTTACCCTCTCAGAGCAGCAGCTCTCCGGCACCCTGCTGCTGGAATTCGAGGGCGTTTACCGCAAGGCGGAGGTGTATCTCAACGGCCAGAAGGCCGCCTTCCGCCCCTATGGCTACACCAATTTCTACGTGGACGCCAAGCCCTTTGTCCACGTCGGGGAGAACACCGTGGAGGTCCGTGCCTTCAACGCCGACCAGCCCAATTCCCGGTGGTATTCCGGCGCCGGCATCTACCGCCCTGTCAAGCTGTGGACGGGCCCGGAAAATCACGTGGATGTCAACGGTATCAAGGTCAAGACCCTCTCTCTGGACCCGCCCACCGTGGAAATCACGGTGAAAACCGCAGGCGACGGCCCTGTGGAGGTGGCCCTGCTGGATGGCGACAGGGTCATGGCCGCCGCCGAGGGGGACGGCCGCCGCTTCACCCTCACCGCCCCCGGGGCGGAGAGCTGGGGCGTGGCCCATCCCCGGCTGTACACCTGCCGCGTCCGTTTTGGCGAGGACACGGCGGAGACCACCTTCGGCTTCCGCACCCTGTCCTGGGGCCGGGACGGCCTGGTGGTCAACGGCCAGCGGGAGATTCTCCGGGGCGCCTGCATCCACCACGACAACGGGCTGCTGGGCGCCAAGTGCGACCCGGAGGCCCTGGAGCGCCGCATCCGCATCCTGAAGGACAGCGGCTACAACGCCCTGCGCTCGGCCCACAACCCCTGCTCCAAAACGGCCCTGGACATCTGCGACCGCCTGGGTATGCTGGTGATGGACGAGTATATCGACCACTGGTATATCCACAAGACCATGTACGACTACGTGGACTATTTCTTCGACTGGTGGCGGCAGGACCTGACCGACATGGTGGACAAGGACTACAACCACCCCTGCGTCATCCTCTACTCCACCGGCAACGAGGTGGCGGAGACGGCCCAACCCAAGGGCATCCGGCTGGCAAAGGACATGACCGCCCTGCTCCACACCCTGGACGGCACCCGCCCCGTCACCTGCGGCGTCAATATCTTCTTCAACTTCTTAAACCACATCGGCTTCGGCCAGTATTCCGACGAGAAGGCTGCCAAGGAGGCCGCCAAAGCCGCCAAGGCCAAGGCGGAGGGCAAAAAGGCCAAGGAGAGCAGCACCGGCTCCAAGTTCTTCAACGATATGGCGGGCCTCATGGGCGCCGACTTCATGAAGCTGGGGGCCACGCTCCACATGAGCGACGTCACCACCCGTGAGTCCTTCGCCAACATGGACGTGGCGGGCTACAACTACGGCGAGAAGCGGTATAAAAAGGATCTGAAAAAGTACCCCGACCGCATCATCCTGGGCTCGGAGACCTTCTGCTTCGACGCCTATAAATTCTGGGAGCTGGCCAAGGCCAACCCCCGCCTCATCGGCGACTTCGTCTGGGCCGGTATTGACTACCTGGGCGAGGTGATGATCGGCTCCTGGGAGTACGGCGACTACGCCAAGAATTTCGACGCCGGCCTTGGCTGGATCAGCGCCGGTAGCGGCCGCATCGACCTGACGGGCAAGCCCCTGGGGGAGGCGCTGTACACCAAGGTGGCCTTCGAGCTGGAAAAGGGCCCCTTCCTGGCGGTGCGCCCCCTGTGCCACCAGGGCAAGCACAGCCCCAGCGCCTGGAAGATGACCAACGCCATGGCCTCCTGGAGCTGGCGGGGCTATGAGGGCAAAAAGGCCACCGTGGAGGTCTACGCCCGTGCCGAGAGCGTGGAGCTGCTCTTAAACGGCAAGTCCCTGGGTAAGAAGTCCCCCCGGGGCGACTGCCGCGTGATTTTCCACGTCCCCTATGAAAACGGCACCCTGGAGGCCGTGTCCTACGATCGGCAGGGCCGGGAGCTGGGCCGGGACCGGCTGGTGACGGCAGGGGAGCGGACGGAGCTGCGCCTGGAGGCGGAGGAGAGCCGTGTGGCCCCCGGCGGCCTTGCCTTCCTGCGCCTGCGCTACACCGACGAAAACGGCGTCACCAAGCCCTGTGAGCGGGGCATCGTCACCGCCTCTGTTACCGGCGGCACCCTGGAGGCCTTCGGCTCCGCCTGCCCCTTCTATGAGCAGAGCTATCTGGACGCCGAGAGCGACACCTACTACGGCGAAGCCCTGCTGATTGTCCGGGCCGGGGAGAGCGGCACCATCACCGCCTCCGTCACCGACGGCGCCCACACGGGCACCGCCGCCGTCACCATCGGCGGCTGAACCGCGGAATACATATTTCATTGAACACCATCCGGGAGAAACGGTTTGACCCGCCGCTTCTCCCGGATTGCTTTTTGCGCCCCGCCCCGGCGGGGTTTTTCTTTTTCCTGCCGGTGTTGCGCTTTCTGACAAATTCTGTTATACTAACAAAAAAGCATCACGTTGGGGTGATCATCTTGTATAGAATTGCTATCGTGGACGACTTGCCAGAGGAGCGGGAGACGCTGCGGGGCTTTTTGCAGCGCTACGGCGCGGAGCGTAAGCTGGCCCTGTCCGCCGACGAGTATGCCGACGGCGAGGGCTTTCTCGCCGGCTATGAGAATAACTACGACATCGTCCTCATGGATATTGAGATGCAGGGCATCGACGGCATGGAGACCGCCCGCCGCCTCCGGGAGCGGGACGAGAAGGTGTGCCTTCTGTTCGTCACCCACATGGCCAACTACGCCGTGCAGGGCTACGGCGTCCGGGCGCTGGACTTCCTGGTGAAGCCCGTGGGCTATGAGAACTTCAGCATGAAGATGGACCGGGCCGTGGTGGCCGCCGAACGGGCCCGGAAGAAGGAGATCATCGTCTCCACCGCCGAGGGCGACCGCCGCCTGCCCATCGACGAGCTGTACTATGTGGAGGTCATGAACCACACCCTGATCTACCACACCAAGGGCGGCGCCCTGTCCGTCCGCGGCCCCATCCGGGACTGCGAGACGCTGCTTGCCCCCTACGATTTTGCCCGCTGCAACAAGAGCTATCTTGTGAACATGAGCTACGTCACCGAGATCCGCCGCAATGAGATCCGGGTAGGGGACGCCCTGCTGCCCATCGGCAGCACCCGGCGGCAGGAGTTTTTGCGCCGCCTTGCCGAGTATATGGGGGACATTGTGCTATGAGCTTCTGGACGGAAGAACTGCTGCGGCTGTTTGGTGGCGCTATGTTTCAGCTTGCGCTGGCCATGCATCTGTTCGCCTGCCCCACCTTCAAGCGCCGCCGCCATTTCTGGCTCTGCTCGGTGCTGTTCGCCCTGCCGGCCATGGCGGCCTTTGAGGTGAGCCTGCGGCTGTTCCCGGCGGGGGTCCTTCCGGACGTGCCCTTTCTGGACCGGTCGCTGCTGCTGATCCCCATGGCCTGGTTCTACCTGATGCTGCTGTGCTGCTACGAGTGTACGCCCCGGGAGGCGCTGTTTTCCGCCTCCTGCTCTATGGCGCTGCAAAACGGCCTTTTCAACATCTTCTGGATCATCATGCGCGCCTCCGGCTTCGGGGAGTACAGCCCGGCGGCGCTGGCGGTGTCCTGGGCGCTGATGGTGCTGCTCTACGGCACGGCGCTGCTGGTGTTCCACCAGTGGATGCTGGACCGGGAGGGCCACACCCTGCCTCGGTACCGGGTGATACAAAACGCCGTCATCATTCTCCTGGTGGTGATTTTTTTCAACCGCCGGGCCGACGGCTCTGCCTACGAAAACTACGTCTACGCCGCCTATTTTATCGCGGACGTTCTGGCGCTGCTGCTGCAAATGAGCCTGCTGCATGAGACGGATCTGGCCCTGAAAAATGAGATCATCGCCCAGCTTCTGGCCTCCGAGCAGAAGAAACAGCAGATGACTACCGAGAACATCGAGCTCATCAACCGCAAGTGCCACGACCTGCGCCACCAGATCAAGGCCCTACGCCACATCAGCTCCGAGGACGAGCGCAACGCCTACATCCGCCAGGTGGGGGACGCGGTGCTGTTCTTTGAAAGCGCCGTGAAAACCGGCAACCAGACCCTGGATCTGATCCTCATGGAAAAGCAGCTCTACTGCAAGGAGCACGGCATCACCCTCACCTGTGTCTGCGACGGCGCGGAGCTGGACTGGATGGAGGCCGCCGACCTCTACGCCCTGTTCGGCAACGCCCTGGAAAACGCCATCGAGAGCGTCCGGGAGGAGGCGCCGGAGAACCGGGTCATCAGCTTCCGCTCCGGGCAGCGCGTCGGGTTTTTGTCCCTCCATTTTGAAAACTATCTGGGCCATGACCTGGCCATGCGGGACGGTATGCCCCTCACCACCAAGGACGACCGGCAGTACCACGGTTTCGGCATGCTCAGCATCCGCCACATCGTGGAGAAATACGGCGGCACCATGAGCATCCGCACCGATCGCAACCTCTTCCGCCTGGACATCCTCCTGCCCTGTCCCCGGGAGGCGTAATCCTCCAAATAACGCGAAATCGTCAGATTGCGGACGTAGAATTTTTGCGGACAGCTTATCGACACGCATGGGGGATTGTGAAGGGGGACGGGAGTCCCCCTTCACGTGAAATACACACAAAGGCAGACGCATCCGGGATGCGCCTGCCTTTGCTCGCAAACGGCCGGCATTTTGCCGGCCGCTTGCGAGCAAACAAAAAGCCCGGCTCCCTGCCTTTCGTTTGCGCCGCAAAAGACGGTGTTTGCGCCAAGTTGTGGACGAACTGTGAATTAGCTGTTACTATAAAACCAGCATTTTCCACAAGCGGGGGCTGTGAGACGGCTCCAAAATTATGCTAAAGGGAGGAAACAATGAAAAGCAAGAAAATTGGTCTCAAGCGCGGTCTTGCGGTCATTCTGGCGTCGGTGCTGGTACTGTCGCTGTTTGTCACAAGCGTAGCGCAAACCTGGTCGGGCAAGATTAACGCCTTCCTGGGCACCTCCAGCTATACCACGGTAAAAAGCGGCGAGAGCACCAGCGACGGCATTTACTTCGAGTCCGAGTTCACCACCCTGAAGGAGGTCATCGACGCCAAGGAAGCCCTGGCCCGGGAGATCTCCCAGGAGGGCACCGTTCTTTTCAAGAACGACGGCGCCCTGCCCCTGGACGCCTCTTCCGAGAAGGTGACCATCTGGGGCCTTAACGCACTGGCCCCCACCTACGGCGGCCTGATCGGCTCCACCACCTCCGTCAACTACGACGCCGGCCAGACCACCGTCAGCCTCATTGACGCTCTGCGTGAAAACGGCGTCACCCTCAACGAGGATCTGCTGAGCCTGTACAACAGCTCCGAGGCCGACGCGTTCCGCCGCAAGGCGGCCTTCTTCGGCCAGGAGGTTCCCGGCCACTCCCTGATCCCTGTGTTCTGGCCCATGTTCGAGACCGCTGACAGCTACATGATCGGCGAGCCCGGCGCGGACTTCTACACCGAGGATGTCCTCAATGCCGCCAAGGGTACCACCGCTCTGGTGTTCCTCTCCCGCGACAGCTCCGAGGCCTCCGACTACGCCGTGTCCACCATGAAGGACCCCAACGGCGACAACTTCGAGCGCCCCATGGCCCTGTCCGACAATGAGAAGGCCCTCATCGAGCTGGCCAAGGCCAACTCCAACGGCAAGGTCATCGTGGTCCTCAACTCCGACGTGACCATGGAGATTGGCGAGCTGAAGAACGACCCCGCCATCTCCGCCATCGTGTGGGCGGGCCTCCCCGGCGCCTACGGCTTCCGTGGCGTGGCTGACGTGCTCACCGGCGCGGTGAACCCCTCCGGCCACATCGCCGACACCTATGCCACCAATTCCACCTCCGCCCCCGCCATGCAGAACTTCGGCCTCTTCTTCTTCGATGCCCCCGAGGGCGAGCTTGACCCCGCCAACGACAAGGGCAACTGGTACATCGTGGAGACCGAGGGCATCTACGTGGGCTATAAGTACTACGAGACCCGCTATGAGGATGCCGTTCTGGGTCAGGGCAACGCTGCCGGTGACGCCGGTGTGTTCGCCTCCAACGGCGGCTGGGACTACGCCTCCGAGGTGGTCTATCCCTTCGGCTACGGCAAGTCCTACACCACCTTCACCCAGGAACTGCAAAGCGTTGAGTTCAACATCGGCGGCGAGAGCAAGGCTGTCGTCACCGTCACCAACACCGGCGACGTAGCCGGCAAGAGCGTGGTGCAGCTCTACGCCCAGTCCCCCTATATCCAGGGCGGCGTGGAGAAGGCCGCCATTCAGCTAGTGGGCTTCGCCAAGACCGACACCCTGGCCCCCGGCGCCAGCGAGACTGTCACCGTGGACTTTGACGCCAAGTACGTGGCCTCCTATGACGAGACCGCCGTCAAGGCCGACGGCACCCAGGGTGCCTGGGTCCTGGACCAGGGCGACTACTACTTCGCCATCGGCAACGGCGCCCACGAGGCCCTGAACAACGTGCTGGCCGCCAAGCTGGGCAGCACCGACAACCTGGTCACCATCACCGATGACGAGGTCATCAACGCTGAAAACGCCAAGTGCATCACCGTGGAGAATAAGGACATCGAGACCTACTCCCAGGGCGTGCAGAACCAGCTGCAGGACGGCGACATCCGCAACCTGCTGCCCGAGCGTGGCGTGGAGTTCATCACCCGCGCCGACTGGAGCAAGGGCTGGGCCCCCGTGTGGGGCATCGCCCCCTCCGAGGAGATGCTGAAGAACCTGCACAACCAGGTCTTTGAGCTCACCGAGAACGGTGACGGCGAGGTCTGGGGCCAGAGCAACGGCATGCGCCTCATCGACATGGTGCTGGTGGATGACGAGGGCAACTACCAGGGCACCGTAGCCCTGGACGATCCCCTGTGGGATACCCTGCTGGAGAACGTGACCCTGGATGAGGCCGTGGCCTTCATGAAGGGCGCCGGCGGCAACTTCGAGCCCATCGACTCCATCGGCCTCCACGTGGTGGCCATTTACGACGGCCCTGTAGGCTTCGTGGCCGACCAGGTGCCCGGCTATACCTCCAACTGGACTGCCTCCGAGTCCGATGAGCCCACCTACGTGGGCCCGGACAACGAGTACGCCAATTGGCAGATGCCCACCATGCCCACCGAGCCGGTGGTGGCTGCCACCTTCAACGTGGAGCTGGTGGAGCGCGAGGGCGAACTGTTCGGCGAGGACTCCCTGTGGGCCAATGCCAGCTCCCTGTTCGGCCCCGGTCTGAACAACCACCGCGCCACCTACTGCTCCCGTAACCACGAGTATTATTCCGAGGACTCCATGCTCACCAACATCCTGGGCGTCGCCGTCTGCAAGGGCGGCAAGTCCAAGGGCCTGATGATGGAGCCCAAGCACTTCGCCCTGAACCACCAGGAGGCCAACCGCTCCGGTACTGCCACCTTCGTGTCCGAGCAGGCCGCCCGTGAGATCGAGCTCCGCGGCTTCCAGGGCGCGCTGGAGGGCAACTACGCCCAGGGCGTCATGACCGCCTTCAACCGTCTGGGCACCGTCTATGCCGGCGCTCACCGTGGCCTGCTGACCGGCATCCTCCGCGACGAGTGGGGCTACACCGGCTATGTGGTCACCGATATGATCAACGGCCCCGAGTACATGAACTGGCGTGACGTCACCTTCGCCGGCGGCGGCGGCTGCCTGACGGAGAATGCCTACGATGCCTCCGTCATCGGCGATCCCAACTCCGCTGACAACATGAAGCTGATCCAGAAGGATACCGCTTTCCAGCAGGAGCTGAAGCAGATGCTGAAGTATGACCTCTATACCTTCGCCAACTCCAACACCATGAACGGCGTCACCAGCGACACCCGCGTCGTCCGCGTCCACCCCTGGTGGGAGACCACGCTGATCGCGGTGAACTGGGCTGCCGGCGTGCTGACCGTGGCGGCCTGTGCCTGGTATGTGAGCGCCCTCTTCGGCAAGAAAAAAGAACAGTAAAGGAGGACTGAACCATGAATAACAAGAAAATTACCCTGGGCTTTGTCCTCGCTGCCGTCTCCACCGTGCTGGCCATCGTGGGCCTGTTCCTGTACAAGAGCGTGGGGCAGCAGATCGGCACCACCAACACGCTGCTGATTCTGGCGGCGGTGGCAGGCGCTGCGGCGCTGGTGCTGGCCCTGGTGCTGGGCAAGGAGATCCCCAACTTCTTCCTGATCGCCCACGCCGTTCTCCTCATGGCTGCCGTGGGTGTGTCCGTGGCCCCTGTGGTGAACGATATGGGTCTGGTGTTCGCCGGCCTCTATCAGATGGACATCATCAACGCTTACATCACCTTCGCGGTGGTGGGCTGCGTTGCCTGGCTGGTGTCCGTTGTGGCCTCCTTCCTGGGCGTTACCCCCAAGGAAGCGTAATGTAACCACCGAATACGGCGGCAGCGCCATGCTGCCGCCGTATT
>JAFSMA010000133.1 GCA_017448145.1 Oscillospiraceae bacterium | reverse complement strand
GGTCTTGCCGGTCAGGGTCTTGACGAACAGCTGCATGGCGAAAGCCTGATTCACCAGCAGGCACACCAGCAGCGTTGCGCAGAGGAGGGTCCTCAGCGTCTTTTTCAGCGTGCGCTTCATGTTTCACATCCTTTATGGTCTCATCGGGCTTATCGGGCCGCGATGGTGAGTTGTATTTCCGCTCCGTTGAGGGGCGTTTCGTCTTCCAGGGAATAGCACTGATACCGCAGCGTGGCGCCGTACTCCCCTGCCGCCAGGGGCCGGGTGAGGACGATGGAGGTGAAGACCTCGCCGGGGCCGATGGCCCGGCCCTCCCAGAGGGTCTCCCCATCGTCCAGCGTCAGGGTCATGACGAAGGAGCAGGCGTTCTGGGGCGGGTTGGTGAGGTACACCTCCTGGACGGCGCTGTCGGCGGTAAAGGCCAGCCCCTCATAGCCGGGGATGGCCAGGCTGCCGCTGTCTACCGGGGCGGCGGGGGCGAAGCGCTCCACGGTGTCCGTGGGGCCGGACTTGCCGCAAGCCATCAGCAGCAGCGCCAGGGCCAGGGCGGTGATGATAATGATGGATTTTTTCATAGGCGTATCAGGGCGTCAAATTTCGGTGTTGACAAGAGTGTACTTGCCTGTCGGATCAATCTCCAGATCAAAATTCACCAGGTCGGCGTTGTCGTCGTACATGATGAAGTTGTTAATGCCCCGGGTTACGTCGGTATACTTCTCGCCCTTAATGGTAAATATATCGTCGCTGTCGTCGAAGGTGCTCCAGCCGGCGTTCTCCGTGGGGTGGTTCTCGATGGCCTGCTTCCAGGTCTCGCCGGCCATGTAGTAGAAGTCCACGTCCACTTGAACATCCTCCTCCATTTCGTCGCTCCATACGTACGCAGGGACGGTCAGCTTCTGCAGCGGGTCGGCGTCCTCCACCTGGGCGGTGAAGGTCACGGTGTCGGTGTAGGTGCCGGGGCGGGCGCTGCTGAAGTCGGTCTCGCTGACGATGACGCCCATGGGCTGGGTGGCGGGGTCGTCGTCCAGGGCGGTGAAGGTCCAGGTGGTGGTGGGCTGGATGTCGGTGGCGGTGGCGGCCAGATAGTAGCCGATCTGCCCCTTACCCTGGCACACCAGGGCGAAATCGTCGCCGGAGGCGGCGGTGACGGTCAACTTCTTGCCCTTGGCCAGCTCGCCGGTGGCGCTCACGCCGCCGGTGGCGTTCCAGCCGGCGCCGGACACGGTGACGGCGGCGGGAATGGTGAGGGTGTAGGTGGAGTTGGTGATCTCATAGATATGGGCCCACTTCTGGTCATGGGTCTCGGGGAAGGTCTTGGTGACCTTGACGGCGGCGCTTTCATCGTCACCGGCGTCCACGCGCAGGCCGGGGCCGATGACCACAGCGCCGAGTTGGCTGTTGACAGCCATGGCATTCTCGGCATTGGTGGCGCTGGCGGCCACGTCGCCGCCGGTGAAGGTCACGTCGCCGTTCCAGGTCATAATGCCGTAGGTCTTGCCGGTGGCCTCCACGCTGCCGCCGGAGATGGTGACGGTCTTGCTGGCATAGATGGCCGCGTAACCTGCGGAATCGATCTCCACGCTGCCGCCGGAGATAGTAATGTTATTGGCGTAGATACCGTTGGACTTGGATGTAACGGTCAAGTCACCACCGGTGACGGTGATGTTGGCATCGTAAGTATAGATACCAGTGAAATCCTCTGAGTTGGCAACCAGGGCGCCGCCATGCATCATCATATCGGTGCTATTGAGGAAGACGCCTTGGTGGCTCTCGGCTGTCACGGCGCCGCCGTTGATGGTCACGGGCGCCCCATCAGCACGAATACCGTTGCAATAGTCTGGGGCGCTGGCGTTTACTACGCCGCCGTTGATGGTCAAGGCTGCGCCTGACACTTGGAGGCCTGCGCGGTTGGTATTGTCGGCGCCTGTAGTGGCGGTCACTTTACCGCCGTTGATGGTAACGGCGCAGCCATCTGCCAGGATAGCGGAGCCGCCCTGGGCGGTGGCTTTCAGTTCGCCCGCGTTCTCGTCGGTGCTCTGGGCGTAGACGGTGAGGGAGCCGGAACCGCTGTTCGTGATGGCGTTGCCATACTGGGTGACGCTGTTGACGGTCAGCGTGGCGCCGTCGCAGAGGATGAGGCGCACGTCGCCGGTGAAGGTGACGGTGTTATCAATGGTCGCATCCTCCTGGACCACGTACCAGGTGGTCTCGCCCGCCGTGCCCCAGGTGACGGCGTCGGTGGCGGAGGCCACCGGGGTGTAGTCCGTGCAGGTGGCGGGGGTGTAGGTCACCGCATGGGTGGTATCATCCACCTGGGCGTCCAGGTAGGAGACGGAGGTGGTGCTGGAGTCGGAGTAATCCACCGCCGTCCAGCCTTCGGGGATGCCGCTGACGCTGTCGGTCGGCCAGTCGGTGCCGGAGGCCTTGGTAAAGGTTCCGGAGGAGGGTACGTTAGAGAGCCAGTTCAGTGTCGCATTACTTGCGGAAATGTCCGTGGCCAGGCAGGTCACGGCGTTCAGGTTTTCGCAGCCGGAGAACATAGACATGTAGCAGCTCTCTGCCAGGGTGGTGGCGGGCAGGGCCGGCGCCGTGGTCAGGCCGGTGCAGCCATAGAACATAGACATGTAGCAGACCTCTGCCAGGGCGGTGGCGGGCAGCTCCGGCGCCGTGGTCAGACCGGTGCAGTCAGCGAACATACCCGCGTAGCAGCCCTCTGCCAGGGTAGTGGCAGGCAGCTCCGGCGCCGTGGTCAGACTGGCGCAGTCAGCGAACATAGACACGTAGCAGCTCTCTGCCAGGGTGGTGGCGGGCAGCACCAGCTTTCTGTCGGGGTGACTAAACAGGCAAGCATTCTTCTCAAAAAAGCTGTAGAAGGCGCATGCCTTCGTCAGGGCAGTGGCACTGGCGAAGTTCGTGGCATCTATCAGGCTCATGATATTGCCGTAGATATAGCATTGGGCCGTGCCGTCCGAAATAACGGTGCCATCATAGCAGTCAGCGGCGCCGTAGAAGGCCACCGTGTTGCCGGCGGATACGGTGATTTCGTCCGTCACAGCCTGCTTTGTGCCGCCGTTGATGGAATACTCCATACCGTCCTTGGGATTTTTCACTAAGATGGTGCCGTCCGTTTTGGCCTCAAGGGTCAGAGGGGTCTCCAAATCGGAGGTGGCGGGAACGTCGGTAGGGGTTGTGTCGGTGGGGGTGGTGTTGTTGATCGCCACATTCCCTGCGAGGCTGCCTGTGGTGTCGCCTGT
>JAFSMA010000132.1 GCA_017448145.1 Oscillospiraceae bacterium | reverse complement strand
TATTCTGAACGGTTTTGTTGGTTGGGGGTGGGTTGGTGTTTTGGTTGTAGGGGAGGGGCTCTGCTCCTCCCTTTTTCCGCATATCGCCGGGGTAAGGGCGGAGCAGAGCCCCGCCCCTACGGAGGATTGTCGATGGCGTGTATCATGCAACCGACATCGGCGGTTATTGCTGCCTGGGTACGGGCGCGACCTGAAGCGCCCCTACGATGTTGGGCGATGATGGGTGCCGTTCAGCCGGATGCGGCGGGACACATAGGCCCCGCCGCCTGGCTTTTTCTATTCATTCATCGTCCTGCCAGACGCGGCCCTTCACGCCGGCGCAGAACACGCTGTCGCCGGCGGTAACGTTGCCCTCCACATGGCCGCAGCGCACCTCGTCCCCGGCGGACACGCTGCCGCCCACGTCTTCGCAGTCGACGCTGTCGCCGGCGGTAACGCCGCCGCCTACGTTGCCGCAGCTGACGCTGTCGCCGGCGGTGACGCTGCCGCCTACATCGCCGCAGCGCACGCTGTCCTCCGCATGAACGTCGCCGCTCACCGTGGCGCTCTCGCACAGCACGCTGCCCTGGGCGTAGATGCTTCCCACCACGTCACCGCTGTAATGCAGCTCGATAGTCGGCGCGCCCACGTCCAGGTGGATCGGCCCGATCTGGACGCCCCTGCCGGTGCTCCTGTCGCCGAACTGCACCATGTGGCGGCCCACGTAGCACACTGCCCGCAGCGCCCCGTCGTCGGGCCAGGGCAGCTCGCCGATCTCCAATCCCGCCGGTCTCTCGTCGGTCTGCGCCGTGTCCTGCGCCGGCTCCTCCGCCGGCGCGGGGGTCTCCCGGCCAAACAGCGCGTCGATAGTGACGCCGAATACGTCCGCCAACGCAGGCAGCAGCATGATGTCCGGGCAGCACTGGTCGCTCTCCCATTTGCTGACGGCCTGGTTGGTGACGCCCAGTTTCTGGGCCAGGCCCTCCTGCGTCAGCCACTGGGCCTTGCGGTACGCGGCGATGCGCTCGCCGAAATAGATCTGTTCCATATGCTCCATCCTTTCCCGGCAGCGCCGGCTGTGTGGTCGCGACTCTGGCTTTCAGTATAACGGCGGCAGCGCAAAATGCAAGGTTTTCGTGGTTGGAACGGCTTTCCAACCGACGGTTGGAAAGGAAAACCGGGGGAAACCCGCCCTACAAACGGTGGAGCCGTTTCTCCGTAGGGCGGGACCTGCGTGTCCCGCCTTTCGGGGCGGGGTAATCGGAACGGTTTCGTTGGTTGCGGATGGATTGGGGTTTGGTTGTAGGGGAGGGGCTCTGCTCCTCCCTTTTTCCGTATATCGCCGAGGTAAGGGCGGAGCAGAGCCCCGCCCCTACGGAGGGTTGTCGATGGCGGGTGCCGTGTAACCGACATTGGTGGTTATTGTTACCGGGGTACGGGCCGCCGGGGCGTCGGCCCCTACGATGTTGGGCGAGGCCAGGTGGCGTTTATCCGGCCTTGGCGGTGGCCGCCGCGTGGAATGCGGGCGCTTCTTGAAGCGCCCCTACGATAGCAAAAAGCCCGCCATCCCGTGGGATGGCGGGCTTTTTGTTCTTTTACTGCTTCTCCTTCAACAGCATGGCTTCGATTTTGGCCCGGTCTTTGGGGTCGATATCGTCCCGTTTGTGGTCGAAGAAGTCCTCGATGACGCCCAGGTGGACGCCGGTTTTATAGTTGATCTTGTAGTTGATGACGCCCAGCTCGTCTTTCAGCCGGCGCAGCGCTTCATTCTCCATTTTGGTCTCCTTCCCGGGTGTCTTCCACCTCGATTTGCTTGATGTTCATCTCGTTGCCCTGTTGCAGCCAGGTGTTGCCGCTGCCGCAATGGGGACAGGTTTTGCCGTATTGGACGGTGGGGTAGGTCTGCTTGCAGTCGTCACACCAGGTGACGGCGGGAATCTCCTCGCACAGCAGCTTGGCCCCGTCAAACAGGGGGAATTTCTTGGTGTACCAGTTCCAATAGTCGTACAGGTAGGAGGTGACGATGCCGGACACCTCGCCGAATTCCAGGGTGACGGAGTGGATCTTCGCCACGTGGTTTTCCTCCGCGATGCGGGAGACCTGCTTGACCACGTAGTTGACTAAGCCCAGTTCGTGCATGGCCCGTCCTCAGTCGGCCTTTCCGGTGGCCTTGTGCTTCAAAATCTTCACGGCACGCTTGGGCAGGTAGGCGCCGATGGCCTTGAACTTGTCCTCGGCGGGGATCATCCTGGAGTAGGCGTCGCCCATGTTGCGGATCAGGTGGATGGCGTCGAACTTGCACTGGACGGTGCACATACCGCAGCCCAGGCACTTGTTGGTGTCCACCACGCTGCGGCCGCAGCTCAGGCAGCGGCTGGCCTCGGACTTGATCTGCTCCTCGGTGAAGATGAGGCGCTCGTCGTGCATGGTGCGGGCCTTGGACTCGTCCACGCCCTTGACGGCGCGGCGGGGCTTCTTTACCGCGTCGGGGGGCAGAACGATGTCGTCCTTATTGAGGGAGGCGAAGTGGCGGGTGTTGCGGTGGATGGTCAGGCTCTGGCCCTCGTTGACGAAGCGGTGGAGGGACACGGCGCCCTCACGACCGGCGGCCAGGGCGTCCACCACGAACTTCTGGCCGGTGTACACGTCGCCGCCCACGAAGATGTCGGGCTCGGCGGTCTGGAGGGTGACGGGGTCGGCGATGGCGATGCCGTTGGGGCGGAAGGCCACCTTCGTGTCCTTCAGCAGCTCCTTCCACTCCACCTTCTGGCCGATGCAGTACAGCACGGTGGTGCAGGACTCGAAAGCGGTATCGTTATCGTCAAACTGGGGATCGAAGCGGCCCTCCGCGTTCTTGACGCTGAGGCAGCGGCGGAAGTGGATGCCGGTGGCGCGACCGTCCTCGGTGTCGATGGCGGTCTGGCCCCAGCCGGCGTGGATGGTGACGCCGTCGGCCTTGCACAGCTCCTGATCCTCCTCGCCCATGGGCATATCCTCATACTGCTCCAGGCAGTAGAGCTGGACGCTTTCCGCGCCCTGGCGGATGGCGGTGCGGGCCACGTCGGCGCCGATGTTGCCGCCGCCGATGACCACCACGTTGCCGGAGAGGGGCTGGGCCTTGCCGGCGTTGACGGACTTGATGTAGTCCACACCGGGCATGACGTTCACGGCGTCATCGCCGGGTACGTTCAGCTTGCCGCCGTACTGCAGGCCAACGGCTACGAAGAAACCCTTGAAGCCCTGGTCGCGGAGCTGCTGGATGGTGACATCCTTGCCCACCTCCACGCCGCAGCGGAACTCTACGCCCATCTCACGCAGCACGTCGATCTCGGCGTTGACCACGTCCTTTTCCAGGCGGAAGTTGGGGATGCCGGTGACCATCATGCCGCCGGGAACGGCGTCCTTTTCAAACACCACGGGGGAGTAGCCCTCGATGGCCAGGAAGTAGGCGCAGCTCAGGCCGGCGGGGCCGGAGCCGATGATGGCGATCTTCTGGTCGAACTTCTCGCGGGTGGAGGAGTTCATGGGCGGGACATAGTGGTGCTCCGCCTTCAGATCCTGGGCGGCGATGAACTGCTTGATATCGTCGATGGCCAGGGCCTCGTCCACGGTGCCCCGGGTGCACTCGTCCTCGCAGTACTTGCGGCAGATGGCGCCGCAGACGGCGGGGAAAGGATTGTCCTTCTTGATGAGCTCCAACGCCTCCCGGTACTTGCCCTCACCGGCCAGCTTGATGTAGCCCTGGATGCCGATGTGCAGGGGGCAGGCGGCCTTGCAGGGGGCGGTGCCGGTGGGCCAGGTCTGGATGACGCCGTTCTCGTTCTTATAATTCCAGTTCCACTTGTCCTCGCCCCAGACGTTGTTGTCGGGCAGGGGCTGCTTGGGGTATTCCACCTCGCCGTGGCTGGTGCACAGCTTCTGGCCCAGGCGGACGGCGCCGGCGGGACATACCTCCACGCACTTGCCGCAGGCCACGCAGTTCTCCGGCGTGACCTGGGCGGTGTAGGCGGAGCGGGACATATTGGGGGTGTTGAAGAGCTGGGAGGTACGCAGGGCGTTGCACACGCCCACGGCGCAGTTGCACAGGCCGAAGATCTTATTCTCGCCGTCGATGTTGGTGATCTGGTGGACGTAGCCCCGCTCCTCGGCCTTATGGAGAATCTCCATGGCCTCATCATAGGTGATGTCGTGGCCCATGCCGGTCTCGCGGCAGTAGTCGGCAAAGTCGCCCACGCCGATGCACCAGTACTGCTCGATGTCGCCGGAGCCCTCGCCCCGGATGCGCTGCTGCTTGCGGCAGGAGCAGATGCCCACGCCGATATGGCCCTCGTACTTCTTCAGCCAGTGGCTCAAATGCTCCACGGGCAGGGACTCACAGTTGGCGGGGATGGCCTGCTCCACGGGGATGACGTGCATGCCGATGCCGGCGCCGCCGGGAGGCACCATCTGGGTGATGCCCGCCAGGGGCAGGTAGGTCATGCGCTCGAAGAAGTCGGCCACCTGGGGGGTGACGGGGGAGATCTCCGGCCGCATGGTCATGATCTCGGCGCTGCCGGGGACGAACATATCCAGCACCCAGCGCTTCTCATGGTTGGGGTTCTTGCCGTCCAGATTTTCGAAATGCCACTCCACCAGACTGGCCTGGCACAGGGCCTCCAGCACCAGCGCCAGGCGATCGTCCTCCCAGCCGGACAGGGCCTTGAGCTGGGCGAAGGTCTTGGGCTTGCGCTTGCCCATTTGCAGGGCCAGGTCCAGACAGTCGTCCGCCACGGCCTTGCCGTAGCGACGCTCGGCGTACTGGAGGCCGCAGTCAATGCCCCAATACTCGGGGGACTCGGTGGACATCTTCTCCAGGCCCAGGAGGATCTCCTTGCGGTCGGTGATGATTTTACCTAATTTGAAAATTTTTTCGTCGCGGGTCATTTGGTGCTCTCCTTTCAAAATGGGGAAATTTGGCTCGGGAAAAAATTACTGCTCCGTGGGATAATCGGACTTGCCGGTGATCTTTTTCTTGAGAATCTTCATGCCGCGTTTCAGGGCGTAGGGGGCCACCACCTTCATCATCTCCTCGGCGGTGTGCATGTCGCTGGCGGCAGGCAGGTCACGGGTGAGGTGGATGGCGTCGAACTGGCAGCGGGTGGTGCAAAGGCCGCAGCCGATGCACTGGTTCAAATCCACGGTGGTGGCGCCGCACTTGAGGCACCGCCCCGCCTCCCGCTTCACCTGCTCCTCGGTGAGGGGCAGGCGGAGATCGTCGAAGGTGGCGGTGGCGTCGCCGGGGCGGAGGCCGGGCATCTGGCGCTGGGCGTTGTCGTAGCTCTCCACCAGGATGTCGTCGCGGTCCAGCTCGATGAAGGTGCGCAGGTCGCGACCGATGGTCAGGCTCTGGCCGGGATGGACGAAGCGGTTGATGGACACGGCGGCCTCACGGCCGGCGGCAATGGCGTCGATGACGAACTTCTGGCCGGTGTACACGTCGCCGCCCACGAAGATGTCGCTCTCGCCGGTTTGCAGCGTGACGGGGTCGGCCTGGACGGTGCCGTTTAAGCGGAAGGCCACCTTCGTGCCCTTGAGCAACTCGCCGTGGTCGGGGCGCTGGCCGATGCAGTAGAGCACCGTGTCGCACTTCTGGGACAGGGTATCGTTATCGTCAAACTTGGGGTCAAAGCGGCCCTCCCCGTTCTTGACGCTGAGGCAGCGGCGGAAGTGGATGGCGGTGGCGCGGCCATCTTCGGTGTCGATGGCGGTCTGGCCCCAGCCGGCGTGGATGGTGATGCCGTCGCGCTCCACGTCCTCCCGATCTTCGGGGCCCATGGGCATGTGGTCGTAGTCCTCCAGGCAGTAGAGGTCCACCTTTTCGGCCCCGGCCCGGACGGCGGTGCGGGCGATGTCGGCTGCGATGTTGCCGCCGCCGATGACCACCACGTTGCCGCTCAGGCGCGCCGTGCTGTCCTGGTTGATACGGCGGGCAAAGTCGATGCCGGGAATGACGCCCTGGGCGTCGTCGCCGGGGATGCCCAGCTTGCCGCCGCTCTGGAGGCCGGTAGCGATGAAGAAGGCCTTGTAGCCCTGGGCGCGGAGCTGGTCCAGGGTCACGTCTTTACCCACGTCCACGCCGCAGCGAATCTCGGCGCCCATGCGGCGGATGATGTCGATCTCCGCTTCGATGACCTTTTTCTCCAAACGGAAGTTGGGGATGCCGTTCATCAGCATACCGCCGGGGCGCTGCTCCCGGTCAAACACGGTGACGGGGTAGCCCTCCTGGCGGAGATAGTAGGCGCAGCTCAGACCCGCGGGGCCGGCGCCGATGACGGCGATGGGGAAGTCCGTCCACTGCTGGCCCTCCATATTCTGGCACTTGGGGACGTAGTTCTCGGGGTGCTGAAGCTCCCACTGGGCCAGGAATTTTTTGATCTCATCGATGGCCACAGGCTTATCGATGGTGCCGCGGGTGCAGCGGTCCTCGCAGCGGCGGTTGCACACCGCGCCGCAGACGGCGGGGAAGGGGTTATCCTGGCGGATGAGGCGGATGGCCTCGTCATACCGGCCCTCGGCGGCCATGCGGATATAGCCCTGGACGGCCAGATGGGCGGGGCAGGCGGTCTTGCAGGGGGAGGTGCCGGAGTCGTAGCAGTTCAGCTTATTGTGGTCGCGGTAATCCCGATCCCAGCGGTCGGGGCCCCACACGTTGTCGTCGGGCAGGTCGTGCATGGGGTACATGACCTTGGAGCCGTCCTTGCGGCACAGCTTCTGGCCCAGGCGGGCGGCGCCGGCGGGACATACCTCCACGCACTTGCCGCACCCCACGCACTTCTCCGCGTCCACGTGGGCGCGGTAGGCGCTGCGGGACATATTGGGGGTGTTGAACAGCTGGGAGGTACGCAGGCCGTAGCAGCTGCCGGGGGAGCAGTTGCAGATGCCCACGATGCGGTCGGGGCCGTCCAGATTGGTGATCTGGTGGACGTAGCCCTTTTCCTCGGCACGCCGGATGATCTCCATGGCCTCTTCCCGGGTGATGTAATGGGCGTCCTTGCCGGACTCCACCAGGAACTCGGCGATGTCCCCCAGGCCGATGCACATATAGCCCTCGATGTCGCCTACGCCCTCGCCGCGAACGCGCTGGGCCTTGCGGCAGGCGCAGACCATGGCGCAGAACTTGTCGTACTTTTGCAGCCAGTGGCTCAAATGCTCCACGCTTACCGACGTGGAGGCGCCGTCGATGGCCTGCTCCACGGGGATGACGTGCATGCCGATGCCGGCGCCGCCGGGGGGCACCAGCTTGGCCGCCAGCTCCAAGGGCTCCTGGGGGGCCAGGTTGAACATGGTGGCCACCTCGGGGTTGGTGTCGGTGAGGGTGGGATGCTCCACCATGTACTCGCCGGAGCCCACCACCCATTTGGGGATCCAATACTGGATGTGCCCGTCGGGGTTATCCCGGTTCTGCTCGATGATGCCGATCCACAGCAGGTGGTCGATGATCTTCTGGGCCTCGGCCTCGCTCATATGGTTGGCCTGGGCCAGCCAGGCGGTGGTGCGGCCGGTGCGGCGCTTTTGGAAGCTGATCATGAATTTGACCTCATCCTTGGTCAGCAGCCGGTCCAGAATCCAGAAATCCATGTGGTTTTCCTTCATGCCGCCGGGGAGCTTGCGGGGGATGTTGTCGGTAATCATGCGGGAGAGCTTCAAAAGCAGCTTTTTCTTCTCGGGGTCGTCGCAGTGATGGTCGGTAACGGGGTAGTCGCGCTCGTTGACGTGAATCATGGGGTTGACTTCTTTTACCATAGCCCTCTCTCCTCTCGCTGTGGGTGATTTATTGTTTCCACTCCGCCACCTGGCGGCGCAGCCAGTCTGTCCAGGCGTCCATGCCCTCCCCGGTCTTGGCGGAGACGGGGAAAATGGGCAGGCCGGGATGGCGCATATGGGCGTACTCGGTGAGCTTTTGGATGTCGAAATCAAAATAGGGCAGCACGTCGATTTTATTGATAATCAGCACGTCCGCCACCTCGAACATGAGGGGGTATTTCAGGGGCTTGTCGTGGCCCTCGGGGACGGAGAGGATGACGGCGTTCTTCACGGCGCCGGTGTCGAACTCCGCGGGGCACACCAGGTTGCCCACGTTCTCCAGCACCACCAGGTCCAAATCCTCGGTGCCGAACTCGGTGAGGCCCTGGCGGGTCATGTCGGCGTCCAAGTGGCACATGCCGCCGGTGTGGAGCTGGATGGTGCGGGCACCGGTGGCGGCGATGGCGGCGGCGTCCACGTCGGAGTCGATGTCCGCCTCCATGACGCCGATGGACAGCTCATCCTGCAAGGCGGCGATGGTGCGCTTGAGGGTGCTGGTCTTGCCGGAGCCGGGGGAGGACATGAGGTTCAGCAGGAAGGTGCCCTGCTGCTTGAGCTGACCGCGCAGGCGGTCGGCGTCGGCGTTATTGTCGGCAAAGATGCTCTCTTTCAGTTCAATAATGCGGATGGATTCCATGGTATTACTCCTTATTACGATATTGCAAACTCATGCGGAAGCAGGGGCGGTCCGTCTCCCCGGAGAGGAAGATGCGCTCCCCTTCCCTGCCCCACTGCACACGCAGCGTCTCGCCCCGGCGCACCTCGGAGAGGTACTCCACCTGGATGGCCCGGGGGGCCGCCTGGCAGGGCAGATTGTCCTCCACCACGTCAAAATAGCGGGTGTTGTTCATATGGCCGTTGATGTCCACGTAGCTGTAAGGCACGGTGAAGGTGAAGGATGCCGTGGGGGCGATGGGCACGATCTTGGGCAGCAGGGGCAGCTCCCCTCCCCGCTTCACGCCGGGGATGGCCACGCCGTACTCCTCCGGGAAGGCCACCGACCGGCTCTCGGCGTCCATCAGCGTCCACACGGCGCTGGCGCGCAGCAGCACATTCCCCGCCTCGTCGGTGATTTCATCATACCGGGGGAACAGGACCCGCAGGGTGTCGCCGGGCCAGGAGGTGTGGACGATGCGCTCATCATATACCGGCATCCGGGCAATCTCCACGTACTGGCGGCCCACCACCCACAAAAGGCCCCGGTCCAGCGTCTTGTCCCGGCCCATGCCCAGGGACTCGGTGTGGCGGATGGCGGCGTTTTGCAGCAGGGCGAAAAGGGTGGATGTGCGCAGGCGGCGGCAGCAGTCCACGTGCTGGCTGCCCAGCAGCAGCGCCCGGCGGTAGCAATCAACCATTGGGCAGGCGCTTCTCGATGGCGTCGATGACCTGGCCCAGGGTGGACAGCTTGCTCCACTGGCGGTTGGGGATGCGGACGTCAAACTCCGCCTCCAGGCGGCAGATCACCAGAATAAAGTTCATGGAGTCCATGCCCATGTCGGTGTTGACCACGGTGTCCTCCTGCAAGTCCACGCCCTCCAACTCGGGGACGCTGTCGTAAATCACCTTTTTGGTGCGCTCTAAAATCTCACTCCTGGTCATAACCGATCCTTCCTTTCAATTCCCAGCGTTTTACCTTGCCGGTGGCGGTGCGGGGCAAGGGCTGTGTCTGACGCAAAATGGCGGCAATCTGCTGGCCACGGGGCCGGGCGGCCTGGTAGGGGGCCAGGCACTGCCAGAGCTGCTCGTCGCTGCGCTCATCGCCGTAGAGGGCCAGGGCCACCCGGCCCCGATGGAGCACCAGGGCGAAGTCGCCGCCCCCCAGGAGGGCGGAAAGCTCCCCCTCGCACTCCGGCAGGAACTGCTTGGTGCCGTCGGGGAGCACCAGCACGTCTTTTTTGCGGCCAATCACGTGCAAAAGGCCCTTGTCGTCCATCACCCCCAGGTCGCCGGTGCGCAGCACCCCGGCCTGGATGGCGATGTCGGTGTCGATGGGCCGCTTATAATACCCCTGCATCAGGCAGGTGGGGGCGTAGACCAATATCTCCCCGTCCTCGGCCAGGGTGATGGTGTCGTCGGGGCAGACGGTCATGGCGTAGGGCTCATCCCCCAGGGATAATGCCACGCCGGAGCTGGTCTCCGTAAGGCCGTAGCCGAAGCAGACCCGGACGCCGGTGGCCCGGGCGTCCTCCAAAAGGGAGGGCGGGCAGTCGCCGGCGCCCACCAGCACCAGCCGCAGGCCGGGGTTCAGCGCCTGCTGCCGCAGCAAAAAGCCCAGCAACAGCGGCACCGCCGCCAGGGCCGTGGGGCGGAAGAAGGCGCAGTCGTCCAGATAGTGGCGGCGGCCCCGGCCCAAGGCCACGCAGGCGCCGCAGGAGAGGCCCCAGAGAAGGCCGCACACGAAGCCGAACACATGGCACAGGGGCAGCTGGCACAGCAGCACGTCGCCGCTCTCCAACGGCAGCAGGGCGCCGCCGTTATAGGCGCTGGCGCAGAGGCTGCGCTCCGTCAGCACCACCGCCTTGGACTGGGAGGTGGTGCCGGAGGTGAAGAAGAGGAGCTT